>NZ_DATKQC010000053.1:0-32251 GCF_035532915.1 Edaphobacter sp.
TTTACGCGGATTTAGTTTTGTAAAATATTCATTTATAAAGAGTTACGGCCAAAATATTGTTTCTAAAAGAGTTAAGTCCAAGCCTGTGGACTGGGACTTCTGAGTTATTTCTCTACTCTTTTAGTGTAGCGAATTGGATCAAACTCTTTTGCAATCTTTATCTTATTTATTTTGTTTGAGTTATGCGGTTTTGGGGCTTGACACGCATTTTTGCCTTTGTTTTCGAGAAAGAAATTTGCAATCGACATGGAATCAGTTGGATAGAGGCCTCTGTCTATTGCTAGTTTCGGCCTGCTTCGGTATGGAGTGGATGGGAGTGGCGAAGGCCTTTGCAGCGCAGGTGGCCATGAGTCGTTGTTGCGATGGGCAATTTAGAATGAATCAGCCGGAAGCGTTGCGATGTGGCCCTGTCCGAGCGAGGAAATTCTTGATCTTGCATGGATAAATTAAGCCCTAACCGAGTCTTTTTTCAGCGCGCTCGCGTCAGAGAGAGTGTGCAAGGTGGAGCAATCTCGCTGGCAGTTGCGGTGGCCGCTCAGGCCCAGAGCGAGAACGCGGCCATTGCCCAGGGGCTGAAGCGGCAGGACCCCGAACTTCTCGACCAACTCATTGAACTTTATCAACATCGGCTGATGCGTTACCTGCTGTTTTTGACGGGGAAGCGCGAGGTCGCAGAAGACCTGTTTCAAGAGACCTGGATGCGCGTTCTGCTGCGGGGGGCGCAGTATAACGGCAACGCGCGCTTCGATACCTGGCTGTTTACGATTGCACGCAACCTAGTGATCGACCTGTCGCGAAAGCGAACGATGGCGAGCCTCGATGAGATGAGCGAAAGCAAGGAAGACGACCGGCCGTTTGAGGTTGCCATGTCCGGGCCTTCACCGCTGGAGCAGCTTGAGGAGCGGGAGAACTGCGCCGAGGTGGGCGAGGTTCTTCTGAAGCTCGAACCGAACTACCGTGAGGTGCTGGTGCTGCGATTCTATGAGGAGCTTTCGCTTGAAGAGATCGCCGGGGTGACGCGTGCGCAGCTCTCGACGGTGAAGTCGCGGCTTTATCGCGGGCTGGCGGCCTTGAGGCCGGAGATGGAACAGATTCGTGCATCCCGTCCTGTAGTGGAGGCGGTCGTATGAAGAGCATTTTCGATGAGCACTCTTTATTGATGGAGACTGGCCGCTCGCGTGGCGGGCCGGGGTTGCCGAAGATCAATGTGGCGGCGAAGGCCTCGTTGGTGAACCGGACGCACCGCGTAGTGCGGGAGCGGGCGAAGATGCTGGAGGCGCGACGCAGCCGTATCCGGAGCCTATGGATTCCGCTGACCGTAAGTTCCGTGTTTTTGGTGCTGATCTGCTCGGCGGTATGGACGGTTCTGGATGGCTATGAGCTGATCCCGATCGGCGTTCCGGATTCGAGCGCTCAGTTCCTTGTGCTGGCTCTGTGGTTCTTTCCCCTTTCGATGGCGCTGCTGGTGACGGTATGGTTCCGCCGGATGCGTAAACGCTCTGGCGGCGAGACGATGCGATGACCATGCCCTGGAGTCACAAATCGGAGAGAGCGCCGGAGGCGGCGGCGACGGACGAGGACCAGCTTAGCCTGATCCCCGCATGGTCCGTGATTCTGGCGGTGGCCGTCTTCATTGCGATTCAGTATCTGTTTCAGGTGGTCATGCCCCATCACCGGCATGAGATGATCCCGATGCGGATCCTGATGGGCTACTCGTGGGGAACCGCGCTTGCGACGTATGTTCTGCTGGTCGGGTATGTCAGCCGCGATGTGAAGCGACGCAATATGTCTGCGGGATTGTGGATGCTGGTAGTCATCGTCATGCCGGGCGGCATTGGGGCCGTGGTGTATTTTCTTCTGCGTCAGCCAATTCTTTCGCGCTGCCCGCATTGCAGTACGGAGATTACGTCGGGCATTCACTTTTGCCCGCAGTGCCAGTTCCAGGTGGCCCCGGTATGCGGGCGCTGCTTTCGCGGCGTGCAGATCACGGATGTTTATTGCACCCAGTGCGGACATGACCTTGCCGAAGACCAGGCACCGGCGCGTCTACGCGTCTACAGCGACTAAGAATTCTATAGCGACTAGTATTGTCGTATGGCATTGACCGCGCTCATCATCGATGACGAACCGCTGGCGCGGCAGGAGCTTCAGTATCTGCTGGAGCGGGGTGGCGGCGTCGAAGTGCTGGCGCACGGTACCAATGGGATCGAGGCTGTGGACCTGATCCAGACGCATAAACCGGATGTGGTGTTTCTCGACG
Source organism: Edaphobacter sp. (assembly GCF_035532915.1). Taxonomy (GTDB): domain Bacteria; phylum Acidobacteriota; class Terriglobia; order Terriglobales; family Acidobacteriaceae; genus Edaphobacter. Next base: position 2,261 of record NZ_DATKQC010000053.1, read on the forward strand.
TGCAGATGCCGGGGCTGGACGGGTTTGCCGTGCTGAAGAAGCTGCTCGACCGCAAGGTTCCGATGCCGCAGGTCGTGTTCGCGACAGCCTTCAACCAATACGCCGTGCGCGCGTTTGAGGTGAATGCGGTGGACTATCTGCTGAAGCCCTTTGACCAGAAGCGGGTGATGCAGACGATTGAGAAGGCAGCGGCGCGGCTGGCCACACCCGAGTCGGCCAGCGATGCCAAGCTGGATGCGCTGCTGCGACTGATGGAGGAGCAATCGCAGGGAGGGAAGACGCATTCGGGCAAGGTGATTGTGCGGGCGCAGAGCAGACTGCTGCTGGTGAACCAGCGAGAGATCTGCTTCGCTTCGATTGAAGAGGGCACGATTACGGTGGTGACGCCCACGGTGGAGGGACACTCGAACTGCCGGACGCTGGAGGAGCTGATGGACCAGCTCGACCCGGAGACGTTCTGGCGGGCGCACCGCTCGTTTGTGGTGAACATCCAGCATATCCGCGAGGTGGTGCCGTGGTTCAAGTCGAGCTATCAGCTTAGGATGGACGATCCGAAGAAGACGGAGATTCCGGTGAGCCGTGCGCAGACGAAACGGCTGCGGGAGCTGTTCAACCTTTAGCGGGTGATCTGCGCTGATCCCGAGTGAAAATTTTGAATTACCCGGAGTGACGGGAGTTGGCCGTCACTCCGTTCAGAGATTACTTGCTTTTGGCGGGGGCGCCTTCGACGACGATGTTATTGGTAATGCCGAAAGCTCCGGGGGCAGAGTTGGCTTGCATCCCTGCGATCGCAGCATCGCTCTGGTTTGAGACCACGCCGTAGAGGATGACGTTGCCGTTCTTCACGATGATGTGGATGGCGTGGTAGCCAAGGGGAGGACTGGCGGTAACGCCTCCGGCAGCCAGGGCGATGCCCGCGCCGGGACCAATGGCGCGGCCCAGGCTCCCCTGATTGGCGTTATATCTGCGCAGGCTGGGGGCAGTGTAGATGCGGTTGTAGACGGCGGCGCGGACGCGGTCGTCGTTCGGCGAGTTGGGCAAGACTTCGATATTGTTCTCGACCGAGGCGATGCCGGGGATGCCTTTGACGGCGCGGCCAGCCTCATCCTTGAGGGTGGGGCGGGAGGCGTAACCGTTGAGCACAAGGGTTTTGCCGTGGATGCCGAAGGTGATCCAGTCGAAGACGGCGTAGTCGGTGAGGCCGCCGATCTTCTTCTGAACATCTTGAATGATGCGAACCGTGTCGTCCTGCGACCAGGTGGAACTGGACTGGGTGCTCTGAGCGAGGACCGGAGCGGCGGAGATGGTGAAGGTGACTAAAGCGGCGGCTGCAATCGTTAGAAATTTCGAATGTGCCATTATTTGTCTCCCGTAGCAGATGAAGTTTGCGGTCTGGAAAAAGATACTGCCGGAGGGGGGCCGAGTCCAGCGTTTTTAGCTGACAGCTTTGAGAATCTCATCAAGATCGGCGGAGATCTGCGCGATGGTATTGATGATGCTGTCCATTTTCTTCAGATTGTCGATGACCTGCTGGAGTTGCTTGATGGCCTGTTGAATCTGGACGGTAAGTGCCTGGAAGCTGGCGTCGTCGGCCTGAATGGTGGCGGCGACGAGTGTGCGCTGCTGGTCGTCGAGATGCTTTCGCATGGCATAGACCTGCTGCCACTTTGCAGGCTGGTTGATGAGGGTCGGGTCCATCAGGGTGTTGTCCATCTGGGTGAGGGTATTGCCGATGGCGGTCACGAGCTCGGCCTGGGTCATAAGGTCTGCCACCTTTCGTTAATCCTTTTTACTGCTGGTTGATTGAACGCCGTCTGCCAGCGGTTCGACCTCGGCGGCAAAGGATTTCACCGAGGTAACAAGCTCCGCGAGGGCGCGAGGTTTGGCGTCTTTGGGCGCGAGGATGACGGCGACAAGAGCGTCGTGGGACTTTTTGAAGGCCGCGATGGCTGCGGTGGGGTCGGCCCGAGCAACGAGGGCCTGGTTGCGGCGGAATTGCTTGATGCGGTCGCTGAGTTGGAGGAGGTAGTCTTTGTCCGGAGCGGGTTGGGCGATCTCGCGGTTGTAGTCGGTGAAGAGGAGAACGCCCTGAGCGCGCTGGCTGCTCTTCTGGCGTTCGTAGATGGCCTGCGATTCGGTGCCGAGAATGTTGAAGAGCGCGGTGAGCGCGGGGTCATTCTTCTCGATGCTTTGATGAATCTCTTCATGGGTGCGGTGACGCTCGATCAGGCCGAGAATGATGCCTGCGGCTGAGGCCGCGCTGGAGATGGGGCCGGCGTAATCTGCCGTGGCGGGAATGAGGTGCCGGCCTGCAGCGGCGGTCTGGGCGTCGGTGGCGAGGGTCGAAAAGCTGGTGCTGGCGGCGGTGGCATCCGCTACGATTTGCCCTTCCTCTTTGCCCTGGGCGAGTGTGGCCAGAGCGGAGGTGTATTGCGCGAGGGCGCGGATGGCGTCGGAGCGGAGCTTGAGCTCTTCGGAGGTAATGACGGCGCGACTGTCGATCTCAGAAGGGCTGAGCGGGGCGTGATCGAAGGCCTGGGCATCGATGTAGTGCTCGTACTCGACCAGATTGGCGTTGGTCAGCAGCGTTTGGAAGGCCTGGGAGAGGGTATCCGCGGACCGCTGAAATTGTTTGACGACTGGGGTGTAGTCCTGGTCAGGGACGCAGCCCATCAGAAAGAGCAGGACCAGCATTGCGAGCAGTGTTTTTCGATGTGCCTGAAGCTGGCGAGGAATCGTCATCGCAGTGCATCTCCGTAAGAGAAGCGAGTAAAGAAGCAACTATGGTGGAAGAGTTAGGATCGTGCAAGGGAAAACTGCCGCAACAGATGTTCTTTTATTGGAGGGCCGGATGAAGCGATGGACTTTGCGGGTTTTGTTAGCGGTGGTGGTGTTGGCGGCGTTGCTCTATGTCGGAGACTGGGTGGTATTCCGGGTTCGAAGAGGGCCGGTTGGGGTGGTGCAGGTGAACCAGTTGCTGGCTACTCCGCTGAAGGGGAACAAGATGGAGTACGACTTCATGGGCGTGGTGCCGGTAAATTGTAGCCGGTCAATCTTTCCCCAGAAGGGGAACGACGTCTGCTGGTGGCTGGAGCGGCATAAGACGCAGTGGGAGTAAGGCATCAAGGTCGGCACTGAGCGGCTATTCGTTTGGGTGGAGTGTGCTCGAAGTGGGCTCAACGAAAGACGGGTTGACTGTGGACTGAATAAGCTTCTGGAACTGGTCGAGCGGGCAGCGATTGGTTGCGTCGGTGCTGCAGTTGGGCACGAAGATCGTTGCGATGGATGGAGCGTGGCCGATGGTGAGCGGGGTTTTGTAACGCATCTGGTCCAGCGTCTGGCTCATCATATAGACCTGCAGGTAACAGCGATTTGTGTTTGCATCGCGGTGCAGTTCGAAGACCAGTGCGCTTCCCGGAGGCGTCGCATTCAATGGTTGATCGGGCAACAGCCAATTCAGATGCAGCAGCCCGCCGAGCCAGGTGAGGTTGGAGTCGTGCCCGAGCAGCAGAAGGAAGCGGGTCTGCGGGGAATCAATTGCTCCTCTCACGGTCTTTTCGTCTGCGGCTTGCTGGAGCGTCGCGCCGATATCGCTGGCGAGATTTGAGGCTCCGATCTGCGCAAAGTAGGGCGTTCGCAGAACATAGTCGTGATAGCTGGTGTTCATCGTCATCAGTGCGTTCAGCTCTGAGCGCGAGACGCGCCCCCAGCCAACCTGGGCCATCGGCAGGCCTTCTGTATATTGCAGCAGGAAGTTCTCTGCGAAGTCGGCGCCTTTGCTGACGGGGCCGTCGATCACCACCATATCGGGGATATTTGCGGCCTTCACCGTCGAAGTATCGTTCAGCAGTTTCTCTTTCGTCGAAGATTTGCTGCAGGGGGAACCGTTTCCGCAGTTCAAAAGAATTTGCTGCAGGTCTTCGAGAGGACGCTGGTAGGCCGATGGCCACCACTGCGGATCTCCGCCGAGTCTTCCACGGATAGCGGCTGCCAACTCTTCATGATTGGCGACGCTGGAGAATGCGGCGGCTTCAAAGAGTGGATCGAGACTGCTGGCGTCGTGCACGTGAACTTTTACCGGGCAGTTGGGAGCGAGTCCTTTGAGTACAGCCTGCGCTGAGCTGACCGTGCGCTCGGTGCGATTCGCAGCGGCGAAGATCGAGGTTGAGCAGTTTTGTGGGTCGCGGAAGAGATTGGCGTAACGCTGCCTGTAGAAGCTGCCCGTATTTCTCATGAGGGTTGCGCCGTTTGGCGTGAGCACTCCCGGAGCGACCGGCCAGGTGGGCCACGGCTGCGTGTTGTATTGGCTGGCGCGAGTCTCGCTTTCGATGGGAGCGCGAACGCCGTGGCGGCTCACGACGATTACCATGCGCAATTCGTCGGTCTGCCCGAAAGCAGCCTTGGGAATGAAAGATGCGACGCCAAGAAGGCAGGCAAGAAGAAGATGCAGTCTGCAAGTCACAGCGACCTCCCAGTCGGCAATGGAGCAAATCAAGAATCAGCAAGCATCAGGCAATCGCTTATGCGAGGAAGACGATGCAACTCGCACTTCCAACAGGAGTGTACTGGCCTGTGAAGGTGAGCAGGCCTGTATCGTGGCTCATAGAGAACGAGGTGATGACGTCGCTTTTGCGATTGCAGGCGTATAAAAATTTTCCGCTGGGATCGATGTTGAACTGGCTGGGGTAGTCACCCATGGTGGAGACTTCGCCAAGCGGCTTGAGCCTGCCGTCGTTCTCGATGGAAAAGATGGCGATGGTGTCGTGCAGTCGGTTGGCAGCGTAGAGAAAGCGTCCGTCAGCCGATACTTTAACACCGGAGGCGAAGCTGGTGCCGGTAAAGCCCGGAGGCAGGGTCGAGATCGTCTGCTGAGATGCGAGCGAGCCGGTCGAGGGATCGTAGTGGAAAAAGGTCAGCGTGGAAGCCTCTTCCTGAATGGAATAGAGCCAGCGGCTGTTGGGATGAAACGCCAGGTGGCGAGGTCCGTCGCCTGTGGGCAGGGAGATGAACGGTGTGGCAGCAGGGGTGAGCTTGCCGTTGCTTTGGTCGAAACGGTGCACGTAGATTCGGTCCTGTCCGAGATCGGTATGCAAGACGAAGCGGTTGTTCGGGTCGGCCTGAATCATGTGCGCGTGGGGAGCGTCGTGGCCGCTCCATGCAAAGCTGCCGGGCGCGGCATTGGTCGGCGTTGTGCTTCCCACTGATCCACTATCGTGTTGAACATTGCTGGCGCGGGCGAGTGAGCCGCCGGGAAGGATGGGGAATACCGCAACGCTTCCGCCGACGTAGTTGGCGACGAAGACATACTTTCCGTCGGCGTCGGTCGAGAGGTAAGCGGGGCCGCCGCCTTCGGAGCTTACGGTGTTGAGGAAGCGCAGATCGCCGCTGACGCGGTCTACCGCGTAGGCGCTGACCGATCCATTGGTGCCGTTAAAGTTTGTGACCTCGTTGGCCGCGTAGAGGTAGCGCCCGGAAGGATGAAGAGAGAGCCAGGAGGGGCTGGCTGTTGTGGCCGCGAGCTTGAGCAAAGTGAGCGCTCCAGTCTGCTGATCCATCTCGAACAGGTAGATCCCCTTTCCGTTGCTGCCATCGCCAACTGCTCCCGTGTAGCAGCCGACGTAGGCTAAGGTTCTGCCGCTGCGAGCGCTGCGGTTGGAGCCCTGCGCAACTGCGGAGACAGAGGAGGCTATTGAAAGGGCGGCAGCGCCTTTCAGGAATCCGCGCCGCGAGATGGGTTCCTTGATACTGACCTGCTTGACGAGATCTTCGGATGTCATTTATTTCCTCCTCTGTTGATGGGTCAAATCTATTTTGCGCGCGCGGATCAGGTCGCTACCGATAGAGCCAGGGTCAGCAGTAACGCAACAACCGAGATGATGGTCTCGCAGACGGACCAGGTTTTGATCGTGTCGGCGACGCTCATGTTGAAGTACTCCTTGACCAGCCAGAAGCCGCCATCGTTGACGTGGGAGAAGAAGAGCGAGCCCGCGCCGGTTGCGATTGCCAATAGCTCAGGCCGCGCGCCCGGTGTGTGCATGGCGATGGGAGCTACGATACCGGCGGCAGTGGTCATGGCCACGGTGGCTGAGCCGGTGGATAGACGAATCAAGGCTGCGACTGTCCAGGCGAGGATAAGAATCGGCACATGCGCATGCAGTGCGACTTCGACGATGGCCTGGGAGACGCCGCTGTCCTGCAGGATGCGACCGAAGCCTCCGCCAGCACCGACCAGCAAGGTGATGGTGGCCGTGGGGGCGAGGCATTCGTTGGAGAATTTAAGGATTGCCTCGCGGTCGAAGCCGCGCATCTTGCCGAGCGTGATGAAACTTACAAGGACGCCGACGAGTAGTGAGATGTCGGCGTTGCCCAGCAGATGCAGACCGCCGTTCAAGGCGCTTTTAGGGCGCGATAGCGTATCGGCCCAACTGCCCACCAGCATTAATGCAACGGGAAGCAATATCGTTGCGAGCGTGAGGCCGAAGCTGGGCAGGCTGCGCTCTTCGCCGTGATCGACGAACTCCGCGGCCATGGGATTATCCAGATCGAGGTGAACGTGGGGGGCGATGAACTTCGCGTAGAGCGGCCCGGCGATCACCACGGTCGGGATGGCGAGCAGCAGAGCGTAGAAGATGGTGCGGCCCATGTCGGCGTTGTAGATCGCCACTGCGACGAGTGCTGCCGGGTGTGGCGGCACCAATCCGTGGACGACGGAGAGCCCGGCGACGAGCGGGAGGCCGACCAAAATCAGCGAGGTGCGCGTGCGCCGGGCCACGGTAAACACGATAGGGATGAGAAGTACGAAGCCGACTTCAAAGAAGACGGGAAGGCCGACGACAAAGCCGATCACCATCATGGCCCAGTGAATGCGCTTTTCGCCGAAGAGGCGGATAAGCGTATAAGCGATGCGGTCGGCACCGCCGGACTCCGCCATCATCTTGCCGAGCATGGTGCCGAGGGCGACCACGATCGCGATGTGCCCCATGGTGCCGCTGAGTCCGGCTTCAAAGGACTGCACAATTGCGTGCAGCGGCATGCCGGTGGCCATCGCCAGGCCGAGCGAGGTGAGGAACAGAACGATGAAGGGGTTCAGCTTGCAGACAGCAATCAGCAGGATGAGCGTGATGACCGCAACCGATGCCGAGATAAGCAGAACGATCGCATGGTGGTCGATCATAGGCTTGGAACCATCGAATTTCCTTTGAGCAAAGTAGATCTTACAAATGAGTTAAGAGCGGAGGACTCTGAGCGCTAAGCTGTGGGTTCCTTGTACGCGACGCAATCGAGCTCTACCTTGCAGTCGACGACCATGCTCGAAACGACACAGGCACGCGCTGGCGGATTTTCGCCGAAGTATTCCCGGAAGACTCCGTTGAAAGATTGGAAGTCACGAGCGTCGTCGAGCCACACGCCGCAGCGGACGATGTGCTCCGGCCCGTAGCCCGCCTCCTGCAATATTGCCAAAATATTGCGAATCGCCTGATGCGACTGGACGATGATGTTTCCGACGACGACTTCCCCGTTGACCATGGGAACCTGGCCGGAGACGTATAGCCAACCGTTCGCCTCGACTGCACGGGAAAATGGCAGATGTTGACCACCGGTTCCTTTGCCGCCTTCTACGCCATACCGCTTGATGCTCATTGTCTGCTCCTTTGCTTCTGCTAATGAAGTTGATGCTTAGATCTGTGATGACTGGCGTGGCAGAAATCTTCCGCCTCGTTGACCAGTCGAAGTGCCCTCTCGATATGACAACACACCATTGACCCAGACGGCGGTGATCCCTTCCGCCGGACTGATGGGGCTGATAAATGTTGCGGTGTCTCGTACTGTCTCCGGGTTGAAGAGCACGAGATCAGCGCAGTAGCCTTGCTTGATCAATCCGCGATCAGCCAGCCCAAATCGCGCGGCCGGCATGCCCGTCATTTTATGAATGGCTGTCGCCATGGGGAACAGCTTCAGCTCGCGGCTGTAACGGCCCAGCACGCGAGGGAAGGTTCCCCAGAGTCGCGGATGGGGCAGGGGATCATTGGGCAGGCCATCGGAGCCGATCATGGTTGCGGGGTGGGTGAGGATGCGCCGCATGTCTTCCTCCGAGATGCTGTGATAGATGGCTCCTGCTGGCTGCAGGCGGCGCGCGGCCTCTATCTGTTCGACGTTCCAGCTTGCGGCGATCTGCGCGAGCGTCTTGCCTGCCATCTCCGGATGCGGTTCGCACCACGTGATCATGATCTCGACGCGCTCGTCGACCTGGCGCAGATCGAGTGTGCTGGAGCCGGCGGCGTAGGGGTAGCAATCGCAGCCTACGGGCTGAGCGGCACGGGCCACGTCCAGCGCATGCAGGACTTCTCCGCTGCGCCCCCAGTTGGCGATGCCTGCGCACTTCAGATGGGAGATGACAACCGGCACGTTGCTTTGGCGACCGATATGGAAGGCTTCGTTCATCGCATCGAGAATTCCTTCGGTCTCGGTGCGCATGTGCGTGGTGTAAATCGCACCGGCTGCCGCAAGCAGCTTTGTCAACGACACGACCTCTTCGGTGGGCGCCGCGTTGGCGGAGAGATAGGCCAGACCGGAGCTGAGTCCCAACGCTCCGGCGTGCAGAGCTTCGCTCAACTGCGCCTGCATCTGCTCGATCTCCGCTGGGGTTGCGGCGCGATCGAGGCGATCCATGTGATTGTTGCGCAGGGCAGTATGACCAACCAGTGCGGCTACATTTACCGCGGGCTGCGCTTGTTCGATTGCCGCAACGTACGAGCGGAATGTTGGATAACAAAATACTTCTGCGCTGCCGAGCAGGTTCATCGGGTCAGGCGGAGCGCCAGCGAGTTGCACGGGCGCAGCGCTGATACCGCAGTTGCCGACGACCACGGTTGTGACCCCCTGAGATAGCTTGGGCAGCATCTCCGGAGTGCGGATCACGTTTGTATCATCGTGGGTATGAACGTCGATGAAGCCCGGAGCGAGAACGTGACCGCTGCCGTCTATGAGCTGTCGAGCGTTGTAGTCCGGGATTTGCCCGACGGCACAGATATGTCCACCGTCGATGGCTACGTCGCCGACCGAGGGGTCGCCGCCGCTGCCGTCCATGATGTGCGCGTTGCAGATAAGCGTGTCGCAGAGAGGCATACTATCTTTCTACAGGAAACATTCGGCAGCGCGTCAGAATACCTTGATCGCAACCGTTGCTATCCTATGATCTCCTTGAGGTTTGCTTGATGACAGAGAGAAAAGTTGCGGCTGAGATTTCTGTGCCCGATTCGCGAATTGCCCCCCTAAATAAAGGTCTGGGCTCCTTTGAGTATCCGCTGGAGCCGCAGGAGATTGCGCAGCGGGGATGGAATCTGCTGCGAGAGGACCTGAGCCTGCCGACGGCCGTGCTGTATCAGCAGAAGCTGCTGCATAACCTGAATTGGATGCAGCAATTCATCACGGCCTATGGCGTAAAGCTGGCGCCGCACGGAAAGACGACCATGGCTCCGAAGTTGTTTGATTTGCAACTGAAGGGCGGCGCGTGGGGGATCACGTTGGCTACCGCGCACCAGGTTTCGGTGGCCTATCAGCACGGTGTGCGGCGCATCCTGATGGCGAATCAACTGGTGGGCAAACAGAATATGGAGATCCTATCGAGGCTGCTCGAAGACGAGGGGTTCGATTTTTATTGCCTTGTTGATTCGGCGGAACAGGTGGAGCAGCTCGGCAAGTTCTATCGCGAAAAAGGACAACGGCTGCAGGTTCTGATTGAGCTGGGTGTGGAAGGCGGACGTACGGGCGTTCGTGATGCGGGGCAATTGCAAACGGTCTTGAGTGCTCTTAATACCTGGCGTGAGCAACTGGTGCTTTGCGGAGTAGAGGTCTATGAAGGGGTGCTGAAAGATGAGGCATCCATCCGTGAATTTCTGCAGCGCGCTGTCGACATCACGCGCAAACTTATGCTGGAAAAGCAATTTCGAGGTCAGCGCATTTTGCTTACGGGCGCGGGCTCTGCCTGGTACGACGTGGTCGCCGATGTCTTTTCAAAGGCAGCGCTGGGAGATTCCGTCGATGTGGTGCTGCGGCCCGGATGCTATCTGACCCACGATGTCGGCATATATCGCGAGGCGCAGCAGGAGATTCTGAAGCGCAATCCTATTGCCAGGGAGATGCACTCGAGCCTTCAACCGGCGCTGCAGCTTTGGGCCTATGTCCAGTCCGTTCCGGAAAAAGAGCGAGCGATTGTGGCGCTTGGAAAACGCGATGCCGCGTTCGATGCCGGTCTGCCCACGCCGGTTGTGCGTTATCGGCCGGGAACTGCCGGACCCGTCGCGGTCCCGTCAAGGTGGCAGCTTACGAAGATGATGGACCAGCATGCCTATCTTCAGATTGCTGAAGGGGACGATCTTCGCGTGGGCGATATGCTCGGGTTCGACATCTCGCACCCGTGCCTGACCTTCGACAAGTGGCGTGCTCTGCCGGTGCTGAATGGCGAATACGACGTCGTCGACGTCGTGCAGACCTTTTTCTAGGGTTGGAAGAGTAGTTCGACGATGTAACGTGACAGCTCTTCGGGAGATTGGAAGCTGCGCGGCGTCTCGCTGAAGGACTGCTGTACGGAGAAGGCGTCGTCTGCGGCGACCTCGAAGGTGAAGTGGACCATTTTGCGGTCGAGGTTGAGATCTCCGGCGATGCCGCGGTCTTTGGCGTACTCGAGAACAATGTTGTTGTCGTGATGGATAAGGTGCGCGTCGAACCAGGGGAAGCGGTCGCGGGTGAGCTTAGCGGCGTTGATGTTAACGATCTGGAAGGTGGTGTCTGCGGAGGTCAGATCGCCCTGCAGTTCCCGCCTGATTTCAGCAACGTCCTCTTCGAGGCAGGAGACGAGGGTGGTAAAGAAGGGCATCCCGAGGTTGGCGATGATGCCCGTCTTGTGCTGCTGCCTGCCGTAATCTTCCGCAGCATCGTGGTTCTTCTGCTTAATGTCCTGGGCGAGGTTTGCAATCCACTCTTTAGCCATCTGGTTTAAAGCTCCTCATCCGATCGCATGGCAAGGCGCCTGCATAGGGATGTTCTTGGTTGGACGGCGATAGAGAACGAAAAGCCGCCTGAGAAGATTTTGGTCGTGCCGGATCGAAGGCCAGGCTTTGAGTGCATCCAAAGATTTCCGATGCAGATGGAGGCGTCGAGATCTTGCCTCGAAGAAAGCAGAGTCATACGGGCTGACGACCATGCGCAACAAGCATGTCGAGATCGATGGATCCACTGTCACCTTCAGGTTTCGGGGCAAGAGCGGAGTTAAGCAAAGCGTCGACATCACCGACCGCCGAATCGCGAAAATCGTACAACGTTGCGAGGACCTTCCGGGCTACGATTTGTTTCAGTATGTCGAGAAGGCCCAGCAAGAAGACGAGATAGACGAATTGGAGACGTTGCGGAACGAGGAGACCGCGCTGCTGCAGGTGCTGCAACGGCAGGCTGAGGTTGCAAAGGCTTAGAAGGTCGATGTAGCCGTGCCGTAATGCGGCGTGCGACTTTTCAAGCGATTATTCGTTGGCGATGATCTCGCGGAGGGTGGCGATGCGCTGCTTAATTCCGGCAATCTTGTCGGGCCAGTTGCCGCCTGCATGATCCGGATAGGGAACTCCGGCAGCGTATTCGCGCTCGGCCTCGGCAAGGTGGTCGAGAAGAATTTCGAGTCGTTGCTGCAGTGTTGGGCCGCTCATAAGGAAAGCCTATCACTTCAGCTTTTTTCGCTCACGGGCAAATCGTCCACTGGCTTTCTATTCGCACTCTGGATGAGCTGTCCTGGTGTAAGCGATCCTGACAGACAGGCTGAAGAAGTTTGTTCCTGAACGTGTACGTTCATCTCAATTTCGCACTTTTACAGCGAAGAGCGCATGGTGGGTGAGGATGAAGAGGGTCCGACGATCGCCGCCGCCGAAGAGGATATCGATCGGGCGCTCAGGTACGTCGATCTGGGCAATCTGCTTGCCGGATGGATCGTAAACGAAGATCTGGCCGTTGGCCACGAAGACATTTCCTTTGCTGTCGACTGCAACGCTCTCACCTCCGCGCTCTGCGAACGGTTTGATATCGTTCAGCGCGCCGTCGGTCCCGACCAGGGCGCTGTAGGTTCGGTCTTCCGATTCACTGGTGATATAGATCCGCTTACCGGGAAGGGCGCTGATGAAACCATAGGTGTCCAGATTGTCGGAAAAGCGCCAGCCGCTGTAGTCGGCCGGTCCTTGCTGAAAGACTCTGCCTGCGGGCAGGAAGAGGCTGCCATCGGGTGAAATATACTCCTTCACCTTGGGAGTGGAGACATCGCGGGTGAACATCTCCGTCAGCGTTGTGAAAGTGAAGGTGTTGAAGTCGAACTGGTCTTTGAATTCGCCGTTGTTCCAATAATTGAAAGGCAAGAGAGCGGCTGCACCGGGATGCGGTTGAGTCGCTTGCGGCGATAGCACGGTGATCTCGCCTTTTGGCGATCCGGGGCGGAAGGAATAGACAGTTCCTTCCGGGCCGCTCGAAGAGACTACGAGCAGATCGCCCGCCTTGTCGAAGGCCAGGTTGACGGGGTCGAGCGGATTGTCACGTTCGATGGTGAGACCTTCGCTTGGGGCCCAGCCAAAGATGCGCTGCTGATGGTGATCGACAAAATAGAGCTTGCCCGAGGCATCCACAGCCGCGCCCGAGATAGAGAAGAAGCCGTCTTCCAGCTTTTCGACCTTCGCCTCGGGCGCGAGTACGGCAGACGCATCCGGCTGAGGCGGCGTGGGTGGGTTCGCAGGAATGTCGAGGACCGCGAATTCGCGCTCGCGCACCTCGAGATGATGGGTCATATCCTGGATTGCGTTGTCGTAGGGAAATTTGCTGACGCGCAGAAAAGTGCCGCATCCGTTCTGATCGCAGGTAGCATATCCGCTCTCGGCGTTGACGTGCAGATTGCGGAAATGAATGCCCTCGGAGTGATAGAGGCGGACCGCGGCGGGGAAAGGTGCACGTGAACGGGTTACACGATAGCCGTGATAGTTGGCGATGGTGATGTTCTTCGACCAGTCGAATTCGAGCGACAGAGATTCAGGGCTCTCGCCAGCTTCTTCTTCGGTCTGTGGTGCGTTGATGTCCCAGTTCTCGACATGATCGAACTTGATCTCGTTGCGGAGGTGGTGTTCATTGGAGAGTTCGTAGACATGTCCGGGCGTTGTGGTGTTGGAGACATAGAAGCCAGCCTGCGCGAAGGTGTTGGGAGTCCAGATGTCGGCGAAAGTTCCTCCACCACCATGAGTCACCCACAGGCTCGGATATTGCCCATCCCAGCGTTTATGCAGATCGGAGTCGGCAGTGTGGTCGTTGTTGTAAGGGTTGGTGCCGCTGCCATGGCCGCCGAGAAAGCGCACATCATCGATCAGTGAATCTTCTCCGGCCATCCATAACATCGCGACTGCGCGTGGATTGATGCCGCCGGTGAAGACTCCGAAGCCGCTGACGATATTCGACCCGCCGGATGGTGCAGAGATCACCGCTTTAGGAGTACCGACCCCCTGATAGCCAGGTGTTGAATCGAGAAGGTCGAACTGCGTCTGCGTCGGATGGAGGCCTATTAGAACGGTGTCCGGTTTCATCGCGAGCGTATCGCTGACGACGTAATGGCCGCTCGGAAAATAGAGCACGCGATGCGTCTCGATGGCCTTCTGGATGGCGGCGGTATCGTCGGTCGTTCCATCTCCCCTGACGCCAAGGGTGTGGACATTGATCCAACTTTCTGTTGGCGGCAGCGCCCGGATAGCCGGTGGAAGGGGCGCGGGCAGAGCGTTCAATTGGGTTGCCTCATAGAGCATCCCGATTTTGCCGGTCATTCCCTCGCCGGGTACGATGAGCCCGAAGTTGAAATTGCCGACCCGGTAGATCGAGCCTTTCCCTGCAATCCTTTTTCCACTTTCGCGGAAGAGCGCAAAGGTCGGCACAGCTTTGAGTACGGCATTCTCGAAGCCGACCTCGGTGAGCGGACTCTTCTCGTTGCTGATGACGACTGCGGCGCGGGAGACATTCTCGAAGCGGCAGTCTTTGACCCATAACTCGTCGGAATAATGGGGGTCGATGTCGATCGCGGTCGGCGTATTGCGGAACGTATCGCGAATGAGGGTGAGCCCGGCCTCATGTTCACGAATTGCCGACTCGCGCTGGCCTTCGAAGACTGAATCGATGAGCGTGAATTGCCAGGCGGGCGAGGTTTTATCGGTGAGGATACCGTAGCGCCCGCCGAAGAAATGCAGGTCCTCGGCCTCATTGCCGATCTCGGTGAGTGCGGCGAGGCCGGAGCCGATATGAAAATCCATGTGGCTGAGATAAGCGTGCTGGGCGACGTGGAAGCGGATGGCGATCGCCGCCGGATTGCCTTCGCCGATCTCGAAGTCGATGTTGCTCATTGCCGAATAGAAGGTGCCCGAGTTGGCGTCGGCGATGGTGTTGTTTGGCGGTACGCTTCCCGGAGGCGGAAAGGGAACGCGACCTATTCTGGAGGAATCGCCGGGACGCGCCCCAGTGAAGATCACCATGTCGCCTACGCCCTTTTGGAAGCCGGGCGTGTTGTCTGCCAGGACGAAGATGGGACGGGTTGCACCATAGCCGAAGAGGCGCACGCCAGGCCAAACGTAGATGGTTCGCGTCAGCCGGTAGCGGCCTGCGGGTACGAAGACAATGCCTCCCTCGGCGTGGTTCTCTGCTTTATCAATTGCAGCCTGAATGGATGCACTGTCGTCGGCTTTCCCATCGCCATGTGCTCCGAAGTCTTGTGCGGTGAGGTAGACCGCCCTGGAATCGTCAAGCCGCGTTGTCAAGACGGATGCGGCCCACGCGGAGGATGGGACAACAAGCAACACCATGGCGTACAGCAAACGCTTCTTCATAAACGCATTCATCCCCTATGTCTTTGGTTGCACACCACGGAGCGACCACTCAAGAACCGGCTTCATGATACTGTCTTTCGGAACCGGAGAGGGCAATGCCATGGTGTTCCGTTCATGACGGAGGTTGCAAAGTGGCGCAATGCAGTCTTAATTGCCATCGTGCCACTGCGTGTTTTTCTCGTCCGGAATCACGCGACGCGCTCGCCCGCGTCAGTCTACCCTGGACCAGAACCGGCGGCCTATGCGGGAGAGGACTCCCTTTGAGCGCGCATGCAATCCTTTTACAGCTAAGCACAAAGCTTGGGTGAACGCGTATCGCGGCATATTCCCGCTCAGGTACGTTCGTTCCATGTACGGAATGCCCGAATTTTCGCGAGGTCCCGGTGAGCATTTCCTGTGTAGGTTACGGCCCTGTCGTCCCAATACACCGTGGCGACTGGTTTGGTGCCCTGGCTGAGGTAGTCCGAGTTCATATTGATCTCCGCAAACGGTACGCCCGCCTCGACCAGGTAGTCTTGAATGTCTTCCGCTCCACGCGTGGTATGCACCACAACCTTCCAACCCTCTGCATCGAGCTGATGCAGTGCGGCAATCACGTCCGGCCTTGGCGTTCCAAGCACTTGTTCGCCCTGCCACCCCTCGTATTCCGCGATCACTCCGTCGAAATCGACCGCGATGGTAGGACGTCGGTCACGCGCTTCTACGAACGCGACTGCCGATTCACCGAATAAGTACAGTAAGAGACTCGATAAGCACTCCTCGATACTCTCTTGATCGGTACGGCATACGATGTCTGGAGCGGAGGGTGGTTCAAAGGGTGAATCAATCCCGGTAAAGTTCGCGATCATACCCGCCCGGGCACGCCGATAGAGTCCCTTGGGGTCGCGCTGTTCGCAAACGACAAGCGGTGTGTCCACAAACACCTCGATCATCTCAGGCACTAGAGTGCGAACCATGTCACGGACCTGTTGAAAGGGGGAGATGACCGCGACCAAAACGAAAATTCCATGATCTGCTAGAAGGCGAGCCACATGCGCGACGCGGCGCACGTTTTCCGTTCGATCCGCCTCGGTGAAACTCAATCCGGAGCATAGGCCATTTCGCAGTTCATCGCCGTCAAGAATTTGCACGCGACATCCGCGTTCCCGCAATGCCTCAGCCAAGGCGCGGCACAGGGTCGATTTCCCAGCCGCACTCAATCCCATAAACCAGATGACCTTTCCCATACGATCTCCACGGTTCTCGGTTTGCTGAACCGACATTGAAGCCAATCGGCTTGCCTGTCGAATGACAAGTCTGCTTTGTCGTTTCAGCTTTTTTTAAGTTAACAACTGGTGCGTTGCCCAGGGGATGCTACAGGGTATTGTATGCTGAATCCGTTGTCCGATCTGGATTGCCTCGCACACTTACCTTAGGAGTTCGCACTACCTGGACGATCATGGCCCCGACTAAAACCAATGAAGACGCTAGAAACCTTCTCACTCTATCGCCTGCGATCGTTGCTGGTAGCGCAGGCGGTTTCGGACGGCTCTTCATGCGGGATTTACAAGCCGAAGGATTACGTGTTGAGGGAGTGGACCTTGTCGCTGGACACGAAGGGAGCCATGTCGCAGACATCGGCGCGCCTTCATCTTCTTTGAGCGATTTGCTGCAGCAGTGTTCACTGCTCCTGCTCTGCGTGCCGGAGGAGGCTGCCTTTCGCGCCTTGGAGCATGCGGTTCCATTACTTCCATCGGGAGCGCTGGTCGTCGATCTTATGTCGGTTAAGTCGCCCGTGATGAAATGTTACAAAATGATGCGCCAAGATATTGAGGTCGTCAGCATCAACCCGATGTTTGCGCCGGATTTAGGTTGGAGTGCGCAACAGGTGGGCGTTGTCGAGGTGCAGAGCGGGGTTCGCAGCAGCGCATTTTTGCAAATGCTTCGTACGTGGGAAGTGCTGCCCATGCGCATGTCAGCGGAGGAGCACGACCGGCAGACAGCGTTCACCCAAGTCGTCGTCCACGCGGCACTGCTTGCCTTGGGACTTGCAGCGTCCAAGTTGAACTACGATGCCCAATCTGCCCTGCTGACGCCTCCCGCGCGGGCGATGCTGACCCTGTTAGCTCGCATCGCGACAAAGGAACCTGGAGTTTATTTCCACATCCAGAGCGACCATCCGAAGGCTTCCGAGGCGCGTGCCCTCCTGGCCGAGGCGCTTGCCGAAGTAGATCGCACGGCCAGGCTGGGCACAATCGACGATTTTGCCAAGATGCTGCAACGGGCTGCCAGTTCTCTCGGCGGAGCAAAGGAACGTCTCGCGATGGAATCGGCTGCGAGCTTGCACAAAGCCAGTGAAGCGACACGATGAATGTTTCGTTGTTGTATAGGCGCTGCGGCCAAACAGTCAAAGCGCTTCCCTCAATCAGCTGCCGAGATTGCGGATGAGTGCTAAAACCCAGTTTTTCATTGGCGGTGACGACCGCTCAGGTACAACGCTGCTAAGCCTTATGTTCGACTCCCATCGAGATATCGCTGCGGGCCCGGAGATTGATTTCACAGAACCGACCGACCTGGGCTCTTCCGTGATCGCTTGTTGCGACTTACTGATAAAAAACGACCCCCGCGTCCATGGTGATGGAGTCGCCACAGCCAACCCAGCATTCCATCTCCCCGTCCAGTTTGCCAAGCAGTGCCTGCGTTACGGCGTGACGTATGAATGTCTCCAGGAGCTTGTGCGCGAATGCATGGGTCAAACACATGGCAATCTGGTCAACTTTCGAGATCGCTGTACGCTGCTCGATGCTATCGGAGATGCAAGATTGCGAGCCACGGGCAAGACTGTCTGGGCGATCAAAATTCAGAGCCGCTTAGGTGAAGCTCATCGTTTCTCGGAGATCTGGTCGACCGCGAAATTTATCCACATGGTGCGCGATGGACGCGACGTTGCCGCTTCGCAACTGCGTGGGAATCGCGGCTGGGGCTATACAACAATTGAAGAGGCGGCCCATGGCTGGGCTGGCCTGATGGAGGCAATCCACAGCTCATCGTCGCGTGAGCAAATCCTCGATGTGCGATATGAAGATCTGGTCAGTTCTCCCGTAGCGACGATGCAGCGTCTGCTCACATTTTTGAATGTGCCCTGGGACGAGGGTGTTCTCCAGCACCAGACGCAGGATCATACCTTGCTCAAGCATCCGTTCCGCCACCCGAGTGCCGAGGCAGTACGGCGGCCGGTCAATAGCGAGGCGGTCGGCCGGTATATAAAGGATTTGAGTGGGGAAGAAAGAAGGCGCTTCGAAGAGATCGCCGCGAGATGGCTAGAAGAATACGGTTATATTTAGGGAAGTTCACCTGATCATTTTTCCTGGGTAAGTAAGGCAACTCTCCACAAGGAGAGGGCGACATAGTTAAAACAAGATTGAAAGATGTCGCCATGGCGAAGCCTATCCTTGGAGATTCATTGGCATGCGGATTCTGATCCTTGATAACTATGACTCGTTCACGTTCAATCTGGTGGACATGCTGGCTCAACTTACCGGGGAGTCGCCCGTCGTCCGGCACAACGACAAGATAACGCTCGCCGAGATTGTCCACTTAGCCCCAGAGGCTATCATTCTTTCTCCCGGTCCGGGGCATCCCGGTCATCAGCGCGACTTCGGTGTGTGTGCGGAAGTCGTACGCGAACTGCGGGTTCCCATCCTCGGCATCTGTCTCGGCCACCAAGGCATCGTGGAACATTCCGGCGGCTCCGTCGTGCGGGCGAGCGAACCAGTTCATGGACGAACCAGCAAGATATTTCACGACGGCTCCGCCCTGTTTGACGATATCCCCCAGGGTTTCAATGCGGTCCGGTATCACTCCCTGGTCATTGGTGAGCCGCTTCCGACTTCGATCGAAGTGATTGCGTGGACGAGCGACAACATCCCAATGGCCCTCCGTCGCCGTGACGCACCGTTCTGGGGCGTTCAGTTCCATCCTGAGTCGATCTGCACGGATTACGGTACGCGCATCCTGGGCAACTTTCTGAATCTTGCGTGCGGATTTCATCCTCGAAAAGCGAGCGAATCTAGAACTGACACGACGCGGAAGAGCGCAACTCCGAAGCGTAAAGTACTTCATCGGCAGCTGGACTTTTTCGTCGCACCGGAGACCGCCTACGCGTCGCTGTACGCTCAGGATGACTTTTCCATTTGGCTGGATAGCAGTCGTGCGGAGCCAGGTATCTCCCGTTATAGCTTCATCGCAGGTTCCTCGACGGCCGGGAGTTTCTTCGTGGAATACAGAACGGCAGGCCAGAGACTCGTCGTCCACCATGACGGACAGCGAACCGAGTGCTCGCGGTTGCTGACCGAGTATTTGAACGAAACGATCGCCGCACACTCTGCTTCCCCGGCCGAGGTCGATTGCGGTTTCCAGTGCGGTTTTGCGGGCTACTTCGGATACGAGCTCAAGGCAGAGTTCGGCGCATCGGCAGCGCATCGCTCCGAGTTGCCAGATGCGGTGCTGCTTTTTGCTTCAGCGGTTATCGCTTTCGATCATCAGGATCGCGTCATTCACCTGTTTGCACTGGATATGCATCCCGAGGCCTCGAAGTGGTTTGAACAGACGGAGCGCGCGCTTGCCCATCTCGATCCCCTGTTATCTCCGGAAACGATCGAGGTGCCTAATTCGTTTCGACTGGCTCGCGGGCATTGCGCTCACATGGCCGATATTCAATCCTGTATTTCGGAGATCCGCGCCGGCGAGAGCTACGAAATATGTCTGACCAACCGCCTTGAAGCAGCGTCGATTGCGGAGCCATTCGACTTTTACCGCACCTTGCGGCGTGTGAACCCGGCGCCCTACTCCGCCTTCCTTCGTCATCGCCATTTCTCCGTGGCATGCTCCTCGCCGGAGCAGTTTCTCCGCGTGGATCGACACGGCTGGATCTCTTCGAAACCAATCAAAGGAACCGCGGCACGCATGACGGATGCGGACGAGGACCGACAAGCGCTGGAACAGCTTGCGACCAGCGTCAAGAATCGAGCAGAGAACCTCATGATTGTGGATTTGATTCGCAATGACCTCAGCCGCGTCTCGCGCCCTGGCTCGGTTAGCGTGCCAAACCTCATGTATGTACAAACACTGGCGACGGTTCACCAGCTCGTGAGTACAATTCAAGGGCACCTTCGCCCTGAGCTAACGGCGGTCGACTGCATCGCGGCCTGCTTCCCAGGTGGGTCGATGACCGGTGCACCGAAGTTCCGGGCAATGGAAATCATCGATCGGCTGGAAAACGCGCCGCGTGGCATCTACTCGGGATCGATCGGATATCTGTCAGTCGACGGAGCCGCAGACCTGAACATCGTTATTCGGACCGCAGTCATCACGCCGGAGCACACTACGATTGGCGCTGGCGGTGCAATCACCATCCTGTCTAACCGTGAGGAGGAGTTCGACGAGATGGTGTTGAAGACGGTCCCGCTGATGAAAGCCATCGCGATAGCGGGTGGGCAGGAGTTCACTCTGGACCAGAGCCGCTCCGAATGCGTTTGAAAGAGAGAAGCCGCGGTTTGCAGGGCTATGCAAGGAAGCAATGTGGAAGGCAACGTCGGTGCGGCACTTCTCAGGCAGTCATCTCTCTGAAGGTGGGAATGCTGTCCACCAATTCGCCAAATGATTGGATTACGAAGTAATGCTCTTGTAACGAAGCCGGAACATGAGGGGTTTCCATCACTGCCGCAGGGGTGAAGGGTATCTTCACGATGCGATCGCTGAAAACGTGATCGAGTTCCTTGGAAGAGGAGATGAGCCCCGCTCCGAACACACGCGTGCCT
Source organism: Edaphobacter sp. (assembly GCF_035532915.1). Classification (GTDB taxonomy): domain Bacteria; phylum Acidobacteriota; class Terriglobia; order Terriglobales; family Acidobacteriaceae; genus Edaphobacter. The sequence goes on from NZ_DATKQC010000053.1 coordinate 22,941, forward strand.
TCCGGCGTTTCAATGAGTCCATACTCGATCAACCACTTGTAGGCTCGCCCGAGCCTGACCATCGTCTCTACATCATCGAGATGTTGCATGCCGAGCCTGGCAAGCTCGCATTGGAATGTCCGGTAAGGATCGTTGGCCAGTAACGGGATGTGCCCAAAGACGTCGTGAAAGATATCCGGACGCTTGCTGTGATCCAGTTCCTCGCGCGAACGGATCTCCGTTGTTGACGGAAGCGATTGGTGCTCGATCATGGCGTAGAAGTCCTCGGTCGAGAGCTGGCCATCAACAGCAGATACCTGCCATCCGGTCAAGGCGCTGAGATTCTCGTTGAGACTGCGGAACTGCGGCACGCCGTCGGCCGTGATTCCAATGGCACGCAGTCCACGGAGATATTCAGGATGGACACGGCCGTTAAGGCGCACCATCTGCCGTTCGTAAAGAATGGACCAAGTTTTGTGGTCTTCCGTCGAGTACGCAGTGTAGTCTTGCTCAGCCATGGCGCCACTCCTCGCGAGAAAGATAAATGTCGATGCTTGCTGACCATGTGTGAACGAGGCAACTGCGACAATCACACTGGTCAGGATCTAAGTAGAAGGTGACTGCTCGGATGCAAGTGCGTTGGCATGCATGTGCTCATCCTCACACCTGCATGCTTCCTCGATAATCATCGCGTAGAGCTTCTTCACGAATGCTGTATCCAGTCCCGCCTGCTGCCCAAGGGTGGCGCAACGCTGCCTTACAAACTCGACACGATGAGGTTGCATCATGGGGAGTCCGTTCCTTAGTTTCTCGTCTGCTATTTGCAGGCATAACTTCAGTCTTTGCCCAAGAAGCTGGATGAGATCCGCATCAACCAAATCGAGTTTGTCTCTAAGTTCAGAAATGCTCATGTTAGTCCGTGCCCAAAATTATAACTTCAATCATAAGTGACAACCTGAGAATTCACGTACAGCTTCGGCAGGTTACATTACCCTCAGTGAGACTGAGCGTTCAGGAAGTCAGCATCCTTACGACGGCGCGCCGGTCCGCAGTCTCGGCGAGTTTTTGAATCTGGCGCTCTGCCCAGGTGGGCTGGGTTGCCAACATACCGAGCCGAGCAAGGAATGGGGCGACATCATCGCCGCTTGCCCAGGCGCTCACATGCGTGAGCAGGCGCTCGACCGCAGTGCCCGCTCGTATGCTTTTGCCGCTGGTGAAGTCGAATAACTGCGCTCCAAGCCCAAAACGTCGCACATGCCAGAGATTCTGTTGCAGGATGTTTGCCTGAAGGGAACATTGGATGCTGCCATCCAGCCGCCCCTCTACAATCCCTCGCACCACAACCTTGATCAGCGCAGAGATCGCGACGGCGTCTTCCAGGCGCCCGGGTGTATCGCAAACTCGCACCTCTACTGTTCCATACTTCGCGTTCGGACGCACTATCCACCAGAGGTCGCGCGGCGAGTCGATAAACCCCAGCTCCTGAAGCTGCGCGACGTATTTCTCGTATCCCTTCCAGTCAGACAATGCAGGCGGTAGGCCGTAGGTAGGGAAAGCTTCCATTAAACGTGACCGATAGGACAGCATGTTTGTGTCAACGCCATTAATGAAGGGACTGTTACAGCTCAGCGCAAGAAAGAGCGGTAGAAAGCTCGTGAGTTTGCGGATGACCTCGATGGCGTGTTCTGCCGAGTCCACGCCCACATGTACATGCAGGCCGCAGACGACAAGTTGCCGCCCATCGTGCCCAAGTAACTCGGAGAGGCGCTGATAGCGAGGCGAAGGAGTCATCTGCTGTTCTTCAGAGTGCGAAAACGGATGCGTTCCAGACCAGCAGAGCGCGCATCCACGCGTTCTGGCGATCTGCGCCACCGCTTCACACTTCACCGAGAGATCCCGGAGTGCCTCGAGCGCGGAATCGCACACTCCACTGCTGATCTCAAGCTGACATTGTTTGAACTCGCAGCGAATGTGATTGCGAAGCGAATCGGGCAGCTCGTCGACGATCCTTCCGGCCTCGCTCACCAAAGCCATCGAGACGGAATCCACCAAGTGAACCTCCAGTTCGACACCCAAGGTGAAATCCCCGCTGTTACAAAACGCTGTCATAGTGAACAGTTGTACACCAAGACCAGAAATTAAAAGAGCCTCTCTCGTGATGTTGCCTATGCCACGGTCAAGTTAGATTTCAGTTTCGGCGATGGAAATCTATCCCGCTTCGAGGTATCGTACCGTCTATGGGAAAGCGCGTTCTGACACTCTCAAACTATGCCAGGATGTATGCCCATTACACCTACAAGCTTGCGTTGCGTGGATCAAGGAGATTGGGCCGCCTTCCATTCCAAGACGGACGGACATCATGCCAGAAAATGTACGGCCTTGGTTACGACGGATTTATCCTGCATTGTCCCGGTCCTCAGCGTCTCCACCCCAATCCGTTCAGGAGGCATTGGGCAAAGGCGTGCCGCAATTTCTTCAAGGACAAAACACTCTGCGGAAGATTCACTGATCCCGCAAATCTTACGATCATCACCTACAACACGCGCCCCGAAGAAGAACTGCTGGAGCGGTGCCTTCGTCATCTCGGTCTGAAGGAGTTTGTCGTTCTCGGCAGGGAACTCAAAGCCTGGAATTGGCTATCAAAGATTTCGCTCGTCTACGACTATCTGGAGTCGGGTGCCTGCAACACGGACTACATCGTATGTCTGGACGGTGACGATGTACTTATTGTGTCGGATCCAAACCTGATTCTCAAGCGTTTCCATGAGGCGAAGTGCAAGGTGCTGTTCTGCAATACCCGCGGCAACCAGCCCCCTTCACAGGAGTGCTGGGACTTCGAAAACTCCGTGGCGATGGAGCACGATCTGTATCACCGACACCTCAATGCAGGTGGTTATGTAGGACGACGAGCCTACGTGCACGAGTGTTTGAAGGAGATCCTGGACCACGCGCATCTGGAATCTCCCTGGTGCATCTCACCGTTTGGCTTCGACGACCAGCTTGCCTGGCGCCATCTGCATCGACGCTACTATCCCGACATCAAAGTTGACGTACGTTGCAATCTTTTCGTGCGTTTCGATGAAGACCGGTAGACTCTTGTTTCCACAACAATGGTCACGAGGATATCCATGAAGAACGAGTCTCGCTGGGATGCCGTTCGCCGCGACTTCCCGATGCATCCAGCGGAGGTGTACCTGGCCGGTTTCTGGATCTCCACGCCCCCGCAGTCCGTGCGCGATGCGATCGCAGAGTTCCGCGAAGATCTTGATCTTTGTGCCGGTCGCAGCCTAATGCGGAATCAGTCTCGATTGGTCCAGGAGTCCACCTCGGCCCTTTCCGCGTTCCTGGGAGTCGGACTGGACGAGGTCGCGATTACATCGAGCGCCACCGAGGGATTGACCTTGCTGTATGGGGGCTTGTCCCTTGAGCCAGGCTCCGAGATCCTGATCTCGGAACACGATCATTACTCGATGGTGAGCGCGGCGCGGAAGGCCGCTGCACGTACCGGGTGTGCGATACGCACGATGCGGCTCTATGAGAATGGCGAGGCCAACACACCCGAACGCCTCATCGAAGGCGTGCGGGCGGCCATCACGACTCGGACACGCGTGCTCGGCCTTACGTGGGTCCATTCCTGCACGGGTGTCAAGCTGCCTGTGCGAGAGATCTGTCGCAACCTGGAACAGGGGAAACGCGAGGGCCGCGTCCCGAAGGACCTACTGATCATTTTGGACGCAACCCATGGCGTCGGTGCGGTCAATGCTCGCATCGGGGACCTCGGTGTAGATCTAGCCGCCGCATCCTGCCATAAGTGGTTGAACGGGCCGAGAGGCACAGGGTTTATCTGCGGCAGGCGAGCGGAGTTGGAGCGACTCTCGGACGTGATCCCGACCTATGGTTCGAATACGGTGGCTCGCGTGATGGGGATGGAGATCCATGGAGCGGACAATCCAGCGGAACGTTTGACCCCTGGCGGCTTTAAAGCATTTGAACATCGCTGGGCAATTGGTCCAGCGATCCGGTATATGGCTTCACTCGGCATGGAGACTATCGAAGACCGGCTTACCGAGTTGAGTCGTTATCTGAAGGACGGCCTCGCTGCTCTACCAGGCGTTCACGTCATCACGCCACACCAACCAGAGCTTTCTGCGGGGTTAGTCTGTATCGATATTGATGGCCATACAGCCGAGGAAGCATCGGTCGCTCTGGCGGCGCGTCAGGTGATTGCACTCTCCGGCCCCTACAAACGCAGTCACCTTCGCTTTTCTCCATTTATCTACAATTCCTTCGAAGAATTGGACAGGGCCATCGCTGCGGTAGGTGCTATCTCAAGACCAAGGCGTTAGCTCCGATGCGTTGTTCGTACTTTCATCACTGCCTGCCTTATGCTATTGAGGAAGCTCCCATACACACCCCTATGAGAATCGCGATCGTCGTCAACGATGTGGAACGTGAAAGTCCCCTGTACACGACCATTCTCGTGGCATGCGCGGTGCGTGAACGCGGGCATTTCGTCTATTTCGTCAACGTCGCCGATATGCTATGGGACGATAGTGGAGTCACGCTGCGGGCAAGACAAGTTCGATCGCATGGACCCCTGACAAGCGAAGCTCTGCTTCAGGAGATTCAAGGAGCCTCCGTCGAGATCGAACGACTCTCCGCCAGCGATATCGACCTGCTCTGGCTGCGCAATGAACCGAGCTTTGAAGCACTCGGGCGTCCCTGGGCGCAGTACATTCCATTTCAGTTCGCGCAAGCTTTGAAGGATGAGGGTGTTTGTGTGGTCAGCGAGCCGGCCAGCCTGAGCCGCGCCGTTGCAGACAAGCTTTACTCGCAAAAGTTCCCCGCCTCAGTCCGGCCAAAGACAATAGTGACCCGCCATCTGGATGACGTGATCGATCTATGGAGTGAGCATATTGGCGATCTCATCATGAAGCCGCTGCATGGTGGTGCAGGTCGGAGTGTCTTTCTACTCCGCGATGGTTACGAACCCAACCTGGAACAGATCTTTGAGGCGGTGAGCGAGTCTGGCTATGTCGTCGTTCAGCATTATGTGCCGGAGGCGAACCTAGGTTCGATCCGTCTGTTTATGCTGGACGGCAAGATTCTCAGCATGGACGGCAAGCCGGCCGCGCTCCTGCATCTGCCGAAAGAAGGGGAGCTTCGGAGTAACTTCCGCGTGAGCGGAAAGATCGCTCCGGCTATCCTGACTGACGAGGTGCTCGCCATCGCCCAGATCGTGGGACCCATCCTCGAAGCGGACGGGCTATTTCTTGTGGGTCTGGACATTGCCGGTGGCAAACTCCTTGAAGCCAACGTCTTTTCTCCGGGCGGGCTGCGTGGTGCGGAGAGAATGCAAGGCGTTCCCTTCTCGCAGGTTGTGGCGGATGCATTGGAACGCAAGCTGCACATCAGTTGACGGGGGATTTTGAATCGTGTGTGGCTTTGCTGGTTTCATCCAATTCGAGGAGCAATCCCGCAGCGGCGTCGACCGCCGCGAAATACTGCACAGAATGGGCGTCAAACTGGCTCAGCGTGGCCCAGACGAGCAGCAGATTTATGATGATGGCGTATTGTCTTTCGTCTTTCGCAGGCTGTCCATTATCGATCTCAAGGGCGGCTCACAACCGTTCCTGAGCGAAGATGGATCGGTCGTCGCTGCCGTCAATGGCGAAATCTACAACCACCACGATCTCCGCCGCGAATTGGAAAGCCGATACCGCTTCACGGGCGGATCGGATTGCGAGGTGACAGTTCCTCTCTACCAGAAGTACGGAACAGGTGCGCCGGAGCGCTTGAACGGCATATTCGCGATGTTGGTGTGGGATAGGCGACGGAGAACGCTTCTGCTCGCAAGAGACCGGCTGGGCGTCAAACCGCTCTGTTATGCGAGGCTTCCTCACGGTTTGCTCTTCGCCTCCGAACTTAAAGCCTTGCTCATGCATCCGGACTGTCCCACCCGCATGAACTGGAGTGAACTGGACCTGGGCTATCTAGAGGAAGACGATACCTATACGAGTCCCGACTTCCTTCGCATCCCCTCATTTGTAGAGGGCGTGCGGTGGCTGGAAGGCGGGCATGTCCTGGAGTTCGACTCTTCTCTGCAGAGCAAATCGAGACCGTACTGGTCGCTTTCTGGCTTTGTCGAGAGGTCTTCAGAGGAGTCACTCCGGCCTCGGTCGTCGTACGTCGAGCAATACGCCGCCCTGCTGGATGATGCCATTGGCTTACAGCTGATGAGCGACGTGCCAGTGGGAGCATTTCTCAGTGGCGGACTGGACTCCTCGGCCATCGTCGCGCACGCGAGCCACAAAGGAGTCGATCTGCAATGCTTCAGCATGTGCGAACGTACGACCGTGGCCACGGGCGATCTGGATCGAGCACGGCAGTTGACGCAGGACTTGAAGCTGCCCTTTCATCCTGTCTGGTTCAATCATGAAACGTTCGCGGATCAGATCGAGTTTTCTCTCGCCTCGCTTGAGTACTTCGTCTACATGATCGATGCACCGCGATTTGCACCGGAATATTTCTTCAAACATGAGTTACACCGGTACGCGCGGACCCAGGCAGGGGCGCCGAAAGTAATGCTGCTCGGGCAGGGTGCGGACGAGTTCGCCGGCGGCTACTCACTCTCGTACACTTCGCCCAGAGCCAACTGGTCACACTATGTCGAAGCGCTCTCAAAGCATCATCACTCTCTCGACATGCGAGAGGCGGGCGTTCCAGGCTCCGCAAGACCTAGCCTGCGTCCCGGTGCAATCAGCAACAGTCGTATCGCACCGTTTCACCGGGAGATGCTGCGACGCGTCTGGTGTTTGCAATCGCACAATCTATGGAACGAGGATCGCGTCTCTTCCAGCCAGGGGGTTGAAGCTCGGGTCCCGTTTCTCGATCATCGCCTGGTAGAGTTTCTGGCGTTAATTCCTGCCGAACTACATCCCGATCTATTCTGGAACAAGAGTATTATCCGCGAGGCGGTCTCGCCCCGGCTTGACAGGAGATACGCGCAAGCACCAAAGGTTCTCTTCTGGCAGTCGAAGGATACTTCCTCCGTCCATCGGATGATGCGCAACTGCATGCTGCGTTCTTATGCGGACTTTCGAGATTCATACCAGGGCGTCGACCAACTCTTTTCAACCGCAAGTCTTGACCAACTCTATCTGGAGTCCTCGTTGGATCATCCCGGCTGGATCCGCGCATCGCGCACACTGCTCGGCTGCATGACGGTTGCGGTCTTTGAAAGGATGTGTCGCACACTGCGGCAGGAGATATGTTCGCCCACACTTATGGGCCCACCTTCTCCCTTGAAGGAGCACCATGGCAATTACCAGGATCTACTCAAGTAGGATCCACGCGCGAGCGCTGAAACTGGTGCTCAACATCATCCCATTTCCGAAGCAGAGAAGGAATGGATGAGCCCGGGATGAAGCCGACAATGGGCCTTGCCAATATGATTCCGGCTCCGTTCAACTCCGGGGTGTAGAGAACCATCAAAGAAGCCACCGTCAAACGCTTCTTCTACGACACCCACAACCCCGACAGATTTACTCTCGACCTAATCCATCAAATGCCGGGACTATACCGCTAGAGGGCGGATCGTCGAGCGGCCAAGGTTTTTCTACGTTCCGCGATGAGCTGTCTCTGTTTCGTCTTGGGCATGGTCAGAATGGTGCGGGTTCTGGGCGAGAGCTTGGCGAGCGTCAGGTTGTAGGCCGCACGCAATTGCTGCTCCCACTCAGGGGTGCGAAAGACCTTCCAACTCTCGGCGGCGACCCAGTGGATGCGGGCCAGGTAAGGCGCGGGGAAGAGGCCGTCGATTTCGAGCAGCTCCGCGTAGCGCTCCGGCCCTGCCGGGTAGGAAATGACGCGTTGGCGGGTGCTGTCCGGTTCGAGTTTGATCCAGGCGAACATCTTGCCGCCCATGGCCTTGTCGCCGATCCAGAAGACAAGCCCGCCGAACTGGGCGGTTTCGACCACGTGCGGGAGGCTGAGGAGGAAGGCGCGGATGCGTTCGGCGTCCATGGGGAGAGTATAGATGTGGCTTGGAGAGTAGCAAAAAGGCGCCTGAGAGGGAGATGCACCCCGCGAGGCCAACACAAGCGTGAGAGAAAAGCCGTGATCATATCACAGATTTCTGTTAATTGTTCCACGTGGAACAATAATGCTAACCCCACCGGCTGACGTGGCTCAATCCGTCTGCGCTGCTTCAATCGGGATGACGTTCCGGATGGACTTATAGCAATTCTCCTATAGCAATAGCTCTTTATCGGATCATCTTTTTATCGGATCATCAGATCATCTTTGCCCTATTTTGTTGCCACTCGTCTTATTTTGTTGTCATTCCCGAAGGGAATCTGCGTTTCTTCCGTGCTTGCATGACTACGCCCGGAAGGAGATCAGCGATAGCGCAGCCGGATGGGGCCTTTTGCCGTGGCGGGATCGACGGCGGCTCCGTGCTGGGTGATCTCGATCTTGCCTGCGGCTACGAGACGGCGGGCCGCGGCGCGGGCTGGCTCCATGAGCGCCTCCCAGTCGCGACGAGCGGCTTTGTCCTTGCCGCGAGCGTCGCCGCTGACCAGCTTGGCCGCTTCGGAGGGGCAGATGGTCTTGGTCCTGTCTCCGTCGGCGGTGCGTTCGGCGAGCAGCGAGAGGATGGCGGCTTCGAGCGCGGCGTCTTTTTCGCCGGAGTGGTAGCCGCTGCAGGCTTCGCTGCAGAACTTGATGATGTCCCAGTCCTGCTCGTACTTCTTCTGCCACTGGATGGGGCGGCGGCAGGTCTTGCAGAGCTTGTCTTTGCGCGGGGTGGGGCGGTCGGGTTTGCGTTTGCGGTCAGGCATTGGGTTGATGATGGATATTTGATGCCTTGAGTGTAAAGTTGCGCTCAACCCCTTAGGGCAATAACGAGGTCGTTTTGAAATAGGTCTAATTTTTCGGAGCACAGAGAATGGAAGTTATTAAAGCAGGAGCTGAACGAACCTTCTACCACAGCTTTCCCCGGAGACGAGCGTCCGACACACCGGAAGTTATCAACGAAAAAGGGTTAGAGCTTCTTGTAGCGATTAGCCAGATGGGATTGATTCTGGCCCCTGAAGTTGTGGAGTGGTCAATACCGTTATCAGATGGTTCAACAAAAGTAATCCGTCATAGACAGATGAGAATCTGCTTTACGGAGCTTTCGCAGTCCGAGTTGCCTCGCCACGCTGAAGTCTTCGGCCCGTTCGCGATGGAATTTCACATTGATATCCTACGCCAGCTCGGTGCTCTTCCGGTCATCTATGTCCCTCAGATGGTGAAAGGGGATAGGCTATTTAGTTCGTTCGGACCAGTTATGG
>NZ_DATKQC010000054.1:0-5926 GCF_035532915.1 Edaphobacter sp.
AGTTCAATATGAGCGTCGAGCTCGCCAATCACCCCAAGGCACAGCGTTCCGCTCAGGGTTATGCTCAGGCGCGGGCTACGAGCAGCGACTACTTTACGACCATGGGCATCCGGCTGCTACAAGGCCGCTTCTTCGCGACCACAGATTCTGCGGCGGCACCTCCTGCTGCAATCGTCAACCAAGCTTTCGTGCGCCGCTTCCTGCCTAACCAGAACCCGATCGGCCAGAAAGTCCGCTACAACGATACCGGCGACCGCCAATGGTCCACCATCGTAGGTGTTGTAGACGATAGCCCGCAAAAAACGATTGGCCAGCCACCACTGCCCGAGATCGACTATAACCTTGACCAGCTTCTCTCGCAGGATGAGCTCTACCCGATCCTCGGAAGCTTCATGATGAACATATCCATTCGCTCTCCGCTGGCCTCAGACACTATCGACCGTGAACTCCGCCGCACCATCCATGACCTGCAACCCGATGCCGTGCTAAAGGGTGTCCAGACCATGCAGGAGGTCGTCGACAACTCTCTCGGCAATCAGGTGCTCGCAGCACGGCTCCTCAGTCTCTTCGCGCTTACAGGACTTTTGATCGCCGTCGCCGGTATCTACGGTCTGTTGGCCTACTCAGTCAGCCAGCGCACCCGCGAACTCGGCGTGCGGCTCGCACTCGGCGCACAGCGCGAAGCGATTCTCTGGCTTGTCCTGCGCCACGCTCTCATCCTTCTTGGAATTGGAGGCGCCCTTGGAGTCATCGTCTCCCTCGCTTCCGGAAAGCTCTTCACCTCATTCTTCGCTTACAAGCTGAGCGGCTTCGACGCCCTCGTGGCCATCTCGGTCGCAGTCCTGCTCGCACTATGCGGGCTCCTCGCCAGCTATCTGCCAGCGCGCCGCGCCGCCAACATCGATCCGGTAGTAGCCTTGCGGACTGAGTAAACGGTCCTTCAAGCCGTGAGTGGCTTCGCCGATTATCGATTGTCGCTGAGATCGATCTTCAGAATGAGCAATGTCATGTCGTCGTGCTGCGGTGCGCCAGCGGTGAACTTGTCCGCCTCGTCAAAGATGGTCCGCAGCACTTTGTCTGCCGTGCGGCCACATGCCCCGGCCGCCGCCGCCATCATTCGTTCCTCACCCCATTCTTCATCATCGTGCGTCATGGCTTCACTGATGCCATCGGTATAGGAGACTAAAAGGTCTCCAGGTTCGAGGCGCAGGCTTTGCTCGGTATAGACGGCAAAAGGCAGCAGGCCAACCACAGGGCCATCGGCTTCGAGGCGCAGAATTTCAAAGGAGCCGTCGGATTTTTGCCGTAGAACCAACGGAGCATTGTGTCCGGCATTGACGCATTCAAGAACTCGGGTGGTCGGGTCGAATGCGCCGAAGAAAAAGGTCGCATAGCGGTTGTTCGCGGAGGCTTCATAGACAAGCCGGTTCACCTTGTCCATCAGTTTGGCGAACTCTCGCGGATTATCAATGGTCACGCCCCGCAGAGAGGCCCGCAGGCTGGCCATGAGCAGAGCCGCCGAAATCCCTTTGCCCGAGACATCGCCAATGGCCAACCCAAGCCTGCCATCCTGGAGCGTGAAGACGTCATAATAGTCCCCACCAACACCCAGCGCGGGGCGACAGGCCCCGGCAATGCTGACGCCATCCAGATGGGGCATCTCCTGGGGGAAGAGGCGCTCCTGAACTTCGCGGGCAATCTCCATCTCACGGTTTGCGCGCTCTCGCAGCGCAGCCTCATTCGCCAGCGAGTGTGCCAGCTCACTGAGTTCGAGCGCCATGCCGGTTTGATCTGCGAGTGTTTGGAGAAGATGGAGGTCGGACTTCGAGTAAGCCGCTTCCGACTGTTTGGGGCCCAGTGTCATCACTCCCATAAGCCGGTTACGTCCGGATAGAGGAAGGAACAACTCGGCTCCGAGTTGATCGAGAGTTCTGCGTTCCGGTTGTGCCGCCATCAAATACCAGGCGTCGGGCTCTTCGCGGTACAACTGCGCGGGGGAGTTGGAGTTGGTCAAATTACGGATGGTCGATGAATTTGCCGCCAGCGTCAATGTGCCTGCGCCTTCTAACGAGATGCCGACCATTTGATTCAGAGTAAAACCTGCGCGGCCATGCAGGAAAATACCAATTTGATTGACGTGGAGTGTTTCGGCAATGCATCTTGAAACGGTCAGCAGCAGAGGCTCACTCTCGGTAAACCTTCGAACCTCATTGGAAAGCTCTTTGAGCACTCGCTCCGAGTCGTAGGCTTCGCGGAAGAACCTTTTGTCCAGCCAGTTCGTTGATTTTTTGCGGAGGAGAAAGCCTATCGCCGCAATCAGAAGGAGAAAAAGAACTCCTTGCCAGAGTTGATCGCGCTGAATCTGCTCTTGAGTGAGCAGCGGCAGCAACAGGCGATAGGACACTGCCATGATGAGGACGAACTGCACACCCCATACTGTTGCCCTGGCCAGAGCATACTTCGTACCCTGGCGGACGAGAATGCTCACATCCATCGCCCGCGGCACCAGCACGACATAGGCAAGCGTTAAAGGAGCGAGCATAAAGAGCGTTGCTCCAACGTAGGCCACCCACATATGGCTGTGAGCACTCGGTGAATAACCGAGGTCAGGCAGCAGCACGAAAGCAATCAGCAGAGCTCCGAGACCGACGGACGTTCCTGCCAGAAGCACACGCAATCTGCGGCGAGCGTCCTCGGTTGATGCAGACTGCATCTTGCGGAAGATAATAGCCAGATAAAACGTCACGCACATGAGGTCGATTGCATTCTCTACACGATCGGTCAAGTGCACTAGATGGATTAGCCACGGCGGATTACCTGCCAGGTAAAACTGCCCGTAGATCTGGCGAAAATCCACGACTGCACAGAACAGAGCTGGCCCTATAACCGCCCACTTCAACCATGGGCGGTCAACGTCGGCGCGCAAGCGTTCTGGAAAATAGATGGCAAAGCACAAGAGCGCCAAGGGGCCGAGAATTTGCAGAGAGTACCAATAGAGTGCACGAAAAACCAGCCAGCCTCCGGCAGCGAGTCCCGTTCCTAAACCAAAGACGACCCCGGGGAAGATAAGCAATACCAGCAGCAGCCACGCGTTCCGCTCACGAGGTTTGGTCAAGACTACCCAGTAGCCGATCAGCATGCAGGCAAGCGGCAAAAGCCCGAAGAGAACAACCTGCTGGAACATCTCTCCGGGGGCGCCGGGCTGAGGCTGACCGGCAACAAGGGTAATCAGAGAGCTGCCGATTGACCCGTCAGGACGCTGAAAGTCCACGAACACCAACTCGCCGGGCTTGCCTGGGTTGCTGATCGCGGCCCATTGTGCAAAGCCCGTGAAGGGGACGCCATTGATCGATTTAATGGTTGCGTCCTTTACCAGCCCGGCGAGTTTGGCTTCCGGCATTAAGCTCGCGATTTTCCCGGTATCCGCGTCAATTTTAAATGGATCACGAGAGTGTTGGCCCAGATGCAGACCTACCTCGATCCGGTCGTGGGTATCGGCAGCCCAATAAATGAGACCAGCCAAAACGACGAGCGTAAGAAGCAGGCGCATGACGGTCGAGTATCGAGAATGTCTCATAGACTCTTCGATTCATACTAACCTGAGCATCGTCGAGAGTTATCTTCGAGAGTCAATGCATGAGAAATCGCCAAAGTACTCAGCGATAACGCGCTGATGAGCCCCGCAAGGTCAGGGAACCTATCGACGTTCGTATTGAAGAAGTACCATCTGAGCGTGGGAGAAGACCAGTTCCATGCGGCGGTCATTGGAAAAGGGAACACCTTGAGGGTTCTGGGATCGGTGAGACTCGCGATGAAGTCAGCTGTACGTCTTCGGCTGGTCGCGTTGTCGACGAAAAACCAATAGGGTGCATGGATCTCCACGATCCTCGAACCATCGGTGGTCGCTCCCGGCGATCTGGCCCCGGTCGCCAAAGCGCTCGTGCCTCAGCCCGGGGTCCAAGTCCGAATACTTCGTACGCACCAGCTCTGCCGCGAGCCTGATGGATCAGCGCTCCAGCGCCACCCACCGCGTACCGGTCAGACCCATGCCGTTAGTGTCATTCCCAATGGGCGAAACCATGTCATTTCTATTGAGCGTCTACAACTAGACTATACATAATATGTGTTATCGGACTTTCCGGTAGTTTTTGTTCTGTTGCTTTGAGGCAAGATTAAGTACCATTGGAGCCGCAACACCGTCTATGTCTTGTCTTCAGCTTTGAGTAAATGACTAGTAATCGTAGGGGCTGTGGGAAAGTGGGAATCCCGCGCACTATGCGGGATTTCCAAGTGTGGTGGAAAAGTCCGTCTTTGTACTTTGGACTTTTCCACCACACGTCTTTTCCACAGCCCGCGCGCCCGCGCGTTTTTCGACTCGGAGTTCTGAGAGGTGTGATGCTTGCCAGGGTCCGCAGCTCCGTCTTCCCAACGATGAGCGGCCCTGTGCTCGTAGATGCATTTGGAGTTCCCAGGTACTGGGCTGCCGTTTGGGTGTCGTTCCTGCCCGCCGACCTTGCGCCCTCAACAATCGGCAAGAAACTTGGCCAGCTCGAGGCTTTCTACCACCACGCGGATCAAACGCTGGGCATTGGGAGGCTGGATGATGCCCTCGCTAAGGTCGATGTCGATATCATCTGTAGCACGCTGGAAGCATACTTTCTGACGCTTAGAAGCCGGGCTGTCACGCCCGCCACCGAGGAACGGTGGCAAGCGGCACTCCAGTTCGTTACCGAGACGGTTCAACGTCTCACTAGAAGTGCGGTCACCCACGAACACCACAATGCTTTGACCGGCCGTCTAATGAAGATTGAACTCCTGAATGCGCACCTCCACGTTGGCAGGCGACGCCGGCCGGAACGAATCAGATCCCTCCCATCTGAAATCGTTGAGGTGCTTTACGAGATGTTGGATCCAGAGTCCTCTATCAATCCTTTTAGGAGCGTTGTTTCACGCTGGCGTGTGTACACGATCTTCATGCTGCTGTTGCACCAGGGGCTACGACGTGGTGAGCTTCTCAACTTTCCGGTCGACGTCATTAAGAGCGGCTTCGACCGGAACCGGCAACAGGTTCGCTACTGGATGACCGTTCGATACAACGAGTACCAGGACGAGGACCCCCGATACTCGAAACCGAGCATTAAGAATGCTCCATCCATTCGTCAGATACCCGTCAGTAAAACGACAGCACTGCTCATCCAGGAGTATGCGACGAACTACCGGGGACAGCCAGACCACTCGTTCCTTATCAACTCCCAGAAGCAAAGCCCACTCTCGACCGAGGGGGTAACGAAGTTGTTCCAGAAGATCACCGCTTCCCTGCCCAAGAATCTGCGGAAGATTCTCATCGACCACAGCGGAGATGACTCCCTTAGTCCTCATGATCTTCGACATACCTGCGCAGTGGTCAGGCTGAACCAGCTCTTGTCCTCGGGAGTTGAAATGACTAACGCGCTAGAGCAGATGCGAGTGTTCTTCGGATGGTCTCGGGATTCCGATATGCCGTTACGATACGCCCGCGCTGTCTTCGAAGACCGCCTCGCGTCGGTGTGGAACAGCAAATTTGACGATCGCGTGGAGGTACTCAGAAGCTTACCCGTGAGGCTGAAATGAACACCTGGCCCCAGAAGGATTCGATCGAAGCACTTCTGACGAATGTGCCGCCGGTTCCTGCAGTTGTGCGGTACTACGACGACTTTTCCGACTCATATAGCCAGGTAACAGACGCGAGTACTTCCGAGCAGTGGACCATCTCCTTAGACGGTCGTCGCGCAACATTGGACTTTGGTGAATTTGACGTCCAGATTCGGGGTGTCGTTGAGAGTTGGTGCGCGATGATCCTGGGCGTCCTTTCTCCGCGCACCGTACGGTACTACTACTACGGGCTCAGGCGAGTACCGGTTGACCATGTTAGTGTCGCCTTGACCTC
>NZ_DATKQC010000055.1:0-6401 GCF_035532915.1 Edaphobacter sp.
GATGCCAGCGCCCCGTTCGCATCGCTCGTCTGCATCTGCAACCCTGCCAGCAGGTCATACATCTCGCTGTTCTGCGGAGACTTGGTGATCTGTTCCTGAACTCGGGCCAACGCCTTCGCCGGTTGCTTTTGATACAGGTAGGTGGAGGCCAGCAGGCTTAGAGCTTGCGCCGAGTTCGGGTTGTACTGAAGCGACTGCTCCAGCAGGCTCTGTGCCTCGGGCACCTTCTTCTGAATCAGTCGAAGTTGGGCCAGCTCCAGGTAGGCTCCGGCATTCTTGGGGTCAAGCTTGATGGCCTGATTGAAGTCGGCCTCCGCCTTGTCCCACAGCTTCTGGCTTCCCTCTGCGATGCCGCGCCACAGGTACGGAACCGCCGACTGCGGAGCAATGGCGATCGTCGCCTCAGCCACCTGTGCCAGCGTCGAGAAGTCGTGAAGCTGCAGCGAGACCTGTGCCAGGCCGCTCTGTGCGTCCATGCTCCTCGGATTGATGAGCGAGGCGTCGCGGAAGCTCTGCTGCGCGGTATTGGTGTCACCCTTTGCCAGGGCCGCGCGACCCAGCCACAACTTGACCTGCAGATTCTCCGGATTGGCCTTCGCCGCCTTTTGCAGCACGCCGAACGCCTCGTCGGTCTTGCCGTCGTTGAGCAAAAGCATGCTCTTCAGGACGGCCACCTCTGGAAGATTGCTGTTCGTCTTGTTCAGCTCGTCCGAGATCTGACGGACCTTGGCAATGTCGCGCTTGCGAAGCAGAATCTGCGCATAGACAAGCTTCAGCGGTGCACTCTTCGGATGCTTCGCTACCAGGTCCCCATAGGCGGCGTCGGCCTTATCAATCTGGTTGGTCCTCATATAGTAGGAAGCCAGCAGATCGGCTCCCGTACCCGTCTCGTTCAGGTCATCCGTCGCCTGGTGAAGAGTCTCCTCTGCCTTCGCGGTGTCGTTCCGGCGAATATAGAAGTTGGCCAGGCTGGCGCGCGCGATGATGTTCTTCGAATCGGCGGCAACGGCATCCTTTAGCTCTGTCTCGGCTCCCTGTAGATCGTTCTTCTTCTCCAGCAGCGCAGCCAGCACCAGGTGGGCCGTCACGTTCTTGCCGTCAAGTGATACTGCCTTGCGGAGCTCCTCTTCGGCGGAGGCGCCGCTGGCTGCGTCGGAGCTCTCCAGCAGTCCGAGCGATGCATGGAAGCCCGCGCGGTTCGGATCGAGGTCAAGCGCCTGCTTGATCTGCTTAAGCGCTTCGGCGCGGTCGCCCTTCGTGGCCGCGATGCTTGAGAGCAGAGCGTATGCGTCGGCATTTTTGTTGTCCAGCGCGAGAACTGCATTCGCCTGATCGGCGGCCTTGTCCGGTTGATGACCTGCCAGCAGCAGGTTGCCCAGGTCAATGCGCGCCTTTAGATTGTTCGGTTGCAGATCGACGGTCCGCATCAGCTCCGCGTAGCCCTGCATCAGCGCGCCCTGCTTCAGGTAGATCTTGGAGAGCTCGTAGTGCGCGTCTCCGAAGTTGTGGTCGACCTTCAGCGCGTTGGAGAACTGGATCGCGGCTTCCTTCAATTTGCCCTGATCCTCATATCGCTTTCCGCTGTCCAGATAGCGGTGCTTCAGCTTGTTGGGATCGCGTTTGCAGCCCATATTGAGGCCTAGTGTCACGGCCAGGCCCAAAACAACCAAAGTACGATATGCCGCCGGAGTCAGTGATCTCTTCATTGCGATTTCCTCGATCCTTTTCAAACAATCTATATCCTGTAATGCTTACTCTTTTGCCATGCAACGGCAGAGTCGCTCGTTTCCTACCAGAGCAATCTCCGTTCCATCTCCCTAGTTCGGTATGAACCGGGGCAGCATGGGCGCCATCAAGCTGGTAAAGCGAACTGCGCGTTTGCGTGCATCCGCTACTGTCTCTGTCGGTGCAATCTGCGTGATGACGCGCACCAGCGCTCCATCGGTGCGGTTCATGCGAATGGCGTCGGCGACCATGTAAGCCCGTGCGACATACTCATTGGGAATACTCCGCCCATGTGCCTGGTACCAGTAAATGACGAACTGCCTCGTCTCCCCATTACTGATCAGGTACTCGCCCACCCTGAAGCTCTTGCCGTTGATATCTTTCAGCGGGAGGTAACTGTGGGACTCGAACGTCCAGCCCGCTCCCGGCAGGCAATTCTGCGGCGAGTGAATGGACTGGCCCGTGCGCTGCGTGGGAAAGTAGCCAATAAAGAGCCCTATCGGCAGGTTCGCGGCGACCGGGGTTGAGGTCTGGCTGATGTCGATAGGCTGCGAACTGGTATAGACGCGGTTGAGAAAGTCGCCTTTGCCCAAAACCGCCAGAACATCGTCGGCGATGGGAAGGTCCTGCCCGGTCCACGATCCGATTGTCTCCGGCATTAGTTTCAAGGGCTCGCTGGCAACGACGCGGTCGGTATCGCCGCGACTATACAGGACAAGCGCGGTGGCGACCAGAAGAAGGACGACGATCCAGAATTTGGGGGACTTCATGCTTTTTCTCCAGTCGTCGGCCAGAGAAGCTGCATTGCTCGGTGGACCAGGTAGAGGCAGCACAGGGAGATGACGAACATCACCCAGCCGGAAAACTCGTGAAAGAACCCAACCGCTTTGTCAGGGTTCCAGTACTGCACGCACAAGCCGGTGCCTACAATGCGGACCACATTCGCGGCGACGGCAATGGGAATGCTTGCCAGTGCCAGAATGGTGCGGCGCGAGGTCTTGCGCTCAAGAAAATAGCCATAGAAGACGGCCAGCGCGAACAGGCTCATCAGGGAACGGATGCCGCTGCAAGCCTCTGCGACCTCCAGCTTCATCACCGGCAATTGAATGACGTTCCCTTCCTGCAGCACCGGGACTCCAAGCATCGGCAGGATGTCGCTGGCGATCTGCGATGCCTTCAACTGCAACGGAAAGGTGATGTGATTAAAGATGATCGCGGGAATCGGAATGGCGAGGATGAGCACCAGCAGGGGAAACCTCAGCTCGCGCAGCATCTTCCCGCCAAAGAACGTCCATATCAGCCCTGCCATCAGGAGGATGAAGGACATGCGGGTGGTAAACAGCTCAACCCCGTAGACGCCAAGAATCAGCAGGACAATGCCGGCGACGATCAGGGAGAACCCGCGCCAGGTCGGCCGCACTGGAATCGCGCTCAGAGCGGCCTTCTTGTCCCATATAAGGTATCCGGCAAAGAGCGGCACCAGAAACCCGTGAGAGTAGTCGGGGATGGTGTACCAGTCATAAACCAGCTTGATGGCGATATGGTAATAGATCGCGACCAGCAGAGCGGCGATGATGGCGTACGGCAGCCAGCCATATCTACGCGGTCCACTTGCCGCATTTGAGCCGTCAGGCGCACGGCCCTCACGGTTGGCGGTCAGTTCGGGAGGGTAAGACTCGGCTTGGGCGCTGCCTGTCATTCGTAAGACGTTATACTTCACATGTCTCCTACATGCAATTTGCATGCCGCAGTGCTGAGCCACAGTTTATTCCCCAAAAGCTCTAGAACAGCCGCCAGATTGGAAGGTATCCGGTCAGGCTGTAGGAAAAACATTTCCTACACATGCTGCCAATTTGCGCTCCAATGCTGTCGTATAGCGATAACATGGCTCCTTTGGGGAACTATAGACCATAAGCAATCTGGATGACTTGATGACTATGGGCAGAACTGGCAAAAGATTGCAACATTTCCATTAAAGAATCTTCCGGCCCCTCGGTTTGGCATTCCTCGTGCATCACAACTGAGTATTGATCAAAAGGATACTTATGATTGTGGGCTTTACGAAACGAAATCGAGGATGTGCAGGCCGGACGGTTAAGCCAGTCGGTCCTGTTGGTGCGGCAGTCAATCGCCGGGGTGTGGCGGCTGCCGCAAAGGCAATCGATTCAACGCCTCTCGCGCAAGGCTCCCTGTGGGGGCATTATCGGATATTCAAGACAAAAAGGCTGCAACGGCAGCCGGATGAGGCAAAATGGGAGAAGCCAGTTAACGGCTCGAAGAGGGGGAGTTACCCAATGAAGTGGTCTCTTGTCGTGCTCATGGCGATCACGCCTGCGATGCCTGTTGCCGCAATGGCACAACAAACGCAATCCCCGGCCGCTGCAACCTCGCAGAGTACCGCGCCGACGACGCAGAATCCCTCCACTAAAGACTCCAGTGACATCGCCCACTACATTATTGGCGCAGAGGATTCGCTCCAGATTACGGTCTGGAAGGAGCCGACTCTTTCAGGCGCGGTCCCGGTCCGGCCCGATGGCAGGATCTCCATGGTCCTGTTGGGCGACCTGCAGGCCGCAGGCATGACCCCGATGGAGCTCGCCGCCGATATCACCCAGCGGCTCAAGAAGTATGTTCAGGATCCCATCGTTTCGATCGTCGTTATCGGCGTGAACAGCCAGCGGATTTTTATGATCGGCCAGGTCGGCCACGTCGGCGCACTCTCGATGACGCCGGGCATGACCCCGCTGCAGGCAATCGCAGCGGCTGGCGGTCTGTCGCCTTTTGCCCACTCCAAGCGCATCTATATCCTGCGCGGCACCGGCACGACTCAGCAGAAGATTCATTTTGACTACAAGAAGGCGCTGAAAGGCGACAACAAACAGGACGTCTCGCTTGAACCCGGCGACACGATTGTGGTCCCATGAGCGGTTCCTTGAAAAGTTGTGTCGCTACCCTGGCGCTCTTTGCCGCAACGGCCTCGGTCGCCTGTGCACAGGCGGTTCCGGCCAGCGTTATGTCACCCAGTGTCGGTCCGAGCCTTCCCTCGGTCGATGGCGTCTTCCACTACGCACTGCGTGGCTCAGAGAACGTTGATATCCAAAATGGCGGATCGAGCACATCGAATTCGACCACTTTTTCCGGGGATGCCGGTTATAACTCAAGGAGCGTCGCGCACCCCTTCAGCATGCTCTACGCCGGTGGCCTTATCCTGGGCAATCAGTACGACGGCACCGTGACGACCTTTCAGAACCTTGCCCTCTCTCAAGGTCTGGTTGCGGGTCGATGGATCTTCGGTATCTCCGATTCGGTCAGTTATCTGCCGGAAACACCCACGTTGGGCCTCTCCGGAATCCCCGGCGTAGGCGACCTCGGATCGCAGCCCGGTCAAGGGGCGTCCAGCGGACCCGCAGGCGGTGTACTGACCAATAATGCGACCAATGTCAGTAACGCTCTCAGCGGCAACGTCGAGAGGGAATTTACTCCCCTCACCTCCATCAGTGGCTCCGGTTCCTGGTCGATTCTTCGCTTCCCCAAAGGCGAAGGGCTGGGAAATACACGGTACTCCGGAGACCTTGCCCTCAATCATCGTCTTGATCCGCGAGACACTATCAGCGGAAGCGTCCTCTATTCGACCTACAGCTACGGCAACGGCATCAATCTCACCATGCAAACTCGCGGTGTCAACGCCTCATTCGATCGCATTTTGAGCAGTACGCTCACGATGAGCGCCTCCGCGGGCCCTATGTGGATCAGCAGTTCCAATAGCGCGCTGATCCCTTCCCGCGTGACGCTGAGCACTAACCTCAATCTTAGCTACACCCTCGGAATGGCCCGCATGAGTCTGAGTTACTCGCGAGGAGTCAACGGTGGCTCCGGCGTGCAGCCCGGCGCTCTCTCCGACGATCTCTCCGCTTCGATTGGCCGAGCTTACGGTCGCGACTGGATGGCCTCGCTCAGCGGAAGTTATACGCGCACATCCGGTCTCGTGCAGAATGGGGCTCTCGTCGATACCTCTAACCCCCTGTTCTCATATGCCGGTGGAAATACCAACCTGATTTATGGCGGTGTCCAGGTTTCACGCAGATTATCCGATTCGCTCTCTGCCTTTGCCAGCTATAACCTTCAACATCAGTCCATCGACAACTCGCTGGCTTTACAGAATGCCTACAGCGGTCTAACACATACATTTGGAGTCGGAATCTCCTTCTCTCCCCACTCCACATTCCTCGGTCAGTTTTAAGGAGTCACCATGCTTGGCCATCGCGCATTAGGGCTGGAAGACTACGCCACCATCCTCAAACACAGGTGGTGGATCGTCGTCGTCCCGGCGCTCATCCTCCCCATCATCACTTACGGGATCAGTCATCTCGTACAGCCTCGCTATCTCTCACAAACTCTCGTCCTGGTCGAGCAGCAGAAGGTTCCGGACAGCTACGTCAAGCCCGTAGTCACCGAAGACCTCAACGGCCGTCTCGCCTCCATGAAGGAGCAGATCCTCAGCCGCTCCCGCATTCAGCCCATCATCGAGCGCTTGGACCTGTACGCTACCAGCAAAATGTCGATGGACGACCGCATCGATGCCGTCCGCAAGAACATCGATATCAAGCCTATTCAGTCGACGGGTTCTAACGGGATGCCCGGTTTCTATATCTCCTACCAGGCCAGTGACCCGCGTA
>NZ_DATKQC010000056.1:0-9360 GCF_035532915.1 Edaphobacter sp.
GAACTCATGAGCGGCACGGCGAACACGGCAACGGCAGACACGCCACAGGTGCTGCTGGAACATCACCTGAAGATGCTGCGGCTGCCCACTTTTCTACGCGAGTACGACAAGGTGGCGCGGCAGTGCTCGGACGAGAGTGTGGATTACCCGCGTTACCTGCTGCGCATGACGGAGCTGGAGCTGTTGGACCGCGAGCGGAGAGCTACCGAGCGCCGCATCCAGCAGGCCCGCTTCCCAGTGGTCAAGAGCTTGGACACTTTCGAGTTCCTGAGCATCCCGTCCGTAAACAAGGCCCTGGTGCTGGAACTGGCACGGTGCGAATTTCTCCAGCGGCGCGAGAACGTGCTGTTGCTGGGTAATTCCGGCACGGGCAAGACGCATCTGGCACTGGCGCTCGGTCTCGCTGCATGTCAAAAGGGCCATCGCGTGCGCTTCACGACCGCTGCTGCCCTGGTGCACGAACTGATGGAGGCGCGGGACGAGAAGCGGCTACTGCGCTTCCAGAAACAGATGGCCAGCTACGAACTATTGCTCGTCGATGAGTTGGGATTCGTGCCGCTATCGAAGACTGGCGCGGAGTTGCTGTTCGAGGTGTTCAGCCTGCGCTACGAGCGCGGCTCGACGCTGGTGACCAGCAACCTGCCCTTTCAGGAATGGACCGAAGTGCTGGGGTCGGAGCGGCTGACCGGCGCGCTACTGGACCGGCTCACCCACCACGTGCATATCCTGGAGATGAACGGCGAGAGCTACCGCCTCAAGCAGAGCAAGCACAAACGCAACCCTCAACCCAGCCGCTAAATCACCACCACATCTCTCGCGGAGGGTGGCGTCTTCCGCTCCGGCCTACACGCGGTCCGCAAACCGGACCGCAGGCCTCCGCTCCAGACGCCACCCTCCCTGCCAATCCCCATCTCCAGCACACTCATCTGGTCTAGTTTTCCTCCGCCCCAGTGGTCTAATTTCACTCCGCCCTTGACACCGAAAACTGTTCCCAAGATATAGGCCAGTCCCGTTTGCGTTAAACATGTACTGCCATTGGGCACTGCACGTGGATCTCGACATTCCAAAGACGACGCGCGAGTTCCTAGAACAGGTGGACGCATTCGTGGCCAGCGTGCTCGCAGGAAGTACCGACATAGCTGCTGAAAACCGCGCCATCAATCACTTTGTCCTACTGGATACTTTCAAGGGACAGTTCCGGGAATTTTTGAACGCTTTCGGTTTACCCTCCGTTCTCTGTGACGAAGAGGCGCGATGGCACGAATTTGTGGAGCACTATTCTGGTGTGATCGAGGACGGGTCACTAGCTTGCAATGGGGTGAATCTCAATCTGGTTGACAAGGTCGTCTTTAGTAAAGGGCAGCGCAGACGGGCCGAAACTTACGTGCCGTTTGATTTGGTGTGGGAGATATTCCTCTTGGACAAACGGAGGATCATAGTTGAAGGAAACGCGTCACCTTTGCCGAACGGAGAGCCAATGAGAGGTTGGACCGTTCGCTTGGTGAGTTGAAGGGCACAAACAGCAGGTTCTGCCTCGATGCAAGGGCAGTAGTCGATTCAACGGGTTACGACTGGCGAAAACTCGTGCGGGTATTTGCCCCGCCAAAGAAAAAGACCGGCTGTGAGCGGGCCCCGAAAAGGCGCGCAGCCCGGCCCGGTTTCGGCACTGCCAAGATGATCTCCGAACACTGCTTGTGAATTGCCCACGGCACCTACCCGGTAGTCGCTGTGTGGGCGTTGCGAGTCATGCTGAGGGTTTGAGGAAGCGCGCAGAGCCTTGCAGATTTCTAAAGGCGCGACATGAGTTTTGAGATGCTCGTGCCGAATGCGGTGGCAAGCAGTTCCAGGTTTCGGATACAGATTTCCTTTCGGCCGTTCTCCAAATCAGAAATGAAGCTCCGGTCCATCCCCACGTATTCGGCCATGTAAACCTGCGTCCATTGTTTGTGCTTGCGGAGAGCCCGTAGGCGTTTCCCGAACCGGACGCAGATGTCGCTGGACACGCACGCAATTATGGCTGTAGGCTATCGCCGAAAAATCGGCTATAGCCGACATGAAGCAAAACTGCGAGCCCGTACGAAAGTCACATGGGAATCGACCTCGGTGCTGAATTGGCGCTTAAATACCTTTTGGTTGCCGGTTGGATTTACTTCGCGCACATCTTGGGAAGTCAGTTTCGCCACGAGTGGCCGGGGCTGAGGGGCTGGGTGGTAGTTCTCGCAGTGAGTCTTCTGGTTGCTTTCACGGGTGGAGGCGTCTTGGCCACGTATGAACCGACTCTGGAGAAGCAAAGAGCTATTGTGATTGCAGCATTTCTGATCAGTTTTATTCCTGCCGGTCTTGACCATCGACCGCGCGCCTAGCTGGTACCTATGCATGGGCCGAGAAGGAGGCCGCCAATGAGGGACCACAGCCAGAGTCCTTGGTACGCCCAGGCGAAAGAGCACTGGGCGAATTACCGCCCGAAGATGTTCAGCGCCATGCAGAGGAGCGGCCGGCTGAATCTACACCTGAACAACGCGGTGGAGCAGACGCAGAACGAGTACGCGAGGGCGATCGGGAACGGCATGGAACCGGACGAGGCCTGGGAAGCGGTGAGGGAGAATCACCTGTTCCTTCCGAGCGAGGAGGACATGCCGAGCCTCGGAGTGGACCCAAATCCGCAGCCAGATCCAAGCTCTCTGGCTTCGACTACGCCATTACGGCCAAGGACGAGATCGGAGCAGGGGGTCCGCGGGTCAAGTACGCCCGCAACGTCGAGGCCATTAAGACCGTTCGCGCCATCGAGGCCGAAGGCCGTTCCGCCACTCCCGAAGAACAAGCCCAATTAGGCAAGTACACGGGAGGCGACTGGACCGGTGCCCTCGTGCCAGCACATCGGGCCACTCCGAGTGCAACTCTAACTGTTAAGATTCACGAGGGAGGGTGGGCATACCTCCCCCGTGCCAACAGCTTGACCGAACGGGCGAACGGTCAAGTGCGGCGCCACACGGACTGCTGAACGTGGCGCAAATTCGCTCGATGGTCTGGGTGCCAAGAGTCGCCAAGGTCGTCACGATATTCCGTATAGTTTCAGTACAGCGCGCAACCCTAGAAACTCTTTGCGCGTGTCCTTGCTATCCAGTGCCGCGGCTAGTGCGTCGGGGTTCCTGAGCAAATTGTCCACGCGGCGGTCGTGCTCTTGTGATTTCCGATAGGTCAAGCTGTGACAATTGCGGCAGCCAAAGTACTGTGCACCCGGCGGCAGATGTAGTTTCCGCACCCTCCGTCCGCAAGCCACTCCATTCACCGTCAACGGGCACACAAACCACCAACGCCGCCCTCCAAAGTTCGGCCGCGTCTTCGCCAATGGAATGGCCTGCCGGAAGCTGGTCTTGCTTCCATCCGGCCACACCCTTTCAACGAGATGCAACACAAGATCGTCGGGCGGCACGACCTCAACCCAGTAGACCAGAGCTAGAACCTGTTCCCCAAAGCTGTTGGTCCACGTGAGTTTCCAGGCATCTCCAGCGTATCCGTGTCGGGCGAACACGCCCCGTCGTGAAAGTCTGGCCGCGTCCAGAGACCGACACTCTTCCACGGTAGTCCTTTTCGAACTCCTCTCGCCGCTCCCGAATCCACCCATGCTCCTCCTATGATTTTCCTAAAAGGTTTGACGTTATATCGCTACTGGACTGTGCACTTTGCGCTCGCCGGCGCTGTGTGGCTTCCCGCGCAACGCGAATGACAACCCTTCGATTCACGTGCAGAACGCGGGCAATCGCGCTCTTGCTCCAGCCTCGTCCGAGCAATTCTCGAATGTGCATTTCGACCTCTTCCGAGGCTTGATGGTTACCATGCCGCACGTAGGGGTAAGACTCTTGTTCTTGCGTGACAAGGACGGCAGTGGTTTGCACACGAGCATGTCCGTGGCCCTGAGTGTGAGCATTCTTCGGCATCCTGCACGATTGCGGGCCCTCCGAATCGCCAATCTCTACTGTGGGATCCAGCCCAACCGGACCGTCAAGACGCACAGGCGCGCTCGGCTTGGGGATTTGCAGGCCACATCTTTCAATGTTCGTCCGAATCGCCAGCGCTTCCTCCTGGCCGTCGATGTTGGCGAGTTCATCCGCGAGGATCTCGAGTGCTTGCTGCATTTCCCTGGGACTAAGGAGCTTGTACTTGTGATACCGGATGATTCCAGCGGCGATGAGATCGGCGCGCACGAAGGCTTTTTCCTGCCCCTCCTTTTGGGTCGTCGTTCTAAACATTAGAAGTCGTCCTTGCTGGCCGGCTCTACCTCGGTCGGCAGGAAAATGGCGCATTTGCTGCGTTCGGTATCAAGCACGACGGTCACACGCTCGGCGAACGCTTGTAGCAGCGTCCCCGGCCCCTGTGGCGTCCGCACCTTGTAACCGATGAACGGAAAAAGCTTGGCGTGCGGCTGACAAAAACGGCGCTCGGAGCCGAGAGACTCCGGGGGCCACCCGCTCCTAAGATGGACACCTCCCCTTCGAGCCGCTTCTCTCATGATTTCGGTCTTGTGGTCGGAGATATCCTTGAGGAGTTCCGGGTCGAGCGCGCGCCGTGGCGCGAGACGGAGATTCTCGCCGTCTAGTCGGACGACGATACCTCGCCGCTCAATCTCTGACAGAATCTGGGCAATGGCGCTCATAGCACCACCTCGTCCTCTCCAGCCCCTGCAGAGACAAGCGAAAGTGCAACAACGCCACAAGGCCTAGTCTTGTTGAGTTCTTCGCGGTTTTGCCCCCCGTCATCCTGACCAATGTTGCGCTTTGAAACATTACGGGAACCTGCCTCTAATCCTTGTTCCTCCGTCACGTTAGCGTCATTTTGTTGCGTTGTTGCACTTTGGGGATCTTGGCACGGGGGTGCGGATACCCTCAGATGGCGCTCGAAGGCATCGGCGAAGTCCTCCAACGTGTAGCCCTTGGGCGTTTTGTCGGCAATGCGAATCGTGTCCGGCGTGATTCCATAGGGCCGGAGCAGCCGGGCCAGCTTCGCAGCGGATATTGGCTTTCCCGTTCTTCCCCATTCGCCCCATGGCGAAGTTTCGATTTCCGCCAAGGCGGTGGCCAAGTCAGAGGATGAAATCCGGTCCACGTCTCGAACCTCGAAAATCTCCTTTATGTCGGCTAGGAGTTGCTCGCCGATGGATTGATTGCCAACTTGCGCCTGGGCGCAGAGGTCCACTATCGTCAGCCTTGCGATCTTGGGCCACTTCCCCCCTGCTGCGTCTGCGATTGCAAGCAGCGGCTCCGCAACATCCTGTTGCCGGTCGCTTAGGGCGTCCGGCAATTCGGGACGAGCGCTGCGAAGGATCTCGGAGATCAGCACAGTCCATGCGCCCATCTGTTCCCGCAGGCTTGCAGCCTCGGCTTGCGCGTCGCGCCGGCGGAATCGCTCGATAGCCTCACCGCGTTTCGCACGCTTCAAACGAATTGGAATGGCACGAGAGGCCACCGTATCTGGCAATCCGCCGATTCCAGCGATGGCCTTCGCGCAAAACGTAGAAAAATCCTTGTAGCTGATAGTCGTGCCCTGACCTACGCAAAGCGATGCTGCGCCCCCGCGCCGGTAGCCGGAGTTGAGCACTCCGCGCAGAGCTTCTGCATACTCTTTCTCAGCACCGAACGCTGTATCGCTCTCGTCTAACAACAGCGTGGGGCGTTCGGTGTCGATCTTTCTGACCAAAACCGCTGCCGAGACGCGCGCTGTCAGCCAAGGGTTTGCGACGAGCAGTTCGAGCACTTCGAGCAGGCGCGACTTGCCCGACTCCTTTTCCGCAGACGTAATCGCAAGATAGGGCGTGCAATCCACCCCGTCCATCGCGTGGGTGTGCACCGCCCAAAGCGCCACCACGTGTGCCTGTGATTCCGTCAGCGAAACAAATTTGCGGATGAACGCGAGGATCTTGTCGAGAACTTCCGTGCCCGTGGAGGGCTTCCATTCGGGCGTGTCCTCAAACAGGGCATGCAGAACGTCGCGTGACACGCCCTTTGCTATCGCTTCAGCCAAATCCTT
The DNA here is from genome assembly GCF_035532915.1 of Edaphobacter sp. GTDB lineage: Bacteria > Acidobacteriota > Terriglobia > Terriglobales > Acidobacteriaceae > Edaphobacter. The sequence continues at coordinate 6,025 of NZ_DATKQC010000056.1, forward strand.
CGCGCCGGGCAGTTCGAGAACCTTCACGGAGAGAGCTTTCCCAAATAGCATTGCCGCGACTTTCTGCGCGTGTTCGCGGCCTGGATCGTCCGCATCAGAAACAATCACCACGTCTTTGCCGCGCAGCGCGTCAGCATGATCGTGACGAAAAGTTCCAGTCCCCCCGCTGGTTGTGGTGGGCAACCCCAAGGCCGCGCCAGCATCGGCATCCTTTTCGCCTTCCGTTAGCACAACGAATGGAACAACTTTGATTTCAGGGAGCCTGTAGAGCGGTGGCTTCATGGAACCTGACCCTGAACCCAGCCCATCAACCCAGGCGCCGACCTCCCATCTTTGCCACGCGAATGTCTTCTTCTTTCCATCTGGCCCAGGCTCGATTCGAAGTTTGCGGGCGGCAGGTTTTCCGTCAGCGTCGCGGTACTCGTAAGTTGCGACAACATGCCCGCGCTCCCCTGAAGATTTTGCACTCGCAGTCTTAGCAGGCCTCTTCCCTTTTAACAGCCCCCGCTCTGTGAGCCACGCAGTAACGCCAGGCTTATCGCCTGCATCAAGGCCCGCGAGGAACGCCGCCAGACCCCAGGCCGTGCCGCTCGCGTCGCAGGGCCCACAGAGAAACACGTTCTTTTGGGGGTTGATGGAAAGACTCTCGTGCTTGTCCTCGTGCCTTGGACAGCGCCAGAGTAATTCAGTGCCCGCACGCTTCGTCGGCCCACCCAGTGCCGCGCGGGCGACCTGCTCGCACGTGAAGTTCTTGACCGTGGCGGTCATTAGGTCACCGCCCCTGGCTCGTGCGGGGAGCCAAACCTTCCTGCGAGAGCCGCTCGATCTCCAGTGCAGGAATTAACAATCGTTTCCCAAATCGAATCGTTTTGACACGGCCAGCCTTCGCCGCTCGCAATAACGTGTCGTAGCTAATGTTGAAGCTCGCCGCCACCTGCTTCAGCGGCTCGGCCCGCCTATTTGCTTCCATTGTTTCTCCTTGGCGCGCATACGCGCTCAATTACTTATGCAGGCAGTTGTACGCCAACAAGGGATGGGGTGGTGGGAGGATCCCCGGACAATTTGGGACGAGGTTCTTCCCTTTTTAGCCCTAGGGCCTGACGCGAGACTGGGGGTACGGAGGGCTCAGGAGGCCATCATCCGAGCCATTTTGCGATAGCGGGCATGCTTGGCCTTCCGCTTTACTTGTGTTTCCCACAAATGTCGCAGGTTTGAGGCTTCTTCGCACGGATCGATGCTGGCCGCCGCATAGGCCGCATTCAGGAGGTCGGCAACCCAATTGTAGTGAGGTTCGCCCGTGTCGCGCACGACGTTCGCAATCAGCTTTCGTCTCGAAATCAATCGCAGGTCCCACTCTCGAGGATTTTGGCGCATGCTCGCTCGTACCTCACGCGTCAAGCTCTCCAGAACGTCAGCGTATTTCCGCAGCTCCGCAATTGTCGTGTTCCAACTGAGACCGGGCACGGATTTCTCCAGAGCAGCGTTGTAAAACGGATTATCACGAATTCTTTCAAGAATGGTAGCCGTCGAGCGTAGTTCCTGGGGAATTCGAGACAGAGATTTCCGGGAAAATCCCTTGAGGTCTGGAATCCGCATCACTGGGATCATGCGGGTTAGCACAACGAAGCCCACTGAAATCTCCAAACTCGTCGGGTCACTCCCCGCAGCGCTCAATTTTTCAATGGCTGCTTTCCCAAGTGGTTGCTTCTCTACTTCGGAAAGGCTTGGAGTACGTAAAGGCAGCTGCGCGGAGGTCGTCTGCTTCTGGCCGGGCATTATCTCTCTCTTATCCAATATCAATGTGTCGTGACTTAGACGGGACAACGCTAACCCGCATGCAAGGCTAGCGCAACCCTCCCTTGAAAAAATAACCTAAATAGTTTAGGATATTTGTATGACGCAGGACGACGTTAGAAAATTCACGAGCTGGCTGGGGAAGCGGAGCTACGACGTGCGTGTAAAACGCCTAGGAATCGAGCGCATACGTGAAATCGCCCGTGCAAATGGCAAAAAGGGTGGCCGACCCAGAAGGAAGGAACGGAAGGATGTCACTCTGGAAGCGCGATAAATGGTATTGGGCTGACTTTAGCGTGAACGGGGTCCGATACCGGCTGCCGTTGAAGGACACAAAGGGCAGGAGAATTCTTGCTGCCGACGAGTATACCGAGATGGCCGCACGCGCCGAAGAGCGAGAGATTCAAAAGGCCGAGCGCGGCGACATTGCTCCACAACAGCGCAGCGCCGGCCGATTGCCATTCACCAAGGCTGCCGACGAATATCTAGCCAGTCGAAAAATGGAGCTCGCAGCGTCCAGCCTCACAAAAGAGAACGAGCTAACCGTCGCGCTCAAGGAATATTTCGGAATCCGCCGGCTATTGACTATCAAAGCGAAGGATGTTTTGGTTTACCGTGAGTGGCGCAGCAAAGCCGGTGTCGGGCCAGCCTACATCAACATGGAGGTTGGGTGCCTCCGCCGCATTCTCAAGAAAGCCGGGTTGTGGCACTTGATCGGCGATAGCATCAAGCCCCTGCGGGAGCCGCAAACGATTGGCCGCGCATTGGCGCATGAGGAGCAGATTCGCCTGCTGCGTGTCGCCGCTCAGAAACCCGAATGGGAGACTGCGTACTGCGCAGCCGTACTTGCCGTCAACACAACTGCTCGAAAGTGCGAGCTCTGCGCCTTGCACTGGCGGAACGTTGATTTCATTAATCGGACGCTGGAAATTCCGCGGAGTAAGACTGACGCCGGTGTTCGGATGGTCCCGCTCAATGGGGAATCTTTCGAGGCGCTTTGGAAACTCCGGCGTCGGGCTGAAAGCTTTGGGTAGGTTGAGCAATCGCATTTTGTCTTCGGCGCCCTGCGCCCAAAGTTCCAGTTTCATGGCCGAAATCGCCTCGAAAGGATCGATTGGGAGTTTGATCCTACGCGGCCGGTTGGAAGCTGGCGGACGGCTTGGCGGACACTAGTTAAAAAGGCGGGGCTGAAGGGGCTTCGATTTCACGATCTGCGCCATACTGCGATTTCAGCGCTGGGCGAGGCCGGTGTTCCTGATCGCGTGATCATGGACATCGCCGGACACGTTAGCGCCCGAATGCTCCGACGCTACTCGCACATCCAGCTGGAGGCAAAGCGAACGGCGATCCAAGCTCTGTCCAATCGCCCGCAAACGAAGACTTCGGACGGGGCCAATGTCACAAAACACGTCACAAAACAGACCCTGGTAGAGTTGAAACCAGCGGAAGTTGTTGAAAAGAATGGTAGGCCCGTGCGGGCTCGAACCGCAGACCTCCACCGTGTCAAGGTGGCGCTCTAGCCAACTGAGCTACGGGCCTACT
>NZ_DATKQC010000057.1:0-2990 GCF_035532915.1 Edaphobacter sp.
CGACCGACAATGCCTTCATCGAATCGTTCAATGGAACGTTCCGAGCCGAGTGCCTCAACGCCCACTGGTTCGGAACGCTGGCCGAAGCAAAACGGGTGGCCTGCCCGATGTTTTGGGCCAGTGAAGAGTTAGTTTAGCGCAGCTATCGTTGAGATCAGATAGCCGCCGTCGTCGGGGGCGTGGAAAAGTGGGAAGCGTTTTGTGCTTTCCACTTTTCCATGCTCCCGGGATGCTCCGGTCGCCCATGCTTCTGGCGCCGGTGGCCTGTAGCCCAGCGATGAGTGTGGCCTGATGGTGTTGTAGTGCACCCGCCAGCGTTCAGCCAGCACGCGCAGTTCCTTGAGTGAGTAGAAGATTTCGCCATTGAGGAACTCATCTCTAAGCTTGCTGTTAAACGATTCACAGTAGCCGTTCTCCCACGGAGAGCCCGGCTCGATGTAGAGCGTCTTGGCGCCAGCGTTGATCAGCCACTGGCGCAGATCTTTGGCCACGAACTCGGGGCCGTTGTCCGAGCGTATGTGTTCCGGCACACCGCGCTTGACCATGACATCCGCCAACGCTTCGATCACCTTGGCCGATGTCCAGCGCCGCTCGGCACGGATCAGCAGGCACTCGCGGGTGTATTCATCGATCAGGTTTAACAGGCGCGCGCTGCGGCCATCGTGCGTGCGGGTACTGACGAAGTCGTAGCTCCACACGTGATTCGCGTGCGTGGGTCTGAGTCGCACGCACGATCCATCGTTGAGCCACAACCGCCCACGCGGCTTCTGCTTCTGCGGTACCTTCAGCCCTTCACGACGCCAGATCCTTTCCACCCGATCCTTGCCCACGCGCCAGCCTGCCCGTTGCAGCAGCGCCGTAATGCGGCGATAGCCATATCGCCCGTATTGCTTGGCCAGGGCGATGATGGTTTGAGTGAGGAGATCTTCGTCTTCGCGTTGCGTCGGCCGGTAGCGTTGCGTGCCGCGTGGCTGATGCACCAAACGGCACGCCCAACGCTCTGCCATTCCATGCTTCTGCTGCGCATGGAACACCGCCCCGCGGCGTCGTTCAGGGCTTAGAAGTTTCCCGAGGCGATGTCCTTCAGCACCAGCTTCTCCAGGCTCAGCTCGCTGACCAATCGCTTCAGCTTGGCGTTTTCCTGCTCAAGCTCCTTGAGCCGCCGTGCCTGGTCCACTTGCAGACCGCCGTACTCCTTACGCCACCGGTAATACGTCTGTTCCACGATGCCGGCCTCCCGGCAGGCATGCTCGGTAGACTTTCCGTTCGCTACCGCAACTTCAATCTGCCGAAGCAGGTTCACCACCTGTTCAGGTTGGTACTTCTTTCCTCGTGCCATGTGCTCTCCTTGTCCAGTGTCTCTCTTCCTCACTGGCGCAATTCAAGCCGGGCAGACCAGGCTCGCTCTTCCAACGCTCCCCTTAAATGCCGCGTTGTTAAGGAGTCAAAAGCGCGAGCACGTTGATCCCTATTTTGATTCTCCGCCATATGTCCTTGACCTTGCCCTCAGGATGCGTACTCCATATGCGCCAGGTTTGAGGGGATAATCCCGTCGCCGTCGTCGGGGCTGTGGGAGAGTGGGAATCGCGCAGTTTGCGATTTCCACCCTTCCATAGCCCAGGTCATTCAGGCCGCAGCTTTGGCCTGCTTCCGCTGCCAGGCCTGCTCGAACTCGACCGGACTCTGATAGCCGATCGTCGAATGCATTCGCTTCTGGTTGTACCAGAGTATCCATCCGATGACTGCATCTTTGGCAGCCCGCACAGAGAAGAACGTTTCTCCGTGCAGGCGTTCGACCTTCAGGGATCCGAACAACGTTTCGGTCACTGCATTATCCCAGCAGTTCGCCTTTCGGCTCATCGAAGGAATCAGCCCGTACAGCTTCATCACTTCGCCAAAATCCTCCGAGGCATACTGGCTGCCACGATCGCTGTGGAAGATCGCCTCGCCACTGCCCGGACGCCGCCCCAGACAGGCCATCTCCAGCGCATCGATCACCAGGCTGCGGTCTATGCTGGTCTTCATCGACCAGCCCACGATGCGGCGGCTGAACAGATCCATCACTACGGCCAGGTACAGCCAGCCTTCTTCGGTCGCGATGTAGGTCGCGTCGCCTGTCCACGCCGTGTTCGGCTTCGCGACGGTGAAGTTGCGGTTGAGCAGGTTCGGAGCAATCGGCAACTTGTGATTGCTGTCGGTCGTCGTCACGCGAAACTTCCGTTTGCCGCGCGCCTGAATCGCATGTCGCCGCATCAGAAGACGCACCCGCTCCTTGCCTACGCGCACGCCACGACGGCGCAACTCGCGCCACATCCGCGGCCATCCATAGGCACCACGCAGCTCGGCATGAATCGCCCGAATATGAACCAGCAAGGCGGCGGCGCTCAGGTGCCGGCGATGAGCGATCCGATGACGACGCAAATGATGCTGATGATAGCCCGTGAAGCTGACTCCCAGCACCTCGCACTGCAAACGAACCGGCCAGAGATGACGACTGCGATAGATTTGGGCATACTTCATTTCTGGCCTCGCGAGAAGTACGCCGCTGCTTTTCCCAATATGTCGCGCTCCATCCTAAGGCGCGCATTTTCCGCTCGTAGTTGCCGAATCTCGATCTGCTCGGCCGTCAGCTTCGATCCACGCCCACCGGCGGTCAGCTTGCCAGTCTTGTGAGCATGAATCCAGTTCCGCAATGTCTGCTCGATGATGCCCAGCGTCCGCGCTGCCGACGCTATGCTCTGACCCGACTCCACCAGCCGAACTGCCTCAAGCTTGAACTCGTACGTGTAGGCCTTCCTCGGTATTCGCTCCATCTTCGCTGCTCCTTCGATATCTTCTCAGAGCGCTATATGGAGTACGTTTTTCAGGGGCAAGCTCAAATCGTAGTTCTTTTCCAACTGCTGATAGATTTGCGCCACCGCCAGCGCCAGGTAGTTGCACTGCGCATCTTCTTGCGATCCTTCTTTCTCTTTCTGCGCCTGTTCGGAAAG
>NZ_DATKQC010000058.1:0-17241 GCF_035532915.1 Edaphobacter sp.
ATTTTAGATGACCGATGAGTCATTACGATGCACGTTTATGCTTGTGAAGAACTTCTGAGAGCCCACCCATGCCGCGAGTCGCAGACCGAAAACAAAAGATCGTCGCCGAGTTCCGCCGTTCGGAGATCCTCGCCGCGGCGACCAAGGTCTTTGGCAACAAAGGCTTCGAGGCGACGCGCATGGAGGACATCGCCAAAGCCGCCCGGCTGGCTAAGGGAACGCTCTATCTCTACTTCAACTCCAAGGACGCGATCTACCAGGCGACCGTCCGCCAGGCGCTCGTCGAACTGGCCGCGCTGACCGAGGAGCAGGTGCGGAAAGAGTCGACCATTGCAGGCAAGATTGCGGCATTCCTCCGCGTCCGCGTCGCCTTCTGGGACGAGCAGCAATCGCTCTACGGCGTCATCCTCAGCCTCAGCCGCGAAGGCCAGCACCGCAAACGCAGCATCGCATGGCAAAGGGAGACCGTGCTCTACCTCCAGTCGATCTTCACCGAAGGCGCAAAATCCGGCGAGATTCCCGAGCAGGACTTCCTCGGCGCAGCCTGGGCGATCATGGACACAATCCGCGGCAGCAGCGAGCGCAGAATCTACACCGAAGGCCGCTCGACCGAAGACGACACGAAGTTCCTGACCGAATTTCTACTGCGCGCTCTACAAATCAAGCTGCCCTAAAGCAGCAAAAAGCCCCGGTCGAAGCCGGGGCCGTGCGTCCACCAACAAACTGAAACGAAATGCTGAAGGCTCTAACTAAACGCTGAAAGAAGAACCGCAACCGCAGGTGCTCTTCACCGCGGCGTTCTCGAACTTGAATCCAGCGGCCTCAAGCGTCTCCACATAGTCCACCTGGCAGTTGTTAAGATAGGCCGCCGAAGTAGCGTCGACAAACACCTTGAGATCGTCAAACTTATAGACCTTGTCCATCATGCCGCTCTGGTTCTCGAACGACATCGAATACTGGAAACCCGAACATCCGCCGCCAACCACACCGATCCGCAGCCCGGCCGGGACGGGATCCTGTGTCGACATGATCTCCTTCACCTTCGTGATAGCGGAAGGTGTCAGATTCACCGGCGCATTGGAAGTAGGCGCTCCAGTAACGACTTCAGCAGAAGGGGTAACGGTTGCAGTGGACATCGGGCAAATCTCCTTGATTACTAGTCTACTCCACAGTCGCGCCGGCTGTCAGTGCCGCAGGTGCGCCTCCCAATAAGATGCGCACAGGGCACGCCGGATGCATAAAAGTCGGTTCTCCTGCCCCTGCAGTATCATCCAATCACCATGCGCCCGCTGCTTTTCCTGTCGAATGCCTTCATCAACACCTTTGGCATCACCCAGCCATCGCCCAAGGACGAGCGCCGCACCGCGTGGTTCATCGCCATCATGCTCCTCCTGGTCATCGCGGTGGTCGCGACGGTCGCAATCGTCGTTCTTCGCCTGGCCTTCCACCACTAAATCCAGCCTAAGCTCGACCACGAAAAATCTTGCGCTCTCTTTCCGATTCGGGCGTATGATGCCCTCGGATGCCTCAGTGCTACCCTCCGAGCCCCCAACCGGACCCGCCCCGTACACCGAGGTCTCCCTCAACCGGACCCCTTCTCAAAGGGCGGAGGAAATAGCCATGAGCTACCTACCTGTTTTGCTCATCGTCTGGGCCGTCATCGCGGCCTGTTTCCTGGCGCTGCTCGCCTATCGCGGCCAGCTAACCCGTTACGAGGAGGACCAACTCTTCCTCGGAGACAATCACTCCAACGAGCAGGATGAACAAACTGAGATCATCCGCAAGGTCAACAAGATCAGACCCATGGTCAATCTGTTCGGCTACGCGGCTGCTCTGGCGACCATCGGCATCGTCGGCCTCTTCACCTACGACGCCTGGCAGCACCTGCGGTAGTTTTATCGCGATAACTCACTGGCCGGTCCTGTTCAAATGACAGGGCCAGCTCAGCGACTTGATTCTCTCCATTGCATCTGCCGACAATTTGCTTACGTCTCGCTGTCCCAGCATCGCCATCTGGTGCGGGCCACAGCGCTTCCTGCGATCTCAACCGCGGGTACCGCACTTGCGCGTCTAGCCGCACGCCTCGCCGTGAGCATCTAATTCCTTATGAGCACGTCTCAGCCCGATCCCATCCCACACCAAGTCGAGGACCCCATCCCCGATCCTGAGCCTGTCAGCCCGTCCCTGGACGAACCGGATCCCGGGGTCTACCACCACGACCCCGCAAAACCTTCTACCCCAAAACCATAACTGCCACATTCATCGTGCTGTAATCATCACCAATTGCTTCCTTCAGTAAACTAACCATGAAAATAAGACCTATGAACCTCTTCATCCTCCGCCATGCGAGCGCTGGAACCCGCCGCGCCAATCCGCTTCTAGACGTCAAACGCCCTCTCGATAAAGACGGCAAACGCCATTGCCTTCAGCTCGCCCACGTCCTGAACGCGTTGAATATCCAGTTCGACCTCATCGTCTCGAGCAACCTCAAGCGTAGTCTGCAGACCGCCTCTCTGGTCGGCACCGAGACCGGCTACGAATCCCCCATCCAGGTCTCCAAGGCGCTCTCCCCCGAGGCCACCACCCGCGACTTCCAGCATCTCCTGCACGAGTGCCGCGACCGCGAAAACGTCCTCCTCGTCGGCCACAACCCCAACATCAACACCTTCCTGGGCTCACTGCTCGTACCGGCGTCCACCCACGCCACCGCGCAGGTGCGCCTGCGCAAAGGCTCCCTCGCCCGCCTCTCGCTCGCCCGTGGCCCAGCGACGCTCCAGTGGCTGCTCGACCCGCGCACCGTCCGCGCCCTCTACGCCACTTCAACCAAGAGCTCGCGGCGAAAGACCTCGCGAAAATAATCTGCTTCCTTCCGCAGCGACCACGCTTCAAGCTCCGCTCCACCACGCCCCGGAACCAGCGCCAGCACCACACGCTTCGGATAGACGTGCACCCTCATCCGCACCACGGCGCTCGCCCTGTCCTGATTCAAAGCCACCGCCAGCCGCAGCAAAACCACCGCTCGCCTGACATGGTCATGCTCTTCCATCGGCACCGTCCGCATCGGCCTGTCGGTCGTGTCCGGCCGCGTCTTGCCCAGATACCGCGCAATTGCGCTCACGATGGCACGCTGCTCCGGCGAGAACCCAAAGATCTCCGAGTTGGCAATGATGTACTGCGTATGCCGGTAGTGCCCCTGGTGGTTCATAAATTTGCCGACATCGTTCATCATCGCCGCCGACTCCAGCCACAACCTGTACTCCTCAGGCAACTCATGCACCCGCGCCAGTGAGTCGAACAGTTGCACCACATGCTCCCGCACCGGCTCGACATTCTTCAGTTGAACCCCGTACCTCCGGCATACCTCCAACACGCCTGTCCAGCGCTCGTTCTCGATCTTCTGATGCACCGAGGTCCGCAGGTCCGATTCCGCCAGCATCTGCGCCAGAATTCCATCCCGCAGCCCCAGCGGAGAGTAGCGAAACCCCTTCAGCCCCATCCGCTCCAGCAGGCTCGCATACACCAGCGCACCGCCAACGATAATCTCCGACCGTCGCGGCCCAATCCCCGGCACCACAGCGCGCTGAGCGTTATTCATCTTCAGCAGCTTGTCCGCCAGCGTTCTTACGTCGGCGGTGGCCGCCTCATTCGGCTTCAGCCGCACAAACTTCTTCGGAGCCGACTTCTTCACCGGAAGCTTCTTCGCCATGGCCACGCTGGCCTCGGCCAGTGCCGCCGCCGTCCCCGAGGTGGCAATTACCAACGCCACCCGCGGAGCCCCCAGCTTCTTCTCTCCACGCTTCAACTCGCGGTCGATATATTGCTTCAACCGCGCCACATCCTCCTTCGCCGGAGGATCGGTCGGCAAAAACTCCTGCTGCAGCCGCACCGCGCCCAGCGAAAGGCTCACCATCGACTTGATCCGCCCACCGTCGGACACCGTCACCTCACAGCTTCCGCCGCCCAGATCGATCAGCAGACACTTCCCCTTCGCGCCCGCCTCGTGCGTCACCACGCCGAGATGAATCAGCCGCCCCTCTTCCAGTCCCGAGATCACCTCCACATTCCATCCCGTCGCCGACTTCACCCACTCCGTAAATGCATCGGCATTCCGCGCATCGCGCGTCGCGCTCGTCGCCACCACGCGAACCTTGTCCACCGCATGAAGCTGCACCGCCTTGTAGAACCGCTTCAGCGCGCGAATCGTCACCGACATCGCCTCCGGCGAGATCGCCCCTGTCTGAAACACGCTCTCCCCCAGGCGCGTCACCTCACGGTCTTCGTGCAGCGTCTTCAGCCGATGCGCCTGCACCGAGGCAATCTTCAACCGGCACGAATTCGACCCAATATCAACCGCTGCAAACGTAGGCATCGCTCTTCACACACCTCAAACCCAAAATCACCCAACACAAGCAAGATACATCCCCGCACTTCTTCTCCTCTCGCACTCCCCCCAAATCAGGTCATCTCAAACGGAGCGAAGCGCAGTGGAGAGGCCCTGTATTTCATCTTTGCCCCAGCCTTCCTGCGCGCAGCAATTATGCTTACAGAGGCACCTAAAATTCCAATGACCAACCAGACCAACCAGACTCTCTCCGCAGCGCCAGCCTATTCTTCCATGCAGCCCGCGGATGCTCCCCGCCGCTCTATCGCCGTCGTCATCCTGCTCGGCCTCTGGCTGGTCATCTTCTTCGCCGCGCTCTTCGCCCCGCCGCTGCTCGACGACGCCGACGCCACCCACGCCAACGCAGCCCGCCATATCGCCCTCACCGGCGACTTCGTCACCCTGCACGTCAACGGCATCCGCTACCTCGAAAAAGCGCCACTACCCTACTGGCTCGACGCTGCCAGCTTCCGCATCTTCGGCTTCAATACCTTCGCCGCCCACTTCCCCGAAGCCATCGGTGTGCTCCTGCTCGCTTTGCTTGGCTTCTATTGGGCCAGTCGTGCCTTCGGCAACCGCACCGGCTTCTACAGCGGTCTCGCCATCCTCACCTCCATCGGCGTCTTCCTCTTCACCCGCATCTACATCCCCGAAGTCCTGCTGACTCTCTTCCTCAGCATCTCCCTCTACTGCATGCTCCGCGCCCTGGAAGCCGATAGCGCCACAAACCCGGGTGCCCCACGTCCCGCCTCTGGGACGTGGGCATTTGTGCGAAGCGCGAACCGCACTTTCTCCCCCGCCACCTATGCCTACATCATGTGGGCCTCGCTCGCCCTCGCCGTCCTCACCAAGGGCCTCGTAGCCATCGTCTTCCTGCTCGGCACCGCCATCGTCTATCTCGCGCTCACCGGCGAATACAAAAACTGGCGCGCCCTCAAACCTCTCACCGGAACCATCCTCTTCCTCGCCATCGCCGCACCGTGGCACATCCTCGCGGGCCTGCGCAACACCAACGGCATGAACGGCCACGGCTTTTTCTGGTTCTACTTCGTCAACGAGCACTTCCTCCGCTTCCTCGGCAAGCGCTTCCCCAAGGACTACAACAAGCTTCCCGGCTACCTCTTCTGGTCGCTGCACATCGTCTGGCTCTTTCCCTGGAGCCTCTTCGCTCCGCTCGCCGCCCTCCCCATCTTCCGCGCCCTGCGCCGCAGCCGCGACCTCGACAAAAAGCGCCGCCGATCCTTCAACATTGCAGGAACCATCAGCGATCTGCTGCTGATTGTGGTCGCCCTCGTCATCCAGCAAAAGCTTCATCTCGAATACGTCGAGTTCCTCGTGCTCGCCTTCGCCTTCGTTCTGCCGTTTCAATACCTGCGCCGCCGCCACCGCGCCGGTCTGCCGCTGCTCGACCCTGCATCGCAAACCTTCGCCCACCGCACCACGCTTCTGCTCTCTCTCTACGCGGCGCTGGTGCTGCTCTTCTTCTCCGTCTCCACCAATCAGGAGTACTACACCTTCCCCGCCTACCTGGCGCTGCTCGTCCTGCTCGCGGCCTCTCTTAGCCGCGCAGAAGACACCTTCGACACCGACGCCTCCTCGCGCCTCTGGATCATCCTCGCCCACCTCGCCTTCATGCTCATCGGCTTCGCCGTCGCCGCCACCCTCGCCTACGGCCTCTGGAGCTCGCGCCACCTCGCCTTCATCCCCGACATCGGAGACGTCCTCGCCCACCGCGACGTCGGCAACTACACCCTCTCCATGTCGCACTTCTTCGACCTCACCGACGCCTCGTTCGCCGCGCTGCGCCTGCCCGCAGGCCTCGCCGCCATTACCTTCTGCTTCGGCCCGTCGATCGCGTGGATGCTGCGCGCCAAAAAGCGTCACCTCGCCGCAACCACAGCCCTCGCCCTTACCTCGACCGTCTTCCTCATCGCCGCGCACATCGCTTTCGTTCGCTTCGCGCCTATGCTCTCGTCAAAAAAAGTCGCCGACAAGATCCAAACCCTCGAAGCCACCGGAGCCATCTCCCGCGACAACACCGTCCTTCTGTACGGCGACCAGGCCTACGGCTCCTCCATCCCCTTCTACCTCGGCCGCCAGGTCGATCTCGTCGAAGGCCGCTCCACCTCCATGCTCTTCGGCTCCTACTTCCCCGACGCGCCGCACATTTTTCTCAGCAACGCCGACCTGCTCAAGATCTGGGGCACGGGAGACCGCAAGCTCCTCTTCGTCCCCCTCGAAAAGCGCGACATCGTCGACCAGCTTCTCGGCAACAACAAAATCCTTCTGCAGGAGACCTCCGGCAAAGCCCTCTACACCGACCGTCCCCTCAACCAGCCAAGTCTTCAAAACCACCCATAAACCGGGTGCCCCATGTCCCGCTTCTGGGACATGGGCCTTCGTGCAAAGCGCGAACCGCTCCCACCAAATCACCTCGGACGACCCAATCCGCCATAACCCACAGCACCAGTGAGCAAAGTCATTACCCAACCCGCCACCACCCGCCGCTGGAGCCCCCGCTCCATCGCCATCCTCACCGTCGCCTGGCTCATCCTCCAGATCGGCGGCCTCTTCACCCCCGGCCTGCTCGACGACGTCGACTCCATCTACATCGAGATCGCGCGCGAGATGCTCCGCCGCCATGACTTCGTCACTCCTTACGTCAACGGCATCCGCTTCTTCGACAAGCCACCCCTCCTGTACTGGATGGCTTCTTCCTCGATGGCGGTCTTTGGAACAAAGGACTGGGCCGCCCGTCTCCCCCTGGCCCTCGCCGTTCTCGCCCTTCTGCTGGCGGTCTACGCCCTGGGCATCCGCCTCTTCGCCGAGATCTCTCCCGCGGCCCATCCCGACCGCGGAGGCTTCTACGCCGCGCTCGCCATGGCCACCAGCATCGGCCCCTATCTCTACACCCGCTTCTACATCCCAGACATCCTGCTCGCCCTGTGGATGACGCTCGCCGTCCACCTCTTCTTGATCGCCCTCGATCGCATCAAGGGAACATCCCAAAATCAGCCTCAAAGCCGGGTGCCCCATGTCCCGCTTTTGGGACATGGGTTTTCAGCCACAAAATCCCCCCTCCTTCCCTGCCTGGCCTTCGCCGCAGTCATGGCCCTGAACGTCCTCACCAAGGGACTGATCGGCCTCGTCTTCCCCGTAGCCTTCGTCCTCCTCTACCTCGCCTTCACAAAACAGCTGCGTCTCCTCCCCCGCTTCCACCTCCTTTCGAGTACCGCTGTCTTCCTCGCCATCGCCGCTCCGTGGCACATCCTCGCCGCCCTGCGCACCCCGCCTATAGCACTCCCCGCCGGCCTCGGCCTGCCCGCTACCGGAGGCTGGGCCTGGTTCTATCTCTACAATGAGCACATCGCGCGCTTCCTCGGCCGCCGCATCCCCCACGACTACGGACAGGTTCCCATTCCCCTCTTCTGGCTGCTCACCGCCATCTGGATCATGCCCTGGGCCGCCTTCCTTCCCAGCGCCATGGCCGATCACATCCGCAATCTCCGCAACAAAACTACTGGCTCGGCACGCCAGCACGAAGCCGCCTTGTCGCTCCTGCTCTGGCCTCTGGTAGTCCTCGGCTTCTTCACCCTCTCCAGCCGGCAGGAGTACTACGGCCTCCCCGCTCTGCCCGCCCTCGCGCTCATGGCCGCCGCCCTGCTCGCCCGCGCCGACGCCCATGCTGCCATCCCCGCAATACCCCAAAACAATGTCATCTCGACCGAAGCGAAGCGAAGTGGAGAGAACCCTGCGTTTCGTCTTTCTCCGCAAGGCACCAGGGCACGCGACAGCGCCCTCAACTGGTCCCTCTACTTCTTGCTGCCCTTCGCCACTTCCGCCGCCATCGTCTGCGGCTACTTCGCCATCACCGCGCCCCACCCGGCTCCCGGCACCGATATCGCCTCCCTGCTCGCCGCCAACCCCCGTTTCTACAACCTCTCCCTCGGCCACATCTTCGACCTCACCGGAGCTGCCATGGGCCTCTTCCGCGGCCCTCTGATCGCGGTAGCCGTCAGCATGATCGCCATCGGCCTCGGCAGCTACCTGCTGCGCCGCAGCGCACGCGCCTACGCCGCCAACCTCACCCTCGCCGCCGCCATGATCGTCACGCTTCTGGCCGCGCACGTCGGCCTCGCCCGCTTCTACCCCATCCTCGGCTCAAAGGACCTCGCCGAAGCCATCAACGCGGACCACCCCACCTCCAACGACCTCATCATTCTGGACGGCGAGCTGACCTCAGGCTCAGCCCTGGTCTTCTACACCCGGCATCAGGTCCATCTCGTCAATGGCCGCGTCAACGGCCTCTGGTACGGCAGCTTCTGGCCCGACGCCCCTCACATCTTCGAGACCGAAGCCACCCTCCGTCAGCTCTGGGCGAGCCCTCAGCGTGTCTTTCTCTTCACCTACAAGCCCGCAGCCCGCATCAAGGACTTGACCCCGTTCGCGCCGGTCCACACCCTCGCCGCTGCCGGAGGCAAGACCATCCTCACCAATCGCTAGCGCTCTACCAGATCCGCCGCCTGCGCAGCGGCAGACGGTTCCGATTGCGCGCCGGAGTCAGCCCAAGTTCGCTCACCAGTTCCGCTAGCTGCACCTGCCCGCGCTCGCTCAATCTCACAAAGGAGATTCCGATCAGTCCCGGCCGCGACCTGTCGACAAACGCGACATTGCCCAACACGCGCAAAGCGATCCCCTTCATCTGCACGGCCAGCTCAATCGAACAACCCTGCGAGACATAGACCGGCAACCGTATCTCAACCAGGCATCCGCCGCGGCTCAGGTCAATAATTCGGCCCGACCGGACAATGCCGGGTATCCGATTCAGCTTCACCTGCCCAAAGCAGAGATAGCGCGCTTCCTTTCGGCGTTCCTGCGACTCCATCCTCCATTTATCGGCAGATGGCAACGACGATCTTAGCGACCTGACAAAAACTACTCCGGAGCCTCCACCTTGCCCCCGTCCTTCAGCCGGTAAATCTTCCCGCGATAATAAAATCGGTCCCCGCCGTAGCTTCCCAGCCACAGAATACTTCCCAGCAAATCCCGTATGGGATACAGCATCGTTCCCCGCACCCAGTCCGGGTCGCCCATCACCCGCAAAATCGACCCTGCCTGCATCCACCGCTGCACCACCATCCACGAGAGCCACAACACTCCCACCAGCGCATGGCCGCTCAACAGCCCCCACACCAGCCCCAGCAGCCCAAACGGCATGGCAAACGTCAACCCGCTGCCCAGATGCCCCCACGGACGCGACCGCCGCGTGCTCTGCATCCAGCGCAACTGGTTGCGAAACGACAGCCCGAACGGCGTGTCCTGCACCATTAAACGGATCACGTGCGTCGCCATCTGCACGCCGGTTCCCTTTGCCGCCAGCCGGTTGCCCAGCACAAAGTCATCGGCATAAAACTGCCCCAGCTCCTCGAAGCCGCCCACCTCCTGAAACGACCTCTTGCGCACCGCCATGGTCGCGCCCAGGGCGAACTTCGTTCCCTCCAGCATGTCCGCCACCAGAACGCCCGAGGTCATCTCCACACTCTTGCCCACCGCGTCCAATTGCGCCGAAAACCCAGCCGAAGCCCCGCCATCCACCGTCCCCAGATACACGCACGAAGCCAGCCCGACATGCGGGTCCTTAAGGTTCTGCACCATCCGCCGCAGATAGTCCCGCGTCACCCGCACATCGGCATCGCTGGTGATATACAGCTCATGCCGTGCCACCGAATCCAGCTTGGCCAGCGAGTACACCTTCGCATTATGAAACTTGGGTTGCGGCTCCCCGCAGGTCACAAACTTCGCATCGACATGGGGATAGCGCTCGGCCACCCGTCGCGCCAGCCGTAGCCCCTCGTCGGTGTCATGCCGAGCACAGAACAAAAGCTCGAACTCGGGATAGTCCTGCTGAAAAAATGTTTCGAGGTTGCGCTCCATCCCCGGCTCCGTCCCATGCAGCGGCTTCAACACGCTCAATGGAGGCAGAAACGTAGTCTCGGCGGCATCTTCCCGCCGCTTGCGCACACCAAAGCGCGCCGCCGCCGCAATCACCATCAGGCAGTAGATCGTCGAAGTCACCGAGCCGACCAGCGCGACCCAAAACAAGATATGAAGCAGAAGACTCATCTCACCCTTGCGAAACCCTGATTAACACGCAGTCTTCAAGTTTATCGCACCGCAGCTCGAGAGCTTATCGCAATTCGGCAGAACTACTTCTTCTTCCCCGCCTTCTTCACCGAAACTGTCTTCACCGAGACCACCTTCACCGGAACCACCATAGGACGCCGCATGGGTATCAGCCCCGATCCCGGGTCCTGTTGCTGCTGCATCCGCGTCAGCATCTCCGTCCGCACGTAATCGACGAAACCCTGCATCTGGCGGTTCATCTCCTCCATGCGCTCGCGCATCTGCAGCACGATGGCGATACCGGCAATATTCACACCCAGATCGCGTGCCAGGTTCAGGATGAACTCCAGCCGCTCCAGGTCCTCGTCGGTATAGAGCCGCGTATTGCCCTCACTGCGCGAAGGCCGCAGCAATCCCTCCCGCTCATACAGACGCAGCGTCTGCGGATGGATCTCATACATCTCCGCCACCGACGAAATCATGTACGCGCCCTTGCTCTTCCGCTTCGTCACCATCTCATCAACCTCGCAATCGCTCTACTCTCGAAGATCTAGTTCTTCGCACGCTTCTTCGATGCGGTCTTTACGGCTGCGCTGATATGCTTCAGCGCTGTTCCCTTGTGAATCGCCACATGATCGGTCTTGTCACTGGCAATCATGTATTGCGGCTCCTCTTGCGAGGCATGATGCACATACCCTGCAACGGTCACGTTGGAGACAAGCTTTTTCTTGATGACGCCGCGCACTCTGCCAGCCTCCGAGTTCCATTCAACATGGTCTCCAACCTTGAACGCCTTCGTCATCTCCATCTCCTCAATCCAACCCGCAACTTGCGTCAAACATCCGCAAACAAACCATCCCGCGGATCGTCCGGATTCAGCTTGGACAGCTCCCGCAGAATCTCCTTGCTGCGCTCATCCTGCACCTTCGGCACCACGACCTTTACTTCCACGATCTGGTCGCCGCGCGTACCTTCGCGAGCCGCGCTCTGCACGCCCTTCTCACGCAGCCGCAGCTTCTGCCCCGCCTGCGTCCCCGGAGGAATCTTCAACTGCGTCCGCCCGTCAATCGTAGGCACCTCGATCTTCGCGCCCAGCGCGGCCTCCGTGACTGTAACCGGTACGGTGACATAAATATCGTCGCCGTTGCGGCTGAAGACCGGATGCGTCCCCGCCTTGATGATCAGAAACAGGTCGCCTGCAGAACCGCCATGCATCCCGGCATTGCCTTTGCCCGCCAGCCGTATCCTCTGGCCGTCCCGCGTTCCCGGCTTGATGCGAAACTCCAGCGGCTCGCGCTTGATCACAACACCGCCGCCGTCGCAGGTCTTGCATACATTTTGTATCTTGCCTGTGCCGCCGCACTGCGGGCACTGGATGTTGAACTTCATCCGCCCGCCCATCTGCGTCACCTGCCCGCTGCCGTGGCACTCCGGGCATTCGATGCTGCCGCCGGTCGTCGACTTGCCTTTGCACGTCGGGCAGGCCTCCTGCCGCTGAATCTCCAGCCGCGTCACACCGCCGCGTACCGCCGTCCAGAAATCGATGCTGACCTGATACTCAAGATCAGTCCCAGGCTGTGGCCCGCGCTGCTGCGCCTTCTGTCCGCCGCCGGTGAACATCCCGCTGAAGATGTCCTTGAAGCTGCCGCCAAATCCGCCAGCCGACTCCTGCTGCCCCCCGCGAGCGCCGCCCTGAAAGTCCGAAAAATCAAAGCCGCCGAAGTCGAACGGAACCTCCTGCCCCCCTCCGCCGCTCGTCCGCGTCCGTCCGCCGCCTGGAGCGCCGGTAAAGCCGCCGCCATAGCCGCCGCGTGCCGCAGCCTCAGCCGCCGCCGGATCGATATTGTCGGAGTAGAAGCCGAACTGGTCGTAGATCTTGCGCTTCTTATCGTCGCTCAGAACATCGTTCGCCTCGGAGATCTCTTTAAACTTCTCCTCAGCCTTCTTATCGCCCGGATTCACGTCCGGATGATATTTGCGCGCAGCTTTCCTGAACGCCTTGCGGATATCATCCGACGTCGCCGTCTTCTTCACGCCCAGCGTGCCGTAATAGTCTTTTGTCTGTGTCGCCATAATCTCTCTTCAGCCTCTTCCATTCTGCAACAGCGCGCGCCCCGCGCACCTCGAAATCTGATTACTCCTCTTGCTTATTCCCTTTACTCATTCCCGGCCTGGCATGTCGGACACCAGAACAAATTCCGCCCCGCCATCACCTGCGTCAAAATCTTCGTCCCGCACATAAAGCACTCTCTGCCCTGCCGCCGATAGACATAGTGCGCCTCTTCCTTCAGCACCTTACCCTTCCGGTGAGGGCGATCTGAAGCCCTGGTCGTGACGATACGCCGGTCGACCATGCCCGCCTTCATCAGAACCCCCGCATCCTTCCATATCGACCGCAGCAGCTTCTCCTGCACCTCGTTGCCCGGAGTAAACGGATTCAACCTTGCGCGAAATAACAACTCCGCGCGATAGATATTGCCAATCCCTGCCGCAATAGCCTGATCCATCAGCAAAGCACCAATCGCCTTCCTGCTCTTGCGAATCCTCTCAATCGCCCTCTCCGGCCCATCGCCGTTCAGAGGATCGGGGCCCAGCCGCTTCAGCAGCTTCTCCCACATCGCCTGCGTGTACACCGAGCAGTCCATCGGCCCGCGCAGCTCGACCCACGCAACCTTCTCCGGAGCGACATGCCCAGTGCCATCGTCCTCCGAGTACCAGCCATGCCGCTTGCTCACGCCCGGCTCTGCCGCCCGCTTTACCGCAGCCGCATTCCACATCCGCAGCCGCAGCGCTCCCTTAACCTCAGGCAGCGGCCCCGAGCCCTCCGTGAAGTCTCCCTGCAACCCAAGATGCACATGCAGAATCCGGTCTCGGCCAAAGTCATAGCCCAGATGCTTGCCGACCGCCATCACGCGCACCAGCTTGCGCCCATCGATCACCGCCGCATCCGTAAACCGACCCTGCGGACCATCAACCTTCACCGGCCTTCCGGCGAACGCCGCCGCGTGCCGCTCCGCCCATCGGTGTATCTCGTTTCCTTCCGGCATGAAATTCGGTCGCCTCTCTGGCAAAATTCTCTGGCAAAATTCCGCAAACACGAACAATGGCGACGGCGCTGGTCAACCACCAGAACAACCGTCGCCACTGCTATCCACTGAAACTAAAACCAGGCTTACCGTATTTTCTTTAACTAAACTTACTGAAACTCTCTAATTCCAGACCTGGCTGGCTTCAATCGCCTCGATCGAAAACGTCTGGTCGGGCTCCATCTGCTGCATCCGCTGCATAAACTGCTCTGCCTCGGCCTTGGTATCGAACATCATGCGGTTGTACAACTGTCCTGCCCTCACCTGATCGCATCTCCACATGGTCTCGGTCATCGCCTTCCCTCCAAGCAATCGATTGAGCTCCAGTTTCTCCAGCCACATCACATCCGCGTACATATCTTCGTTGCTGCCGTTGTTCCTATCCACTTCAACACCTTTCCTGGTAATAAGACGCACTCTACACGTCAAAGATTCCCATCAGGTCCGATAAAGCAAGAGGGGCATCCTCGCAGGCACACCCCTCTTGTGTTACGCAGCAGCCATCTCAATGGATTACCGGCTACTTTTCCACATCCGGTCCTTACTTCTTTTCATCGACATCGACATACTCCGCGTCGATGACGCCTTCGTCCTTCTTCGGCTCTTCATGCACACCCTCGGCAGCCGTCGCGCCATCGGTCGGTGCAGAGGCAGCGGCAGCCTTGTACATCGCTTCGGCCAGCTTGTGGCTTACGCCCGTCAGCTTGTCCTTGGCCGCGTTCAGGTCCGACGCATTCGGCGATCCGGTCAGCGTGGTCTTCGCCTCAGCCAAAGCTGCTTCGACCTCGCTCTTGTCCGACTCCGCAACCTTGTCGCCGGCATCCTTCACCATCTTCTCGACGTTGTACACCAGCGAGTCCAGGCCATTGCGCGCTTCAACCACGTCGCGCTGTTCCTTGTCCTCGGCAGCGTGAGCCTCGGCGTCCTTCGCCATCCGCTCAACCTCTTCCTTGCTTAGACCCGAAGAACTCGTAATCGTGATCTTCTGGTCCTTGCCGGTCGCGTTGTCCTTCGCCGTGACATTCAGAATGCCGTTAGCGTCGATGTCGAACGTCACCTCGATCTGCGGCACGCCGCGCGGTGCGGTCGGAATCCCGCTCAGCTTGAACTTGCCCAGTGTCCGGTTCTGCGCTGCCATCGGGCGCTCGCCCTGCAGCACATGCACTTCGACCTCGGTCTGGTTATCGGCTGCCGTCGAGAACGTCTCCGTCTTCTTCGTCGGAATCGTGGTGTTGCGTGTGATCATGCCAGTCGCCACGCCGCCCATCGTCTCAATCGACAACGTCAGCGGAGTCACGTCGAGCAGCAACAGATCTTTCACCTCACCCGCCAGCACGCCAGCCTGAACCGCCGCGCCGATGGCAACCACTTCGTCCGGGTTGACACCCTTGTTGGGCTCCTTGCCGAACAGCTCCTTCACCAGCTGCTGAATCTTCGGCATACGCGTCTGACCGCCGACCAGAACCACTTCGTCGATCTTGCTCGCATCGATGCCCGCATCCTTCATCGCCTGCTTGCACGGCCCAATCGACCGCTGCAAAAGATCGTCCACCAGCGACTCCAGCTTCGCCCGCGTCAGCTTGCGTACCAGGTGCTTCGGCCCGCTCGCGTCGGCAGTGATGAACGGCAGATTGATCTCCGTCTCCTGTGCCGTCGACAGCTCGATCTTCGCGCGCTCCGCAGCATCCTTCAGCCGCTGCAACGCCATCTCGTTGCCCTTCGAGGTCAGGTCAAGCCCGGTCTCCGTCTTGAACTCCGCGATCAGCCAGTCCACTATGCGCTGGTCGAGATTGTCGCCGCCAAGATGCGTATCGCCATTGGTCGACTTCACCTCGATCACGCCCTCGCCAACCTCAAGAATCGAGACGTCGAACGTACCGCCGCCGAAGTCATACACGGCAATGGTCTCGTCCTTCTTCTTGTCGAGCCCATAGGCCAGCGCAGCCGCCGTCGGCTCGTTCACAATGCGCTTTACGTCGAGTCCCGCAATCTTTCCCGCGTCCTTGGTCGCCTGCCGCTGCGCATCGTTGAAGTACGCCGGAACCGTAATCACGGCCTCCGTCACCGACTGCCCGAGATAATCCTCAGCAGCCTTCTTCAGCTTCTGCAGAATCATCGCCGAGATCTCAGGCGCGGTGTACTCCTTGCCCTGCGCCACAACGGCGATATGGTCGCCCTGCGCCACGACCTTGTAGGGCACCATCTTCATCTCGTCGTTTACTTCATTCACGCGACGACCCATAAAACGCTTGATCGAGTAAACGGTGTTCTCGGGGTTCGTGATCGCCTGCCGCTTCGCCACCTGGCCCACCAGACGCTCCCCGCTCTTGGTGAACGCAACGACAGAAGGCGTCGTCCGTCCGCCCTCTTCATTCGCAATCACCTTCGGCTCGCCGCCTTCCATCACGGCCACGCACGAGTTCGTGGTTCCCAGGTCAATACCGATAATCTTTGCCATATAGCATTCCTCATTCCGGGCCCACGGCCCATTCACGTATGCGACTGTTCCAGAATCTCACCTTGAGTCACTTACTGTCAACCTATCTGATGCTTAACCGAGCATGAAGTTGCGCACACTTCCTCCTCATTTCGATGCAAACCATCTCGAAGTCGCCATCCTTTCCTCAAAAATCTATTCAAAAATCCAAAAGATCGCTTCACCTCACCAAAATCGAACTCAATCTCATTCATCTCGAACTCCTTCGACTTCGCTCAGGATCCAGTCGAGATGACGGGCGGTAGGGGGCTGCGGCTGCGAGACCCCTGCATTTCGCTCTCGCTGCGCCATCCACCCCTCCACCACCACACTAAAATAGGACTGAACTTGTCCTATATCGAAATCTTATATAAAAAGGAGATATGTCGCGAAAGCACATCTTCCTCTACTACACCCGCTACACCCACCTCTATCTGGGCGTCTTCATCGCCCCGGCGCTGCTCTTCTTCGCCTTCACCGGAGCCCTCCAGACCTTCAGCTTTCACGAGACCACCCGCGGCAGCTCCTACAAGCCACCCGCCTGGATCGCTACCCTCGCTCAGATCCACAAAAAGCAGACCATGGCCGTCCCGGTCAGAAAGCTCCCACCTCCAGGCCAACAAGCCGCAGGCCCCAAAGCGGATAAAGCAGACAAAGCAGACAAGGCAGACAAGGCAGACAAGGCAGACAAGGCGCAAACACCCATCGCCCCAGCTAAGTCGCACAATCCTCTTCCCTTGAAGTTCTTCTTCCTTCTGGTCTCGATCGGCCTCTTCCTCTCCACCCTCTCCGGCCTGTACATGTCCTACCGCTACAGCCGCAACCGCCCCCTCATCACCGGCCTCCTGATCGCCGGAGTCGTCATCCCCATAGCCCTGCTATACCTCTAACCACCACGAACGCAAAAAGTGCCATTCCCTTTTCACACCATCATTCTGAGCGAAGCGAAGAACCCCGCATTTGCCGTTGCTTCTAGGTACGCCAAGGCTTCAGCCTTGGCCTCTACGAAGCCAACAAACATGGGCTTTTAGCCCCTGGGGTATGCCTTCCTCCCCGCAACCCACAAACACGTCATCGCGCGGCGTAGCGGAGATTGGCTCTTGCTCTTGCCTGTCTTGAACTTTAGAGAGCCCCGCCTTAAACAGGTTCTAAATAGCAGCAACGCCATACAATCG
>NZ_DATKQC010000059.1:0-4901 GCF_035532915.1 Edaphobacter sp.
CTGTCACGGCAGAGGTCGCGGGTTCGAGCCCCGTCGTCCCCGCCATACATTCCAAAAGACTTATGGAATATATGGGACCTAAGTGACAGCATTCCGCGGGTACAATAAGGGTACAATAAGCCCGTTATTGTGCAATTCGCGGGTATGTTTCCACACCCGTTTTACCCACGCCCGGCACCATCATCTTTACAACCTTGCTCTGCGCGGCACGTTTGGTCGAGTTCACCGCCTGGGTGTAAACATCCAGCGTGATTCGGCTGTTCGCGTGACGCAGTAGCTCCTGGACGGTCTTCACATCTTCCCCGTTGTCCTTCAGCAGCGTGCCGAAGGTGTGGCGGAAGGTATGCCAACCGATGTTCTTGTGGATGCCGTTTGCTCTCGCAACCGGCTTGATGTACCGCTTCATCAGGTTGTCCGGCCAGTAAGGCTGCTTGCCCTGCATGGACGGGCTGGCAAAGACCCAGTCTCCTTGCATCGGATAAGGGCTGATGCGCCGCCAGCGCAGCAGATCCTCAGCCATGTAGTCGTCGAGAGGAACCGGCTTGGCAGAGGCTTCCGTCTTGCACTCCCCCACCACCTGATGCCAGATGGAACGAGTCACATTCAGCTCAAGAGCCCTGAAGTCCACATCCTCCCAGCGCAGTGCCAGCAATTCGCTGACGCGAAGCCCGGTCGCTGCGTCGAGCAGAACCAACGTCCTCTCCCGCAGTTCGAGCTTGCTGAGGAGGAGTTGGATCTCTGAGAGTTCGAGAACCTCGGGAACCCGCTCCCGTTTCGCACTTTGACGCACGAGCTTGATGGGGTTGGTGTCCACCCACTCGTACCGCATCGCATGATGAAAGAGAGCGCTCATCAGGTTCCGAATCTTGGCCCGTGTGGCCCTTGCCCGCTTGATGCCGTCCAGCCATTCTTCCATTGCAACCGGCTTTACCTGTTCGAGCCGGAAACTTCCCCAACGGGGCAGTATCCATTTCTGTAGGTAGCATTCGTAGCCAGCGCGTGTCGAGAACGCCTTCCGCCCCCGGCTCTCCACGGCCAGTTCTTTTAACCGATAGTGAGCGATGAGTTCAGCGATTGTGCTCGGCCCGCTGTCCACTTGCGGGGTTTGTTGGTTGGCGTCGATGCGCAACGCACGAGCTGCTTTGAGGGCCATCGCTTCAGTTGGCAATACCTGGACCGTTCCCACGATTGCCTTCCGATGCTTGCTACTGCCATCAGAACCAGACTCCCACCAGCGGAAGACCCATACATCCGGGCCGCTCCGCCGTTTTTCGCGTTGCACGCTTCCTTGTTGATACCGTGTTCGCCTGTTCATTGTTCTCCATTCCCAGGCGGCACGAATGGCTTACTTCAAGGATAAGGCCGCCTGCGGCAGAGGTCGAGTGAATTTCAACTGGCCATCTGCTGGGCGATCCATGCCTCGATTACCGACGCCCGAAAGCGCCAGAGCTTTCCTACGTGAACTCCGGGAATGCGGCCCTGGCGTGCCAGCTTCTGGAGGGTCTTGGGATGAACCTTCATGATCGCTGCGGCCTCTTCACTATCGAGAAGAGGCTCCGGTGTCCACGACTCTGAGGCAGGCGGCTTGCGGACGGTATTCGAGATCGCAGAATTTACAATGAGGCCCTGATTAACGCTCTGGCTGGAAACGGACATTGAGACCCCCGTCGCTGAAATCGCACCCGTGTCGATGGTGCGGCTACGCATTACCCCTGTCCAATACTTCTTCTTTATGGCGCAATAGATTGCATGGATGGCGGCATAATCGCGCTTTATAGCCGTCAACGATGAACAATTTCCCTCAGAGTTTTGCCGATTCCAATAAAACTTGGTGAATTTGCGCTCTGGACTCTTGACGTCCGTATCAAGTTAACTCCGAAATAGAAAGCATAAGTGCTGCATATCTTGTACGTCTCTCTTGCCTTGTACTGTTGACCACGATCTACGTTGAACTTCCGGATGGTGCAGCATGTATGAGCTTGTCGAGTTCCGCCATTTGAGGTCGTTTCTGGCAGTTGCGCAGGAAGGTAATTTCACCCGCGCTGCTGATCGTCTTCATCTCACTCAGCCTGCGCTGAGCACACAGATCAAGCAGATGGAAGACGGGATTCCAGCCCAGCTCTTTGTCCGTGAGAAGACCGGGGTCATGCTGACGCCAGCGGGTACGGCCTTGCTTGCCTATGCCGAACAGGCTTTGCGTCTGCGCGACCAGACATTCGATGCCGTGCAGGCCATCGATCGTGGCACCGCACCGCCGCTGGTATTGGGCTTCTCATTGTTCATCGAACACACTCTGGTGGAGCGCACTTTTGCGGGTTATCAAAGGCTGTTCCCTGACAGTGACATTCGTCCGAGTCCGCAGTCTACGGCCCAGTTACTTGCATGGCTCGGCGACGGAGAGATCAACGCCGCGCTTGTGACTACGCCGGTGAAGGCGCATGATCTGGTGATTCAACCGATAGCCCGCGATAGATTGCTCCTGTGTCTGCGCAAGGACGATCCACTGGCATCGGCAGATGTGATCCTGGCCCGCCAAATTGCTGGAAAGCTCTGCATTACCTTCGATCCGAAGCAGCATCCGGAACTCTTTTCGTATCTCGATTCCACACTGAGTCGCGTAGGAATCGCCATCCAACCGCGTCACCGCTGCACGACGCCTCATGACGTGCAGTGGATGGTCAAGCGGGGACTCGGCTATGCGCTGGTACGCGAGAGCCGCAGCCTGGACCCGGAGTTGGTTGCGCGGCAGATTGCTGGTGTGGAGCTGATCGCCGAGTCCGCCTTTGTGTATCGGAAGAATGAAGGCGCTTCGCACCTGGCGTTGCTTGCCTGTGAGTTGAAGAATGCGGTTCGAATTCAGGCGACTGGCCGGAAGAAAGTCCCAAAAGAAGCTGGTTTGCGCGGCAGAGTGCCTGCGCAAATGAAGCTGCTGGGGTGAGCGATAAGGTAGCGTGGTGCGCGATCCCCGCCGCTGCCCGCAGTCATTTATAGGCCGATAGAAAACAAGTATTGGACGGCCTTGTATATCCGACTTACGCTTGCGGCAGATGAATCAGCCCGCATGGGCAATCGGAGGATTCGATGCGCATACATTGGAACATTTGCCAACACAACGCACGTGGAAGCAAGAGTTATCGCAGGTCCGTGTGGCCAATCATTCTGATGGCTACATTGCCCTTGCTGTTTCCCATTGCCGCGCTTGCTCAGGCTGGCGGCTCGCCGTTTGACAGCGGATTCACCGCCCTCGAAACGCTCTTCACCGGAACGATTGCCAGGGTCGCAAGCCTGATCGCCATCGTGATCGGGGGCTATGGATTCGCACACGGAGAACCCGGCGCGAAAAGGGCGCTGGCCGGAGTCGCCGCCGGAACTGGAATTGCCGTTCTCGCTGTGAACGTCCTGAGTTGGCTTTGGGGTGTGTAGATACACTCGCCCATCCACTCGCAACCATCCACCACAGCGAGCACAACGAGGGGCTTATGGCAGACGTGAAGCCACAACCGAAGCGCACAAACCGGGTCTTCAAGAGCCTGCATAAGCCCCTCACCTATCTGGGCGTCGAACGCAGTCTGTTCTACCTCGTCTGCGTCGGCGCAGTGGGAGCTTTCAACCTCTTCAACAGCATCCTTGCCGGGGTCGCGGTCTTCGTCGGCGGCTATGCCTTCGGCCATTGGGTGACGAACAGCGATCCGGCATTCCTACGAATCCTGGCCAAGTCCGAAAAGTACAAGCTGCGCTATGACGCGGCCAAACAGAGTATTCCGCGTGTGGAGGTGGTCTGATGTTTCGCATCGACAAAGCCATCAAGCCGTGGAAGGAATCGGCAGCGCTGAACGCGCACATCAATCTCTTTGGCTTCTGGAACGAA
This sequence comes from Edaphobacter sp., assembly GCF_035532915.1. Lineage (GTDB taxonomy): Bacteria > Acidobacteriota > Terriglobia > Terriglobales > Acidobacteriaceae > Edaphobacter. The sequence continues at coordinate 3,869 of NZ_DATKQC010000059.1, forward strand.
ACGGCGTTCCTGACCAAGTCTGGCGACCTCGGGATGGTCTTACGCATACCGGGCGTGGACTACGAGAGTCTCGATTCTGGCGAACAAGAATATGCGGTGAAGCGACTGGAAGCGGCCCTCAAAGCCTTTGGTACCGGCTTCCATGTCTATCAGTACCTCTTCAAGTCGAACCGGCCAGAGATTCCGTTTGCCCGCTACGACGATCCCGTCGTGGAAGCGGCCATCGACCAGCGGCGGCAGTTCTTCGAAGCGAAGCGGGATCATCTTTATCAAGTCGAAATCTTTTACTGCATCGTCCTCGAAGGCGCACGATCGAAGACCGGGATCGGCGCAGCATTCACCCGGCTCTTTCGCGATCCTGCTGGCGCTCTTGAAGAGTTGAAGATGCAGTTCACGTCTGAAGCGATGAAGACGTTGCTGCGGTCGCAAATCGAGCATGACCTGGCGCGGCTGGCGCAGCGAGTGCAGGGATTCGTGCGTCAGCTTGCCGACTTCATGGAGATCGAGATTCTGGAGCAGCAAGGGCAGTTCCACTTCTTTCGGCGGCTCCTGAACTATGACGAGTGGCGCATCGCCGGTAAACCGCAGAACACACAGTTTCTCGATTATCAGGTCGTGAACTCGAACATCGAAGCGGAGCGCGATCATCTGCGTGTGGGCGATCACGTCGTCCGAGTATTGACGATGAAGGAGACGATCACGGAGACCCACCCCCTGGTGCTGGATGCGCTGCTCAAGATTCCGGCCAACTTCTACGTTGTGACGGAATGGACGCCACTCTCGACGGACAAGGCGCGCAAGGAAGTGAACAAGCGACGCCGCCACTTCAACATGTCGAAGACCGGATTCGTCTCGCAGATGGGCAACGATGCGACCAGGAGCAACCCACGCGACGTTCTGGTCGATGAATCGAAGCAGGCCGACATCGAGAACCTGGGCGATTGTCTTCGCGCGCTCGGCGATGGTCAATCACTGGGAGACTTCTCGCTGACGATTGTGCTGTACGGGCGCTCGAAGGCAGAGGTGAACCCGT
>NZ_DATKQC010000060.1:0-21271 GCF_035532915.1 Edaphobacter sp.
CCCTGTTTACGCTTCGCCGAACACCTCGCGGTGTGCAACGCAAAACTCGGGGCCGAGCCGTTCGCTACTCCTTTCTCGTAGGACTCTTGCATGCCCTGCTTCATGCCGGTTTATCCCCGCGCACTGCATCGGCAATCATGCGCTCGTAGAGAACCGAGAGGGTGCTTTGCTCGGAATTGATGACGAGATGCGCGTTTCCCAATAAGAGGCAAAGGGCTGGCTAGCGCAGAGACTTCTTCGCCCGCGAAGCGGACAATGGCGTCTCGGCCAGAAGAAACCAGGCCTTCAGCCCAAACTCAAAACCGCTGGCCGGTTTGTTCTCTCCGAGCACCTGGCCCGCCTCCAACGTCGCTGCTCCATGCAGCAGAGCCCAGAGTGCAACGGCAGCCTCTTTCGCATGCGTCTCTCCGGTCATGCGCTGTACCTGTTCGACGGTAAAGCTCCAGAGGCTCTGGCGAGGCGATCCGGCATGGTCAGGAGTATGAAAGCTCATAAAGGCTTCATAAAGATTACGATTGTCCCTTGCGAATTGCAGGTAGGCGCCAGCCATCCTGCGAATTGCGTTCGCTGCAACGAGGCCATGCGCAGCTTTTCGCAATGTCATTTCTAATCTGCGGGCGCATTCATCTGCCAGGGCTGCCTCAAGCGCAGCCCGGTCAGAGAAGTAGCGATAAAGGGCGTTGGGTGCAAGGCCGAGAGTCGCCGCAATGTTCCGAAGAGATAAATTGCGAATGCCCCCGCGCGACAACTCCTCCAAGGCAGCCGAGAGTATGGCACCTCTATCTGTTTTGGAGGGGAAAGGCATGTGAGCAGCGTACACCTTGACCCGATCGAGGGTAAAGTGTACGCTGAACATCATGAAGATGCGCGGTGAACATCTTCAGCATTTGTTTATTGAAGGAGCAGACGTGACGAAGATTAAGGATGTCGTCGTAACCGGAGTATCAACCGGTATAGGCCTCGAGACAACAAGGCTGCTGATCTTGAACGGGTATCGTGTCTTCGGCTCGGTACGAAAGCAGACCGACGCTGACCGTCTTCGGAAAGAAATGGGAGACCGCTATGTTCCTCTCATCATGGATGTCACGGATGCGGATGCCATTCAACGCGCCAGTGAAGAAGTAGGAGCCATGCTCGGCTCGAACAGGCTGGCCGCGCTGGTTAACAATGCCGGAATTGTTGTCAGTGGGCCGCTTTTGCATTTGAGGCCGAGCGAGTTCAGACGTCAGCTTGAGGCCAACATGATCGGCCCTATGATGGTGACGCAAGCCTTCGCTCCGCTGCTTGGCACAGATAACAACAGAACAGGCCCGATGGGCCGTATCGTAAATATCAGCTCCACGGTGGCAAAGGTCGTACCGCCTCTCCTGGGTGCATACGCCGCCTCGAAGTGGGGACTCGAAGGCATGTCAGAGGCACTCCGGCGCGAACTGATGTTATTCGGTATCGATCTGGTGATCATTGAGCCTGGCGCGGTGAACACTGCTCTATATGACAAAGGCGAAAAAGAGGACCTGAGCGAGTTCAAGTCGACTCCTTATTGGGGAGCGATCGAGAACTTCCGGAAATATGTTGTGAAGGAGGGACGCAGAGGTTTGCCCCCGGAGCGACTTGCCAAAACGGTCTATGTAGCACTCACCGCGGCGAAGCCGAAGACCAGATACGCAGTTGTGCCCCAACGCTTCAAGAACTGGACACTGCCCAGGTTGCTTCCAACTCGGATGGTAGATGATGCAATTGCAAAGCAGATGGGATTGATCAGGAAGTAGGTGAAGGCAAATGCTCACGGCCTCAATACTGGAAAGTCAGCTAGCGTTGAGGAATCCAGCGCAGGGATTCTGAAATGGTGAGAACAGGCTAATGCGCTCGTCAAGGAGCCATTCGTTCATGTTCCGCGTGGATCGTCAGCAACCCGGAAGTTGTGTTGCAAGGCTAAAAGTCGCCTGCCAAAACCCGGAGTTACCCAGAGACTTCTTAAAAGTAAAAGGGCCGCCCACTCGGAACGGCCCTTCTATTTCCTTGCTGCGACTGAGCTTACTCGCGCTCAGACCGCTTCCAGTTGATCAGATCGCCCAGCGTGGTGCTGCTGCTCGACGAGGAGGACGAAGACGAACCCGAGTTGTTGCCCTTCGGCGACTTCTCACGCTCCTTGTAGCTCTCCACCTCGGCGCGGCTGGCTTCTTCGCCGACTGCCCGAATGCTGAGACCGACCTTCTTCTCTTCCTGGTTCATCTTGACGATCTTGAACTCGTGCTCCGAGTCAACATCCATCGCCACCGGCTGGTGGTTCGCATCGACCGCCTCGGAGACGTGGCACAAGCCCTCGACTCCTTCAGCAATCTCAACGAAGGCGCCAAACTGCGCGGTGCGCAGAATCTTGCCCTTGATAACGTCGCCAATGCGGTGCTGCGCGAAGAACGTATCCCACACATCCGGCTGAAGCTGCTTGACGCCAAGCGACAGGCGGCGGTTCTCGGGCTCAACGCCCAGAACGATCGCCTTCACCTTCTCGCCCTTCTTCAGGACCTCGGAAGGATGCTTGATGCGCTTGGTCCAGCTCAGGTTCGAGACATGCACCAGGCCATCGATGCCATCTTCGATCTCGATGAACGCGCCGAAGTCGGTCAGGTTGCGAACGCGGCCCTCGATGATGGCGCCGGTCGGATACTTGTCCTCCAACTGCTCCCAGGGATTGTCCTGCAACTGCTTCATGCCCAAGGAGATGCGGCGGTCGTTCGGGTTAACGCTCAGAATGATCGTGTCTACCTCGTCGCCCGGCTTCACCATCTTCGACGGATGCTTCATCCGCTTCGACCAGGTCATCTCGGACACATGTACCAGTCCTTCGATGCCCTGTTCCAACTCGACAAACGCGCCGTAGTCGGTCACCGAAAGCACGCGGCCGCGAACCTGCGCCCCAATCGGGTAGCGCTCGATCGCGTCCAGCCACGGGTCAGGCGTCAACTGCTTGAAGCCCAGCGAAACCCGCTGCTTGTCCTTGTCGAACTTCAGCACCTTTACCTGGATCTCGTCGCCGACGTTCACCAGGTCGCGCGGGTGCGTCAACCGGCCCCAGCTCATGTCGGTGATGTGCAGCAGGCCATCGAGGCCGCCCATATCCACGAACGCGCCGTAGTCGGTCAGGTTCTTGACCGTACCGGTCAGAACGCTGCCCTCTTCCAGAGTCGCCAACGTAACCGACTTCTTGGCATTCTGGTCTTCTTCGAGCAGTTCCTTGCGGCTGATGACGACATTGCCGCGCTTCTTGTTCAGCTTGATAACGCGGACTTCGATCTCGGTGCCGATGTAGCCGTCGAGATTGCGGACGGGGCGAACCTCGACCTGCGAGCCCGGCAGAAACGCCTTGATGCCGATGTCGACGGTCAGACCGCCCTTGACGCGGCTGAGGACCATGCCCTTGACGGGGGTCTTCTCGTTCGCGGCCTGCTCCAGCTTGTCCCAGACCTTATGGCGCAACGCCTTCTCGTAGCTGACGAGATAGCCGCCTTCAGCCTCTTCACGCTCAACCACAACCTCAACGGTGTCGCCAACCTGGAACTTCGGTTCGCCATGGATGTCCAGCACCTGGGCCAGTGGAATCAGGCCCTCAGACTTGAGCCCGATATCGACAACCACATGCTTGTCCGTAATCTTGAGGACGGTTCCGGTGACGATGACCTCTTCGGCGGTCAAATTCTGGGCGGCGGCGGCATCGGCGGCCTGCTCGCGGTCAAAACTCGCCAGCGCTGCCGCAAAGTCCGCGGCATCGTAGTTCAAATCGTCATCAGCGGACTCTTCGCCTGCGGCAGCCGTAACTATTGCAACGCGGCCAGATTCCGCGCTCTCGTGAGCAGAGGCTTCATTGCTCGGGGCGGCGTCATGGACAGCAGTTTCGGGGGCGGACTCATGCTGTTGGGTTGGGGTGGATTCGGAAGACAGGTCGGCGTGATCCGCTGTCGCTTCGGGCGCTAGGATTTCCAGTTCGGTGGTCAGGGGTTTGCTCTCGGTGTGTTCAGGATTATGGTCGTCTACCATGATGAATGCGGACTCCGGGATCCAAGGATCCATTCCATCGCGGGCGGCGCTTGTTGCGGGAGCAATCAGAATCCGAGGAGGACGCTGGTTGGTTCTAAATCCCCCGAGACAGCTTCGGCAGGTAGGAATGAACTACATCTAGCAGAGGAGCGGCTGCACTTGGGTCCCACACGCAGTGGCTCACCTAAAAGCATAGAACTTTGAGCCCCATACGTCAACCAACTACAGACTCAGAGCCGGCAGTTTTGGATACTTTTGAGCAAATTCACGAAGACGTAACTTCACAAACACTCTCTAGCCTGGCAGTCGTGCCAGGAGCAGAGGTTGGTAAAAGCCACCTTCAGCGGGCATAAGCCACTCGATCTCTCCGAATCCAGCATTCCTCAGAACGCCTGAAAGCTCATCCCGCAGCACACATCGATATTCCGAAACAAAGTGATGCGTCACCCATTCCCGGTCTGATTTGGCCGTAATGTACAGGTGCACGACATATCTGGTGTCGTCGATCCAGTCCCATATCTGATGGACAATGCGCCGATTCTCATGCGTGCCAAAGAACGCCGGTTCTTGAATCGTCGGCTTTTGGAGGATGAGTTTGTCGTAGTCGCGGATACTTGCAATGAAAAGCCCTTTTGGTTTGAGCTTTGAGGCTATCGCGCCCGCCGCTTTGCCCAGCTGAGCAATAGTCAAATGCGGCAGTGCGTTGTCCAAGGCAGCTACGACATCAAACTCGTTCTCGGGGACCTCCATGAGCGATGTCATATCTGAAACATAGAAGGAAATTCTCAGAGAGCGGCATTGAGCCTCGTACTGTGCCCGTTTGACTTCAGCCGGACTCAGGTCCGAGGCGACGACATGATGCCCCATCGCCGCAAACCCGATCGCCTGAGTCCCAATCCCGCACGCGCAATCCAGAACCTTCAAAGGATATACAGAGGTTTGAGATGCCAAAAGAACACCTAAAACCTTGGCTTGGCGCTCAATAGCGCCGTTCCAATCATCGAAGATAAGGTGGTAATGGTCAGCGAGTGCTTCGTAAAACTTCAGAATCTTCTCGGCCATCCTAAAAGCCTATTCTTCCCGAACGCTTGTCTGCAAAGTCCAAAACTTATCTCACTAGAGTTAGCAACTCTGAAGTTCCGGTTCTAGCCGTCCCACCCTTATACTCACCCCATGGATCGTCTCTGGACTCCCTGGCGCTACAACTACATCACCCGGGCCGACGAGCAAGCCCGCACCGGCGTCCCTCCCGCGCTCTCCGGCTGGCCCGCCGCCGAAGACAAGCACTGCGTCTTCTGCAACATGATCGCCGCCACCGACTACGCCATCGCCCACGGCATGCCGCAGGAAGCCGCCGAGAAAGCCGCCCACATCCTCCATCGCGGCCCTAACTGCTTTGTCTGCCTCAACGCCTACCCCTACGCCACCGGCCATGTCCTCATCCTGCCCTACCTGCACGTTGACTCGCTCGCCGTGCTTCCGCCCGAACCCGCGCAGGAGATGATCCTGCTCGCACAGCTCATCGAACGCTGCCTCCGTCAGGTCTACCGCCCCGACGGCCTCAACCTCGGCATGAATCTTGGGGAATCCGCCGGCGCCGGCGTCGCCAACCACATCCATCTCCACGCCCTTCCGCGATGGAGCGGAGACACCAACTTCATGACCGTCGTCGCCGAGACCCGCGTCCTCCCCGAGACACTGGACGTAACCTGGGCAAAGCTCCGCGAGGCCTTTTCCACAAGTAAACCAAGTACAACTTCCGCACCAAAGTAATCATCAAACCCTCTATACGACGGCGAAAACCTTCGCCATTCGAGGGCACCTATGTCCATTCTCACTACCTCCCCTGCCTCTTTGAGGACGGATTCTGCGATGACCAACCAGCATCGCGGAAGCTTCACTCCTCAATCGCGTCCCTATCTCATCAACGGCCAAAGGCGTAAGTCCGCACTCTCGACCCAGCAATGCCTGTCGCTCTTCCCCCACGAGTCGGAAGACGCGCGGCTCACTGGCTGTACCCGTTCCCTTTATCGCCGCCTGCTGGCGCTCAATCTCCCCGGTTCTCTCAGGCGTATTCAGGCACACGCTGAAATAACCCTGATCATCGATTCGAAGATAGCTTGAACGACAAGCCCTGAAGCATCAAGGCCCTGCCCCGTGGCAGGGCCTTTCTTCTTTCAAGGCCTAAAAAAACAGCCTCACAAGCTATGTCATCTCGACCGCAAGTGCGGGGTCCCCGACGAGCTTGCTCGTTGAGGTGCAAACGAAGCGGAGAGACCCCTGTATTTCGCCTTTTGCCTTTGTTCTTGCCTTTACTTCACGGCTGCGCAGCAACCGGCGGAGCCGCCCCGTCCACAGTCTCTCCATCGGCGTGATGCCGATGATGATGTTCCCGCGTCGCTTCAAAGCTGGTAATTTTCCATTGCCCCGTCGGCAGATGACGATAAATCCTCGTATAGCGATAGGTGCCCTGCATCGAAATCCCGTCGTTGGTCCCCTCGACCTGCGCCTGCGAGGTCACAACGGCGACGGCTCCCACCAGCTTTACCTTCATATCGCTAAGCTCGATCTTGGTCAGGATCATCCGGCGATCGGTCACCCTGCTCAGTTGTTGCGCCTTAGTGTCGATTTCGCCCGTCATCGAGATTCCCACGTAGTCATCGGAGAGCATCTTGCCCATGGTCGCCGTGTCGCCCGCAAGCTGGGCCACCCGCCACTGCTCCTCCAGGGCCTCCACCTGCCCTTTCGCGTCGTGCTTCTTCTCGTGCAACGCAGGAACAGCCAACGCTTGCTGGCCCGCCACCCCAACGGAGATGACCGCGAGCCCAGCCAGAGCCATTATTAAACCGCGACGAATTGGTTGACCACGTAACGTCATAATGCGTACCGGATGGTAGACCGCTTCAAGGCAAGAGTCAAAATAACTTTCGTCACATCCTTCATATACCCCGAATTCCTTAGAATTCATACTCTTCCCCGCAATCTTCCAGAGCGCATCCTGACAATTGCCGAGCGCTACAGGAGTTAGACTCCTGCAACGCTCCGGGAGGTTTCTCCAGGGCGTATCGACATATTCCTCGGGGTAAGCAATTGATTCCATGTAGGAGTGATGAGGCTCTCAACACCAGGAGTCAGGGTCCAGCTGGTACAAAGCCTGATACGACTCCTGCGCGATCAGGCTGTGCGCTCGCGCCCGCAGATAAAGCAGATTCGCATCTTTTGGAGAAAGTTCCACCGCCTCATCGAGCGGCGGAGCCGCCTTGTCCGCATCTCCCGCACCCAGCTCCACAATGCCCAGCCACGTCAACGCCTCTACGTTCTGGGGCTGAAGCCGAAGCTCCTCCCGTAAATTCGCCGCCGTCTCGTCCACCTCGCGCATCTGGTACTTCGCGATCCCCAGAAACATGTGCGCACCCTGCAGCTCTGGATTCAGCGCAATCGCCTTAGCCAGCGACGCCTCCGCAGCATCCGGTTTGCCCTCGCGCAACTGCACCAGCCCTAGGGCCAGAAAGCCCTCGGCAAACTGAAGTGCCGCAACCGTCGCCTGCGAAAAGTACCTCTCAGCCTCAGCGATCTTGCCCTGCTGCATCAACTGCATGGCCTGGGCATTGCCTTGCTCCTGACCATGCGCCGAAGGAGAAAACAACAGGAACGGCGCGACAAGCAGACCGCACAGAGGGCTACGAAATCGAGAGAGAGGTCATGAGAGATTTCAACGAGACCTGATTATAGCGTTGCGGCCTCACCTCTTAGCGCAAGCCCCCTGCGACAAAAATGCTCCCCCGCAGGGGAGCATCCGTCACGCTTGCAACTGTTATATCTGCCCGGCGATCTAGCAGACGGCGGTCAGGTTCTCGACCTGCCGCTCGCGCATCCTCTGGTAAAGCCCGCCAATCGCGTACTGGTGAAAGTGCGGCGTGGCGCGGTGGTGTTCGAGTGCCGCCTCATCCGCATACTGTTCATAGATCAGCACCGTGCCCAGATCGCCCTCAAGAAAGTGGGCGATATAGCTGACGCATCCCGGCTCCTGCCGCGAAGCCGCCGTCAGATGCCGCAGCATCTCGGTAATCTCGGAATGCTCCTCGGGCGCAAACGTCATTCGTACCGTAAAGCTCAACATACCTGGCTCCTAGGACTTCAGTGCTTCGTCAAACCCTGCAATCGTCATGGTCTGGTCACGATCCGGCCCGGTCGAAACCATGCCGATCTTCGCGCCCGACTCCTTCTCGATGAAGTGCAGATAATCCTGCGCCAGTTTCGGCAGCTTGTCGAACTCCGTAATTCCCTCAGTCGAAGCCTTCCAGCCCTTCAGCGTCGTGTACACCGGCTCAATCGCCTCAAAACCACGCATGTCCGCAGGAATCACGTCTGTCAGCTTGCCGTCGATCTTGTAGCCCGTGCACACCGGAATCTCGTCGCACTCGTCCATCACGTCCATCTTGGTGACGACTAGCCACTCCGTGCCATTAATCATGTTGCTGTAGCGCAGCAGCGGCAGGTCCAGCCAGCCGCAGCGCCGCGGACGGCCCGTCACCGCACCGTACTCCTGCCCGCGAGCGCGCAGCAGATCGGCAGAGCTGTCATGAATCTCCGTCGGGAACGGCCCCTCGCCCACGCGCGTCACATAAGCCTTGGTCACACCGATCACGGTGCCGATCAGCGTAGGCCCGACTCCCGTGCCCGTCACCGCACCGCCGGAGGTCGCCGACGACGAAGTTACAAACGGATAGGTCCCATGATCGATATCGAGCAGGGCTCCCTGCGCTCCTTCGAACATCACCTTCTCGCCATTCTTAATCGCATGGTTGAGCATCACCGCCGTGTCTGTCACAAACGGAGCGACCTGCTCGGCCAGCCGTGAATACTCCTCATACATCCCTTTGGGGTCCAGCGGCTCCGTCCCGAACAGCGCATGCGCAATCGTGTTCTTCTCGTCGCAGGCGTTCTTGATGTGCGTCCGCAGCAGCGCCGGGTTCAGCAGATCGACGACCCGCAGCCCATTGCGATGGACCTTGTCCTCATACGCGGGGCCAATGCCGCGCCGAGTCGTCCCGATCTTCGTCCGCCCCGGAGCCGTCTCGGCCGCCAGCTCGATCATGCGGTGGTAAGGCAGAATCACCTGTGCCCGGTTCGAGACAAAGAGCTGACCATCCACCTTCAGACCGGCGTCCTTCAGCTTCTTCACCTCGTTCAAAAACGCCGTCGGATCGAAGACGACGCCATTGCCGATCACGCCCTTGCACTCCGGCCGCAGCACCCCGCAGGGGATCAGTTGCAGCACAAACTTCTTGCCCTTGATGATGACCGTGTGCCCGGCATTATGGCCGCCCGCATACCGTGCCACGACGGAAAACTTCTCCGACAGCACATCGACGATCTTGCCTTTGCCTTCATCGCCCCACTGGGCACCCAAAATAACCGCTGATTTGCGTTGACTCACGAGGACTCTGTTCTCCAAGGATTGGTTTGGCCGGAAAGAAGCACATCGCAAAAAGCAGCGCTTCCCTTCCATCATATCGTGTCCCGCGCCAAGCCACCCTCAGCCCAGAAAATAGGCATGACCAACCTCCAAATACCCCATCAATCGGAAGTAACCCCAACTTCCCACAAGCCGACTTATGAGGACTGATCGCGTTCGGAGATTATTTCGCCACGGCTAGGAGGCCGTCACTATGGCGAAAAGAACGAAGAAGCCCAAGAACGTCTTGAAACTTCCCGACCTCGACTATTCCAAGTCGGCGGTCCTCAATACCCTTCCATCCTTGAACTCAAGACGGTCATACGAACATGCCATTCGCGACTTCGTCGAATGGTACTGCTCCGAACCAAGGCTCGCGTTCAATAAAACGGTAGTGACTCGCTATCGCATCGCTTTGGAGCAACGTGGCTACGCGCCCTCAACGATCAATCTCCGGCTTGCAGCGGATCAGAACCCGCTTGCCATTCGCGGTGGGCTCACCCTGCCAGCACCACACACCCGGCGCCGCGCCGCACGTCGGACACGCGACCAAGCAGCATCCCGAATGGTGAAGGTGAGGAAAGGCGATTCGAGTTGACGCTCTATACCTTCGCTCACTGATGAATATGACTAGCTAGTCAGCATACCGGGATCGCCGATAGCAAGCCGCACGGGATCTGACTCAGGCGCAGCAAGCTTAGGCTTATTGGGCAATTGGAGGGGGAGAAAAATCGAAAAATAAGTGCCACACTTGCCCGCGCGCACACTGCTTCGCATGCGGATTGACCCGCCAAGCCGACTTAGAATGCTTTGTGCAACCCACAGGCCAAGCCCTGTCCCGTTCTCCCCCTTGGTGGTGAAGAATGGTTCGAAGAGGCGAGCGGTGTTGTGTGCTGGAATTCCGACGCCATTGTCCGCGATCACGATGCGCACTCCGCGGGTCCCGGGGATTGCCCGGTTTTCCCAATGGTGCGATTTGCGGACCCGGATGGCGATGGTGCCGCCCATAGGTACGGCTTCCATCGCGTTTATCAGCAGCGTCGAGAATACTTGCCGAATCTCGCCGGGAAAGCTATTGATGATTGCCTCATCCTGAAGATATCGCTTCGTTGCCGTAATCTGTTTTGCTTTGATGCGGTTGGCGTATAGGTCCAGGACGTTCCCAATCACCTCATTCACGTCCAACCCCGTGGGTAAAATTGCTTCCCGGTAAAAGCCTAAAGATTGTTGCGTCAGATACCCTACCCGGCCAAGTTCCTCCTCCGCAATCGCCACGTACGCCTGATCCTGCACTCCCACCGTCGGCGAGTGCCGCAATATCATCATCAGGTTCGTCACAGCTTGCAGCGGATTGTTGATCTCATGCGCCAGCGTGGCTGCCAGCCGCCCCGCTGCAGCCAACTTCTCCGACTTGATCAGAGCCGCTTGTGCCATTTTGCGCTCGGTAATGTCGTAAAAACAATTGATTGCTCCCGTAATTTCTCCGCGCTGGTTTTTAAATGGACGGATATTCACGACGACGGTGATCCGCGAACCATCGGGCCGCTCAATGAGCACTTCCTGGTCACGCGCCTCCTGTATTTTGCCGCTTATCACCTCAGCCATCGGGCAGTCCTCGTGGGGCATAAAACTACCGTCCTGGCGGAACAACTTGAACGAACCGCAAAAGTGCTCGTCAGTATCGCCATGCGCCGGTGTGCGGCCCCACAGTTCTGCGGCGTGACGGTTGAAGTTCTCAATGACTCCCGAGGCATCACAGTAATAGACGGCTATAGGATCCAAGTCGAACAAGGTGCGGAAGCGTTCTTCGCTTTCGCGCAATATCGCCTCTGCCTGTTTGCGCTCGGTGACATCCTCGATGGCGAGCAGGATCATCGGCTTACGCTTGTCTGCTTGCGCAAGTCTTCGGGCATTCAGCAGCATCGTTCTACGGCCGATTCCCTCGAAGTCGTGCTCTACCTCGAAATCGGTGACCACCTGGCCTTTGGGTAAGCTTTCCTCAAGCAGTCTGCGTAGCTTGGGTATGTCCCATTGTCCGGCCCCAACCTCAAACAAGTCTTGATTAACTGTCTGCTCGGGCGAAACCTTGAACGTGTCGTAAAAGGACTCGTTCGCAGCGTTGATCTTCAGGTCTGCGTCCAGGACCAGCAGCGGCTCCCGCACCGTGTCCATCACACCGCGGAAAAACTCGGCAGACCTACTTAGCTGCTCGCTCGCTATTTTGATCGCGTCAATGTCCTGCAGCGCCAGCACAACCCCATCGATCTTGTTGTCCTGTGTCTGGTAGGGCAATATGTTCAGCGAATGCCAGTGCCCTTCCATGTCCCGCACATCGCGCTCCGTTGGTTGAAGGCTCTCCAGTACCTTCGCGATCATCGGTTCCAGGCCGCTGGATTCAAGGTCCATTGGCTGGATATTCAGTCGAATATCCGCGACCGACCGCCCAATATCCGACGGCACCACCTTGAGCAGCTTGTCCGCTGCTGGAGTCAGTCGCCGTATTCGCAACCGCCGGTCCAGCATCACCACCGGAATCCGCGTGCTGTTCAGCAAATTCGATATATCGTTGTTCAAATCGTGGAGTTCCGTGTTTTTGAAGCGAAGCTCGGCGTTCAGCGTGTTCAACTCCTCATTCGCGGACTGCAACTCTTCTTTTGAGGTCTCCAACTCCTCATTGCTGCTTTGCAACTCCTCGTTCGCCGAAAGGATCTCCTCATTCGCCGATTGGAACTCTTCCTTCAAAGAGTCTTCTGACTCCATAGCGGAGCGCAGAGTGTCCTGCGTGGCCGCCAACTCTTCCATCAGCCGCTTGGTCTCCCCTTTGTTCCCCGCGCCGCTTTTTGCGTTGCCCTGCGGCGCCTCGTCGATAACGGAAGTCCCTCGTGAGGTAACATCCTCAAACAGGATGAGATAAGAACGGTTCTCGCCACGTCCCTTCTTCCCATCCCTTTTCTCCCCCAGCGGCGATACCGACAGGTTCAGCATCCGCTTCACGCCGTCGCCCTCAAAGAGAACTCCGTCTTTCCGGACGGGCACACTTTTTTTCTCTGCGGCGCTAATCAGCATACGCAGCTCCAACGACAGGCCATGCTGCGCCAGCTTCAGTACATTCAGGCTCGGCTTGCCTGACCCAGCCTCCAGGTAGGGCGTCGTACGGCCCCGGAACTGCACAACCTCCATCGCGCTGTTGATCACCACCCCAACCGGAGAATGGCTCTTGAGCACTAATCGGTCCGCTTCCGCCTCCACATCCAACTCGATCTTCGGCGCACCCTGGGGCGTCAGCGTCCCGCTGGGTATCTCCAGCTTGCTTGAGGGTGGATAGTAGAGTTGCGAAAAATCATAGTGCAGCCGCGAAGCGATCGCTTTCTTCGCATAAATCTTCTGCTTCTTGTCCAGCGTGGAGAATAGGTCCGGAAAGCCGGAGACGCTCTCCGAACTCCCTAGGATCAGAAACCCCGAAGGCTTTAGCGCATAATGCAGGATTGCAATAATCTTCTTCTGTAACACTGGCTGGATGTAGATCAGCAGGTTGCGGCAGGCCACCACATTCATCTGCGAAAACGGCGGGTCGCTCGCAAGGTTCTGCCGTGCGAACACGCACATGTCCCGCACCGCCTTGTTCACCCGGTATCCCTCTTCCACCTTCACGAAGAAACGCTCCATGCGCTCCGCCGATATCTCATCCGCGATACTCTCCCGATACACACCCGCGCGCGCCTTTTGGATCCCTTTCTCGTTCAGGTCCGTCCCGAAGATCTGCACCTAGTAGCTCGCTGCCCGATCTCCCAGGAACTCCAGCAACGTCATCGCCAGAGAGTAGGTCTCCTCGCCTGTCGAGCAGCCTGGCGCCCACATCCGGATAGTCCCCTTGTTCCCCTTGTCCTTCAGGATCGCGGGATACACATGCGTCTTCAACGCCTCGAATGTTTCCAAGTCGCGGAAGAAGCTGGTCACCGGGATCAGAACGTCGTCATACAGATTCTGGCACTCCTCCGGATTTTCCTTCATGTACTTCCCGTAGTCGCCCAGCGATTCCAGCTTCAGAATCACCATCCTCCGCATCGCCCGGCGATGAATCGTATTCGGCCGGTACTGGCTGAAATCAACCCCGCTTCCCCGTCTCAGTTGGTCGAGGATAGTAGTGAACTCTTCCGGGCGCACCGGAATGGCCTCGGATCCGGCCCAGACCGCGTCCTTGCCGGAATGCTCCCGGCGGACATACGGATGAAGCTGGATGCGCCGCAACTCCTTCGCAATCTCGCCTGGCTCCAGAACGAAGTCCGCGCAACCAGATTCGATCGCGCTGCGCGGCATCCCGTCAAACTTCGCCGATGCCGGCTCCTGGACGAAGGTGATTCCGCCTTCCGACTTGATACTCTCCAGCCCCAGCGTCCCGTCCGCGCCGGTCCCCGAAAGAACAATGCCGATAGCACGGCTTCCCCAGGCTTCTGCCAGCGAACGCATGAAGAAATTAATCGCTAAATGCTGCCCCGGCTTCCGGGCCCGCGGTGTCAGCTTAAACGCCCCGTCCGCGATCTCCATCAGCGCGTCATGAGGAATTACATACACGCGGTTGGGCCGCAGCGTGACGCCTGCCCTGACCGTCTCCACCGGCATCTTGGTGGATTTTGCAATAATTTCAGGCAGCAGGCTCTGGTGTGTCGGATCCAGGTGCTGCACCAGCACGAACGCCATGCCCATCTCCACCGGTAACGTATGGAAAAAATCGGTGTACGCTTCCAGCCCGCCTGCCGAAGCGCCAATGACCACCACCGGGAAAAAGTCGTTCTTCGCGACAACGTTTTGTGCCGGGAGATTTGCTTGAACAGGGGAAGCGGGTTTGGTCACACGCGATTTCGTTGTCAAGTTACGCCCTATCTTTCATCGCACACTCAACAGCGCAAGAACCTCGGAACCTGCATACAGAACTGTATCTCAGGACCTCTCGTGCCGAAAAGCCAAGTATAATCACTCAATAGTAAAAGTTACCGCAGAAGCTAATCCCCTGGGGTTTACCCGAGGAGATCTCATGCAAGAGCTTCGATTTTCAAACGAAAAAGTAAGCAGACTTTACCTCGGAGCATCAGGACAGCACTGTTGCTACTTTGAAGTACAGGATGAGACAGCAGCTGGATGCAGTTGGGGGCTCATTTGGCGGTCCGAGCGATAATAATTTCCTGGCTAAATGTCTGCAACATCCTTAACGATTGCGTTGGTGAGATCGGTAACTTTTATCCTTGCCGTGCAAGCTCAGCAAGCCGTTCTTGTATGAGCGGGCCCCGCTCGTTATCCAAGACGAATCCAGGAAGCACGTCAAGGAACCGAGGTTCAGCGAGCAACATCTTTGCTGCCTCAGCCAGATAACGCCGCAACTCTAGCGGAGACTCGGCGATTCCCGAAGCAAAGTATCTCGTCCCTCGAAATCGAACGTCGACACGACCCCAGAGATATTCATCGGCGATGAAAGGGTCCGGTCATGCTGCAGCCGCCTCCAACCACGTGTGAACCGTAGTAGATTGGCGGCAAGCGTCCGAATCGACACCGCCGTGTCGGACGAGATCGAGTTTCGGTTGAAGAACAACTCATCGCTTTCCCCGAGAAAGATCTTGAGATTGTCGAACAGCGACTCATCCGGTAGACTGGCACGTCTTCCGGATCGCCCATCCCTATGCCCTCAACGCGCTCGCTCTACGGATTCGCGATCTTCCTCTCGGCCTTCCTGCTCTTTCTGGTCGAGCCCATGGCGGCAAAGCAGCTCCTCCCCGCGCTCGGAGGCTCCTCGGCGGTCTGGCTCACCTGCCTGGTCTTCTTCCAACTCACCCTTCTGCTCGGCTACCTCTACGCGCACTGGCTCACCCGCCGTCCCTTTAACCGCGGTTTGCGGCTGCTTTACTTCGCTCTGCTGGCAATAGCCATCGCTCTTCTGGCAGCGCAAAAATTCATCCGCCCCAACCTCAGCCGGGGCTCCGAACATCCTGTCGCCACCATCTTTTTCGCGCTTACGCTGACCATCGGCCTTCCCTTCCTTCTGCTCGGTTCCACCAGCCCGCTGCTGCAGATCTGGCTCTTCCGCAAACAGGGAGGCCACGTCCCTTACCGTCTCTTCGCCCTCTCAAACGTCGGCTCCCTCCTCGCCCTCGTCGCCTATCCCACGCTGGTCGAGCCTCACCTCACCCTTAAGCTGCAACGCTCTCTCTGGGCCGTCGGATTCATGGTCTACGCAGTCCTCTGCGCCATCCTCTCCAGACAGGTACCCGCAACAACGCAAGCCACACCGCAAGAATCTCCCGACACCCTCGCTCCCTCAACATCCTCCGCAACCAGATGGCTCTGGTTCCTCCTGCCCATGGCCGCCGCCATGCAACTAAGCGCCGTCACCAGCCACATCACCAGCAACATCGCCGCCATTCCCCTGCTCTGGATCCTCCCGCTCGCCGTCTACCTCATCACCTTTATCCTCGCCTTCGAGTTCCCCCGCTTCTACCGCCGCAGCATCGTCGTCCGGCTCATGGTGGTCATGCTGGCCAGCCTCGGCTACGCCATCTCCAAGATGGATACCAGCATCCCCATCGGCCTCGCCATCCTCTTCTTCCTCTTCGAGTGCTTCATCGCGTGCCTCTTCTGCCATGCGGAAGCGTACGCACTTCGTCCCCGCCGACCGTCCGAAACCACGCTCTTCTATCTCCTCGTAGCCGCCGGCGGAGTCACCGGAACCTTCTTCATCGGCATCGCCAGCCCGCTCATCTTCGCGGCCAACTACGACCTCTCCATCACCTTCCTCGTCACCGCTCTGCTCGCCCTCGCCGTCGCCTGGCCCGACGGCTGGGGACAGCGCCTGCTCTGGGCCACTGCCAGCGTTTTAGTCCTCTTCCTCAACTTCGCACTGCACGCCGCCTACAAGCAGCAAACCCTGCTCGAGACCCGTAACTTCTACGGCAGCCTGCGCGTCAAGGCGTCCGTCACCCGCGAAGGCCAGCCTCTGCGCTCGCTGCTCAACGGAACCATCCAGCACGGCAACCAGATCTTCAGCCCCGGCTTCACCCGCATCCCGACCACCTACTATGCCAAGGACTCGGGCATCGGCCTCGCGCTCGCCAACTGCTGCGCTGGCCGCGCCCGCAACATAGGCGTAGTCGGCCTGGGAACCGGAACCATCGCGGCCTATGGCAATATGGGCGACCGCATCCGCTTCTATGAGATCAACCCCCACGTCGAGCCCATCGCCCGCAACCTCTTCACCTACCTGCGCGACTCCCCCGCCGCCATCACCGTCACCGAAGGCGACGCCCGCACCTCACTCGCGCAAGAAACTCCGCAGCATTTCGACGTGCTTGTGCTCGACGCCTTCTCCGGCGACGCCATCCCCCTGCATCTGCTCACCACCGAAGCCCTCCGGCTCTACCAGAAGCATCTCGCGCCCAACGGCATCCTCGCCTTCCACGTCTCCAACCAATACCTCAACCTCGCCCCCGAGGTAGCTCAGCTGGCCGCCTCCATCCACATGCAATCCCGCCTCTTCGACACCGCAACCGTAGACGCACGTGGCGAGTTCCGCTCCACCTGGGTCCTCGTTACCGCCAGCCCAACCTTCTTCATGCTGCCGGAGGTCGCCCTAATCGCCGCACCCATCACGGCCGTCCCCGGTCTCAGCGCATGGACCGACGACTACTCGAGCCTGCTGCCCATCTTCCAGCCCACCGGCCACTAAATTCATTAAAAACCTTCATTCGCCATCTCTCCTATACTGCAAAAACAATGCCTGAGCTTCCCGAAGTAGAGACCGTAGCGAACGGGGTCCATGACCGTACCCACGGCCAGACCATCCACTCCGTCTGGACCAGCAACAAGCCGCAGACCTTCAAATCGCCGCCCGACCAGATCGCAGAAGCCCTCACCAACAGCCGCATCGAGCGAGTCCATCGCGTCGGCAAGACCATCGTCATGGACGTCACGCGCAACCGCAAGCCCGCGCAGTTCCTCATCCACCTCGGCATGACCGGGCGGCTACTCGTCTCCGACCCCGCGGTCCCGGTCCCGGCGCATACCCACGCCATCCTTACGCTTAGCGGCGGACGCGAGGTGCGCTTCGTCGATCCGCGACGCTTCGGGCGGCTATCCATCGCCGACGCAACCTATGAAGGGCCGGGGCAGGAGCCGCTGACCATCTCGCTCGAAGACTTCATCGCGCTCTTTCGCCATCGCAAGACGCCCATCAAGGCTGCGCTGCTGAACCAGTCGCTGCTGCACGGAGTCGGCAATATCTACGCGGACGAGAGCCTGTTCCGCGCCGGAATCCGCCCGCGCCGACAGGCTGGACGGCTCACGCATGCGGAGTTGGGACGCCTTCGTACCGCTTTAATCGATGTGCTGAAACATGCCATTAAGTTGGGTGGATCGTCGGTTTCTGATTATGTTGATGCGGAGGGAATTGCAGGATTTTTTCAGCTTCATCACAACGTCTATAGCCGCACAGGCGAACCCTGTCGCGTCTGCAAGACTCCCATCGAGCGCATCGTTGTCGGAGGACGAAGCACCCACTTCTGCCCTCGATGCCAGAAGTAACCGGTAAAAATGCGAGTTGCCGGTTACAGAGTCGCATAAGTAACCGGAGAAAGCTCCATTTACCGGTTACACCAAAATATGTCGATCTAATGAGGCAAATTAGCGCTCGAGAGCCTGCTCCGCTGAGATCGCTGCCCCGATCACCCGTATTCCCGGCTTGTCTTCCACAATCTCGAACGAGTAGCCCTGCAGCGGGCTCATCTTGACCATCTGCTGGGTGTAGTCGCGCAGCATCGCCATGTCGAGAAAGCGCACGTTGAACCCGGTCAAAAAGACGCGTCCAGGCCCTGACATGTGGATCGACGTAGCCGTCGCCGCAGCGAGCGCCTTGTGCCACATCCGCTTGAACTCCATGCAGCGCGGGTCGCCGTTCTTCGCGGCCTCGAAGACCTCTTCCGGCTCCAGATCGAGAAAACGCAGCCGCATCGCCCGGTGTCCCATGATGCCTTCCATGTGGCCTCGTCCGCCGCAGCCGCAGAAGTGCTCTTTCTCGTCGAGGGTCACGACCGTATGGCCGCCCTCCCAGACTCCCGGCATAAAGGGATAGCGTCCGTATCCGATGCCGACGCCCAGCGACCATACGCGGATGGTGCTGTCGAGCTTGCCATGCGCCGAGGCCAGCCCGGCGGCCATGGCATCGGCGTCGTTCACAGCCGTTACCGCGACGTCGAGGTCATGGGTCCGCAACTGTGTCCGCAGCAGCTCCTCGATGCGCGCGCCCTTCAGCTGGGGCAGATTCGGAGACTCTTCCACCACACCGTTCTTGATCAGACCTGGTAAAGCAACGCCCACGGCAGAGATGTCCCTGGTGCCATCGACGGCAAGCACGACCTGCTCGCAGATGGTTCTGACCAGACCTTCGGTCGGCATCTCCACCAGCGCATAGCTGTCGTCCTCCTGCTCGGGAAACCGATGCAGCTCTCCCACCAGCTTATGGTCGACCACCAGCCCGGTCGACATCTGCTTCGATACCTTTACGCCAACATACTTCGCCATGCTTGTTCCGCCTTGCTTGTTCCGCTGTGCCGCAGGCGCCGCGCCGCGGCTACTCAAACTTGCTAACGCGATTCAACCCGTTGAAAGCTGCAACTTTATAACATTCAGCAAGAGTTGGATAGTTGAAGACCGTATCCACGAAATACTCCAGCTTTCCGCCCAGCGCCATCACCGCCTGACCGATGTGCAGCAGCTCGCTGGCACCTTCGCCGATGATGTGTACTCCAAGAATCGAATGCGTCATCCGGTGAAAGATGATCTTCAGCCGCCCGGTCGTGTCGCCGCGAATTTGCCCACGCGCAATCTCGCGGTAGTAAGCCACGCCCACCTCGTAGGGAACGTCCTCTTCCGTCAACTGCTCTTCGGTCTTGCCGATAAAGCTGATCTCGGGAATGGTGTAGATGCCATAGGGATAAAGCCCCGGGTTCGACAGCACCTGTTCGTCGCCGAAGGCCCGCGCCGCTGCAATCCGCCCCTGCTCCATCGAGACCGAGGCCAGCGACGGAAATCCGATGACGTCGCCTCCGGCAAAGATAGTCGGAACCTTGGTCCTGAAGTCCTTGTCCACCGGAATTCTGCCGCGGGAGTCAGCCTCTACCCCGACGGCGGCCAGATTGAGCTCGTCCACATTGCCCTGCCGCCCGACGGCGTAGAGCAGCGCGTCGCCCTGCACCTTCTTCTTGCTCTCGAGATTGGCGACGACGGTGCCGTCCGGCATCTCTTCGACCGACTCCACCTCTTCGTTGAGGCGCATGGTCACGCGGGAGTCGCGCAGATGGTAGCTCAGGGCCTCGACGATCTCCTGATCGGCGAACTCGAGCAGTCGCGGCCTGCGCTCGATCAAGGTGACGCGCACGCCGAGCGCCGCGAACATGCAGGTGTACTCCACCCCGATGACGCCGCCGCCCACCACGATCAAGGTCTTGGGCAGGTTGACCATCTCGAGCACAAGGTCGCTGTTGATGATGCTGTGACCGTTGATCGGCACACGGGCCGAACAGGCCGGCTTGGTGCCGGTCGCGATCAGAACGTTCTTGGTCTCGTATACGGTCGAACCGCGCGAGTTGGTGACTTTTACGTGGGTCGCGTCTTCAAAGCTGGCGACACCGACCAGCATCTCGATGTTGTTGCGGGAGAGCTGCGCCTCGGTCACGTCCACTTCGGTCTTGATGACGTGCTGGACGCGGAAGGCGAGGTCCGCCATGGTAATGCGTTCCTTGACCCGGTAGTTCATGCCATAGATGGACTTGTAGTTGTAGCCGGAGAGGTGAAGCACGGCCTCGCGCATGGTCTTCGACGGGATCGTGCCTGTGTTGATGCAGGCCCCGCCCACCATCTCGCGCATCTCCACCAGAGCGACCTTCTTGCCCAGCTTGGACGCATAGATGGCCGCCCTCTGCCCGGCGGGGCCGGAACCAATCACGATCAGATCGTAAACACTACTCATATGCAATGACTCATCGACAATTTCCTTACCTCAGCTTACTCAGCGATGATGAAAATTCACGCCGCGGGGTAATCCATCGTCCGGTTAGCGGCCTGTAATCGCACAGCACAAGGCCGATTTTTTTCAAAAAACGCGCCAATTCCTAACCTATCACAGCAACACCATCATGTTACGCCTGCCCCATGGCGGTATAGCATCGAAAGCCTCCCGATCCCATACACTTACAGCGTGCGCCGCTACGCCATCACCGACCGCTCGCTGTTCCCCTCCAACGAGGAACCGGGCGAATACCGGCTCCCGAAGCTGGTCCGTCAAGCTTCCCTGTGGGTCGCCGAAGGGGTGGATTACATCCAGTTGCGCGAAAAAGACCTGTCCCCGGCGACACTGGTTGCCCTGGCGCGGCAGATTCTTGGGGCGCTCGGCAACACGTCCACCCGGCTGCTGATCAACTCGCGGCTCGACATTGCCATTGCCGCCCACGCTCACGGGGTTCATCTGACCTCGGCGAGCGGAGAGATTACCCCGGCGCAGGTGCGGGAGGTTTACGCCGCCGCCAACCTGCTGACGCCCGTCGTCTCTGTCTCCTGCCACACGCTGGCGGAGGTGGAAATGGCCCGAAACGAGGCAGACCTGATTCTGTTTGCGCCGGTCTTTCATAAGACGGTCGCCGGGGAGATGGTTGCGGCGGGGACAGGTCTTGAGGGGCTGCGTACGGCTTGCCTCGCTGCGGGTTCTACACCGGTCTATGCGCTGGGCGGTGTGACTGTCGC
>NZ_DATKQC010000061.1:0-23794 GCF_035532915.1 Edaphobacter sp.
CCCTGTTTACGCTTCGCCGAACACCTCGCGGTGTGCAACGCAAAACTCGGGGCCGAGCCGTTCGCTACTCCTTTCTCGTAGGACTCTTGCATGCCCTGCTTCATGCCGGTTTATCCCCGCGCACTGCATCGGCAATCATGCATCAAGCCGAGATCCGCTGATATCAGATGGCCGAGAAGCCGCCGTCGACAGCCAACTCCACCCCATTCACGAAGCTCGAATCGTCTGAAGCAAGAAACAGCGCGACCGTCGCGATTTCTTCAGGCTGACCCATCTTTCCCCGCGGGATTAGGGATTCGAACATCTCCTTCGCCTCCTTGGTGAGAACCTGGTCCTGCATCGGTGTGGCAATCGGCCCCGGGCTCAACACGTTCACCCGGATATTCCTGCCCTTCAGTTCGTTGAGCCAAGTGCGTGCGAATGAGCGCAACGCCGCCTTGCTCGCCGCATACACGCCGTAACCAGGAAAGCCTTTCACCGAAGCAACTGACCCGGTCATGAAGATCGATCCGCCATCGTTGAACAGCGGCAACGCCTTCTGAACCGCAAACAGCGTTCCGCGCGTATTCAGGCCGAAGGTCGCATCGAAGTGCTGCTCGGTAATCTCGCCCAGTTGGACGGCTTCGCCCGTGCCGGCGCTCGCAAACAGGACGTCGATCTTGCCCTTTTCTCGCTTGACCGTATCGAACAGACGGTCGAGGTCGTCGAGATTTGCCGCGTCACCGCGAACGCCGGTCACGTTGCGGCCAATCGCCTTCACCGCCTCGTCGAGCTGCTCCTGCCTCCTGCCCGTGACGAAAACGTAGGCACCCTCTTCAACGAAGAGCTTGGCGCTCGCCAGCGCCATGCCGCTCGATCCACCCGTGATGACTGCAACCTTACCTTCAAGCTTTCCCATAATGACTCCCTTTGGTAGATGTGTAGAATTCGGTACTGAAGAGTAGATTTCTTTGGCGGTGGACGAGAACTGCTCAGGAGTCCTAATGTTTTGTCTATTCGTCCAAACTAAGAGGCCACATTGGATCCGATAACCGACATCTTCAGAACGATGCACGTAACCGCTTTCGGTCAGCACAGGCTCGAAGCTACAGCCCCGTGGGGCTTGATACAAGAGAAACAGACCGAAGAAAAAGTCACGCCTTCCGGCAAAAAAATTTCACCCACAGATTTGGCGCACTTCGCCATGCTGTCGCGCGGTAACTGCTGGCTGAGTGTCGAAGGGATTCCGGAGCCGATTCCCCTCACCGGTGGCGATTGCTTTTTGCTGGCCCGGGGAACTTCGATTGTTTTGCGCGACAGCCCGCGAACACGTCCGAGGTGGAGTTTCCGCGAGATCGGGGCCAAGGCCAACAACAATGTCGCTCATTATGGAGGTGGTGGCGCACCGACGACAATCGTCTGTGGGTCCTTCAGTTTCGATCGCGCCAGCCTGAAGCCGATCACTCAGTTATTGCCGAGCTTCATTCTGATGAAGGCCGAGCAGGCACGCACGCTGGCTCTTCACAACACAATGCAGGCGCTGGCATCAGAAATGGCAGAACAGTCGCCGGGATCTGAAGTAGTCGCGACTCGGCTAGCCGAGGTCCTATTTATCCAGGTACTCCGGGCGCATATCGCGTCGGGAGTGGAATGGCGCAACAAAGGATGGCTTCGTGCCGTTTTCGATCCTCAACTGGGCACGGCGCTGAGTGCCATTCACGACAGAGTGAATACACCCTGGACGGTCGAATCCCTGGCCGAGGCGGCGGGCATGTCTCGCTCCGCATTCGCAGCGCGTTTTAAAGAGCTACTCGGGCAAACACCGCTGGAATATGTAACCGAGTGGCGGATGCAGAAGGCGATGCAGTTACTCGAACAGCGTGACAAAAAGCTCATAGACGTCGCTCGGTCGGTCGGTTACGAGTCCGACGCTGCGTTCAGTAAGGCGTTCAAGCGAGTTGTCGGGGCCAACCCTGGCGAATACCTCAAACGTGGTTTTGAAGACCACGATCATGCCGGAATGGCGGAAGATTTTTGAAGCCGAGGATTCTGACCTTACCGGCGAGGCCTGGGTGCCATGGAAGTGTGTTCTCCCACTGAAATGGGTGCCCAGGTGCCTCGCATTTGGGAACGGGAGACCACGGACCCAAGACCGACCGAAGCTGACCTTCTGCTCGGTTCCACCAAGCCAATGTACTCAGCTAAGCATGCCAGGACTATACCCCTAGCAGAGAAGAAGATATCTACCGCTGTGATGCCTGCTGAGCTTCAAGGAGCTTCTCGTAGAGGGCGTGGCTTGCCTGAAGTGATTCTTTGTTCATCGTGCTTGCCTTGGCGAACTCGGCTTTAGCATCCTCTTTTCTTCCCATGGATTGATACAACTTCGCCAGTCGCCAGTGCGGGGCGACGTCTTTTGGATCGAGCGCGATCGCTTTCTGAAGCTCGCCGATTGCTTCGTCCTTTCGGTTCTCTTCCTCGTACACAATTCCGAGATCGAGGTGCACAAGGGCAAATGACGGATCGACAGCAACGGCCTTTTCCAGCTCTGGCAGCGCCTTTGCGTAGTCGTTCAAGTGAACATAGGAGTCTCCAAGATAGGCTCGCGCCTGGAGATGCTTGGGATCATTGTCGAGCTCGGCCTGAAACTCTTTGGCTGCTTCCGGAAAGTGATTTTGAGTCCAGAGGAGATAGCCCAGCCCGAAGTGGACGTTAGGCTCTTTCGGATTGGCCCGAACGGCCGCGCGAAATTGTTCGGTGGCCCCCGCATTATCGCCCGTCTCGTCGAGCGCCTCACCGGCCAGCATGTCCGCCTCTGCGGATTCGGCATTCAGGGCGAGAATCTGCTTGTAGACATCGAGAACGCACTGATTCTGTTTGCTCCACAAGCAACTGTGGGCGAGCGCCAGCCGGAGGGGCAGGCTCTGCGGATCTCTTTCCGCCGCCTTCCTTAGATATGGAATCGCTACAAAATAGTCGCCCATACCGTAGTGCGCCATGCCGAGCAGGATTGTAAGGCGCAGGTCGTCAGGATGCTTCTTGAGCTCGGCGGTGAAGGGTTTGATGGAGCCCTTGAAGTCTTTGGCCTTGAAGAGCGCGAGGCCGAGATTCATCTGGAGTCCTGGCAGCGCGGCATTGAGTGCGAGCGCTTTGCGGTAGTTGGAGATGGCGTCGTCGTAGTGCTCCCGGCGGGCTTCCATCAAGCCAAGATGTGCGAACGCCTCTGCGTTCTGCGGATTGCTGCGAGCTATGCTTTGCCACGCCTGCTCGGCTTCAGCGTTCTGTCCCTGTTGCTCGAGTGCAAGGGCATTCTGGCGGGAACCGTCTTGAGCTGAGAGGATAGCGGTTCTGGAGATTACAACCCACAGCACTCCCAGCAGTAACCATGTTTGACTTTGGCGCTTCACCTTGTCCCCGGGACTTCAGCACGCAAACTTTTCATAATAAATATCTTGGGTTCGGATTTGCGCCACGACGCATCTCAATAAAGATAATCCTAATAGCAATGCACGACGGAGATAAAGAAGAGGGCCCAATGGAAACGGGCTTTTCCTTTTCCACGAATTCAAATTTAACAAATTGATGTGAATTGCACTGTCATACGATTTCGTCCTGTTGCTCTGCAATAAAAAACTGGCGCGGCAGGGTAGCTGCCGCGCCAGGAGATGGAAACTGGTTTAGAAGATAATCTTGCCTCCCAGTTCAAGTGTTCGGGGGTCGTACGTGCTGGTGACCTTACCGAAGCTGCCTTTGGAAGTTCCATCACTGTTGAAGCCTTGGAATTGCTGGCCAATGTTGTCGAACTGCGTGTGGTTGAAGGTATTGTAGGACTCCACGCGAAGCTCGAAGCGGGCCCTTTCGGTCATAGCAAAGGACTTGTAGATTGAGGTGTTGAAGTTGACGCGGCCCGGACCGATGACCGTGTCCTTGCGAGCGTTACCGAAGCCCAGGTTTGCACCACCTGCCCAGGCCGGGATGGGCGCTGCAAAGGCTGATTGATCAAACCACTCATTCTGTTTCTTGGTGTAATGGATCTTGCCCACGACATCGGGCCGGTTGGTGTAGCCACCGCCCAGGCCGATCGTGTCGTATCCAACGTTGAGGCTCGTACCATTATTCGCGCCTCCGCCGTTGATGATGCCGCCCGTCTGTAAGTTTGCCGTACCTGCAATCTCCCAGCCTCCAAGCAGCGAGTGGGTGAGACCCGAACCTGAGTTGAAGATAGGCAGTTTGTAGATGTAGTTAAGGTTGAGGATGTGGCGACGGTCGAAAGCACCGGAACCCTTGTCGTACTTGAGGTTGAAGGGATTGCCGACACCCTGGTCATCGTTGCTGGAGATGTCGATCTCGTGGGAGTAGGTGTAATCCACCTCGCCCGAGAGACCCCAGCGGTTCTGCGCTCGAAGGCCTACCTGGAATCCGTTGTAGTTACCGTTTGTGTTGTTCTCCTGCTCGTTGATGGTGTTATATCCCCGAAAGGTGCGATAGAAATCCCCGTTCGACAATGCCGCGTGATTGGGGTTTGTTCCGGAATTGTTGCTTGGGTCTCCGTTATTAGCACGGATGTCCATCGGCGTGTCGAGTGGATAGTTGTTGATTTGGCGCCGGATGTTCTGATGCCAGGCCAGGTTGCCAACGTATTGCACGACTGCCACGACGGACGGCTTGATTTCGTGCTGCACACCCAGGCTGAACTGGGCAATTCCTGGCGCTCGGAAGGTACGCGACAAGGTTGTCAGCCCCTGAGGACCAAAAGGCCTGGGCGAGTTTCCACCCTTTACATAGCCCGTGCTGGGATCCGATAGGTAGACATTCGTTGCATTCGGAGTATTGGAGAAAGGAACGCTAGGAGCAACATCGTAGATGTCGTTGCCCTGCAAGCGCTCGTAGAAGGAGCCGATGCCGCCACGCAGAATGGTCTTGCCGTTTCCGAAGAGATCTTCAGAGAAGCCGACGCGCGGCTGCAAAGTCGCGTAGTCGTTTCTGACCAGACCCTTCGGTTCACCATTCTGTCCGGCGATATAGATGCCATTGAGGTAGAACTGCTGACCGTTCACGATTTGAAATCCAGGTCCTTTTGGATCGAGAGAGGTGCTTCCCGGTACATAGGTTGGACCTTGACTGGCTAGATACAGGTTGGGGTCGAAGTTGGCTACGTTGTTCCCACGCTCATAGGCGGACGGCAGAGCATCGTAACGAAGTCCCAGTTGTAAGCTGAGGCGCTGCGTAACCTTCCAGTTATCCATCACGTAGGCCGATGTCGTCTGATTGACGTAGTGACGAATTGGCAGGCTCTGGGTCTGCGAATACTTGGTGGAGAGGCCCAACAACATGTCCATAAATGGATCGCCGGAGTATGGGATACACTTCCCTGTAGCTGGGTCCGTACCAATACATCCACCGGTGACGTTGTCGAAGAAGAACTCGCCGCCCGGGGCTCCGAAGAGCTGCTGGTTCTTGGTGTAACGGTTATAGCTGAGGCCGAACTTCATGGAGTGCTTACCGCTCAAATAAGAGATATCAATCTTAGGACTGTAGTCCTGGGCGGCATTGTGCCATGGAGCCGAGCCTGGGTTTTCCTGGGTTCCATACTGGCCGTTCCAGTGCATATTGGGCACGTTATTGGAGCTGTTGTTGAAGAACCGGGGGATGTTGAAGCCGGTGGGCAACTGCGAATTCGGACTGTTGACGATATTAATGACGTTGCCGTCGTAGTTCATGCTGACTTCTGCCAGCAGGTTTGGAGTGATGGTTGCGGTGAGTTTGACAGCAGCGCTGTTGGAAGGCGTAATGATTGAGCTGGTAATGGTGTTATAGCTCGCGCCGGACCATCCGATCATAGGTCCACCCTGCACCTGCGTGACGGAATCGTGCAGGTAGTGACCGAGGATCTGCCATTTGTCGTTAATGCGATGGTCGATTCGGACGATATCGTCGCGCACGTTAAGGGGCGTCTGCGCGGAGCTGGCGATCTGATCGTTGGGCAGGTTCGGCTTTGGAACGATTCCGGAGTTGAGATAGGCTAGGGCGTTCGGGTCAAACAGTGCCGCGGGAATGGTGTTGTTGGGAAAGGGTTGTCCTTGGGCCAACCCCAGATTCTGAAGTTTCTTCTGGTATTTTGGATCGCCCACACTGCTGGAAGAGGGAACGAGAATGGCCGAGCTGGAGGCAAATCCAGGCGCCACGTATTTCAAATTCTGACCCGCAACCGGGAAGTCGGCGGCGGGGAGCGTGTTAACGATGTTCGGCGAGTTGCCCTGATTGATCTTGCGCCACTCCTCGTTCCAGAAGAAGAAGGTCTTCGACCGGTCTTTGTTGTACACGCCAGGAATCGTGACTGGACCGCCGATGTTGAAGCCATAGATGTTGTATCTCAACACCTGGCGTGGTAGGTCGGCCTGCTTGTTGAGATAGTAGTTGGCATCGTAGGCTGTGTTGCGGTTGAACTCCCAAACCGAGCCATGGAAGTCGCGCGTGCCGCTCTTGAGGCTAAGCGAGATGGTGGCACCCGACGAGATACCGTAGTCGGGTGGGTAGTTACTGGAAAGAGTCTCGAACTGAGCGATGGCATCCTGCGAAGGCATAATCTGCATGCCGCCGGCTCCGCCACGATCGTCGGACTCGCCACCGTCAATAAGAAAAATGTTGTGGTTCTGACGAAGGCCGTTGATGCTGAAACTGAAGCTGCTTCCCCCGGCTCCAGCGGACGGCGTGTTGTTGTCGGGCATCATGGAACTGGCACCGAGCCCGATGGCAGCCAGAGCGGCGAAGTTGCGGTTCTGGGTGGCGATTTCGCTTATCTGATCCGCGCTGATCAGGGAGCTTACAACGTTAGAATCGGCCTGTACTGTAAGTGCATTTGCCGAGACGGTCACCGTTTCGCTGACGCTTCCCACGGACAAAGTCGCGTCGGCTCGTAGAGTCTGGGAGACGTTCACTCCCAGCCCCTTGGTGACATAGGTTTGAAAGCCGTTCATCGTGACCTTCAATTCGTATGTGCCGACGTTCAGCCCAGAAATACTGTATATACCGTTGGCGTTAGTCACCGTATTACTGACGAAACCGGTCGCGTCAGCAGTTACAGATACCTGCGCACCGGCAATGGCTGCCCCTTGGTTATCGATCACGGTTCCGGTTATCACTGAGTTCTGCTGTGCGTAGGTAAAAACACAGGCGAACAATAAGAACATCACTAGCGTGAATATCTTTGTTCTTCCACGATTCATCACAATGTGCCTCCTCAAAAAATTGCAATTCTAGATCTACCGCTCACTCCAACGAACTAATGTCATGCTGGGACGTTCTGTGAAATGTGTGACATCTGTTGATAGTGCAGCCCAGCTCTGAAATCTTTGGTTTTCGTGTCTGTTCAGCCTCAATGCGAAAGCTGAATACGTTTCACTAAACAATCTTCTAAATCGCTTTAACATTGAGGATCGCAACAGTACGAGGAAATGCGGGGCAGTGTCAAGGAAATTCTTAGCACAGGTTTTCCCACGAGGTAACAGAGACTTTCCCTCGTCTCTTGAGGAGCAATGAACTTCAGTGTGCGGAGATTCCCAGCCACCAATCCGAAGACCCACTTACAAATTGGACTGACCATGTTAATCGGAAGCTAGTTTGAGCTTCACCGACCGGGTCGCGAGCTATACCTTACAACCGAAGCCACCTGACAGACAGGTTTAGCCCGGCGTTACGTGCGGAGGCCCGTTGCTGAGGCGTACTTCGGGCAAATCACCAGGGGTATAGGTCATACGTCACAACGCCTCTTGTCTAAATCCTGCAAACGCGGCACTCATTTATTTATTGCAATCAGCATTCCACTCAGCGCTTAGTGTTGTCTCCCGGCTTGCCGGTGCCTGGATAGATCTTGATCCAATGATTTCGCATGGTTGCTCGAACGACCTTATCCGCCGTCTCTGAGACGATCACCCTTGTCGGCTCAACTGGCATATGGCAATCAATGCAGTTATTCGCGATGGAATGTCCTATAGTTTTTGAAACCGGACAGCTCTGCCACTGATGGCAGGTCAGGCATTTCGCTGAATAGGCTGCAGCCGGCTGCTCCTTTGCATGTACGTCGTGACAGGTCGAACAGGTCATGTTCGGCGACGATAAGTAGCAGCGGCTTCTCTGCAGCAGACCGACCTGATTGCCGTGAACATCTGGATGCTCTGCTGCATCTGTCTGCAAGAGTCTGAAGTAATCGGTCAACGGCTTGCCGGGCATATAGGAAAACGCTGGTGCGGTAGCTTCACGTTGAACACCGTTGTGGCACAGTGCACACAGATCGACCTGCCTGTCGCGAGAAAACTTAGCCGGGTTCAGGATCGTCTGCCCAGTCGATGCGGAAGCTGAACCGGCTTTCTCACTTGCCACATGCTTCGCGCCTGGACCATGGCATCTCTCGCATGAGATTCCAGTCACCAGACTGTCCCTGTCATAGCGATTCGTGGCCGGGTCCTGTGAGAGCGGTCGGATGTACGTCGCGTGGCATTCCAGGCAACCGGGATTGACGCGCCGCGAGAAGTCGACGGAACCGTTTTCGTAGCCGGGGCTATTGATCCACTGATGCCCGTCCGTCCAGTAGCTTACCGGCAGCTCATACAACTGGTTGCCTTGCCAATAAAGGTAGGTCGCTCCCCGGACCCCGGAGCCAGTGACTATGTCGATTGGCTCGGTTCGAGTTTGCACCTGCTTGCCCCAGCCGGTCACGGCGGTTTCATAGTAGCCGCCATGCTTTGCCTCCATCTTGAAATAGAGGAAAGGCTCTGCCGTTGTAGTCGGATCGACGATCGTCAGGACATTTGATCCTTCCTCGAACGAACCCAGCACCGACTCCTTATTTGCCAGCTGCGAGGTAAGGTAGTGCGAGGTGTGCAGGTAAGACGCGCCCTGTTTCTTATGGCAAGAGATACAGGCCGCATCGCCGACGTAGTTGTCGCGTCGAACGTCAGCCTCGTGCTGACTTGAGCCATCCGCCCGTGCAGCGGATGCGATCGGCTCCGGTTTCATGGCTTGAATTGCAAGGGAGGACAAAGCGATCAGACCCAGAAGAAAAATCGCGCTGACTCGGGTCATTTCGAGATAGTCTCGCAGCGGAGCATCGGTTCACCTTCGTACCACTCTAACGTCGCGCCGCGAAACGGACAACAGTTTCTGCGCGATAGACCCGGATCTCTTTCGCGGCGGCCTTGCCCACACTTCAGGTTGCCCAGTCGCCCAACTCTTCTCCCAGAATGCGCCCACTTTCCGAAAGTGGACGACTGTGTCCAGCACCAAAAACCCGTTCATCTACGGTGACTCGATCAGCTTCACCATTCGCACTGCGGGAGCTGGGGTCATGCCCACTGGCGCCATCACCATCATGCTGAATATATTTTCCTAACCGCTTTTGTTCCGTCCGAAGAATGCGGCGCCGCAAACAATCGATCAGCGCTTGCAAATGTACTAAAACGATTTATTGTCTTGTTTTGTGCACAATGTTCCTTGTATAGTTCGTACGTTCCGTCCAGATAGGCAAGAATTGGTGCCTAACTCGAGATCGAAACCCGATAGCACAACAAATCGGGTAAACGCTTGCTCGCATGCGTGGGGGGTATATGTATCGTCGGATTTTCGCCGCTTTGTGGATGCCGAACAGCAGTTTGGCACCCTGTATAGCAATTCGGTTCGCGAGTGGCTCTAAGATCAAAAAGGCAGGTGCAGGCTTTGCGGTGGCTTTGCTGTCGATGGCATTTCTACACTCTGCTGCTTTCGCCCAATCGCCCCCAATCAACGCTTCGATCGATGTCTCGAAGACCGGGACTCCGATCTCCAAAAATATTTACGGACAGTTTCTGGAGCATGGCGGAGACATCGTGAATACGGGTATCTGGTCTGAGATGCTTGCGGATCGGAAATTCTTCTATCCGGTTGACACTGCAGCCCCCACACCTCCTCCAGTGATGGGCAACGCCGTGGGTAATCCCCGGCTCCATCGGCCGCCTACCCGGTGGTGGGCTCCGATCGGCGGTGCGGGTGTGGTCATCATGGATGCGAAATTGCCCTACAGCGGAGATCAGTCTCCGTTGGTCAAACTTGACCCGAAAGATCCACACGGCCTCCGTCAATCGGGAATCGCCGTCCGGAAAGGAAAGAGTTACACGGGCCGCATTGTGCTCGCGGGCGATCCGGCGGCCGTAGTGAAGGTCACGCTCATATGGGGCAGTGCGGCGGCTGATCGTCAGACAGTCACCCTCCACACACTCGGCACTGCGTATCGCAAGTTCCCGCTGCACTATATCGCCGCAGCCGACACCGACAATGCAACGCTGGAGATCGCAGGCACAGGAAAGGGCTCCTTTCACGTCGGCGCGGTATCGCTCATGCCAGCCGATAACATTGAAGGCTTTCGGCCCGAAGTGATCGCCGCCCTCAAGCAGTTGCGTTTTGGCGTGCTTCGCTTCCCCGGCGGCAATTTTGTCTCAGCCTACGAGTGGCGGTATGGCGTGGGCGATATCGACAAGCGGCCTCCAATTTTCGATCCTGTCTGGCACGCCGTTCAACCCAATGATGTTGGCACGGACGAATTCCTTACCCTGTGCCGTCTGCTTGGCGTCGATCCTTACATCACCGTTAATGCCGGATTTGGAGATGCGTGGTCGGCGCGCGAATTGGTTGAATACACCAACGGACCCGCAACCACGCCGATGGGGAGATGGCGTGCGCAAAACGGCCATCCTGAGCCGTATCACGTGAAGTTCTGGGGCATCGGCAATGAACCCTGGGGCGACTATCAGATGGGCGCGATGTCGCTTCCCCAGTTCGAAGTGAAACACAACCTCTTTGCGAAAGAGATGAAGAAGGTAGACCCATCCATCAAGCTCATCGCGGGTGGCGCCATGCCCGATGTGATGGAAGGCGCCGATCAGTCGCGACGTATCAACGGCCAGTATGTTCCTGACTATCTATCAGCAGCCGACTGGACCGGCCAGATGATCCTCCATTGCCTCGACAATATCGACATGATCAGTGAGCATTACTACGCTTCGGGCACGCAGCACACAGACATGAAGCTGCAAAAGAAGGTGACGATCGATCCGCCGCTTTCGCTGATCGAGTGGGAGCGCGCCCCCGCGGTGCAGGTCCGTGCCAAATATGAGCACTATGAGGAGTATCTGAAGCGCATTCCAGCATTGCGCGCCAAACCCGTCCCCATTGCGATTGACGAATGGGCTTACATGGGCAGCAATCGAGACGGCTACAAGGTCGTTCCTGCCTACGCGTGGGCGTTCCACGAAATGTTCCGCCACTCCGACGTCTTCCAGATGGGAGCCTTTACCTTCGCGACCGCAATGATGAGTGAGAACCGGACCGAAGCCGTTCTCAACCCCACAGGGATGCTCTTCAAGATGTACCGCGATCATTTCGGCACGATTCCCGTCGAGACCACTGGAGACTCGCCGCAGCCCAAACCCGTATTCCCGGCAGGCGGCGATCAGCCTGCGATTAACCCGGGCAGCGATACCTATCCCCTCGACGTCAGTGCTGCACTGAGTGAAGACCGTAAGGCACTCACCATTGCCGTGCTCAATCCATCTGGCTCGGAACAGAGCATCAGCATTGCAGTCAAGGGCGCTAAGCTCACAAGCGCTGGAACCCTATGGCGCATGGCGCCTGACTCGATCGATGCCACCGTTCAGGTAGACAAGAAGCCTGAGGTCCAGGTCGAACAGCAATCACTCGGCACGCTTCCTGACGTCGTCACAGTGCGTCCCTTCAGCGTCAACATCTACTCCTACCCGCTGCGGTAGCCAGACCTTCGAGAGAGTATCCCTATGAGAACGACAAAGCTGATATTTACATGCGTCCTTGCCCTCATCATTGCGCCGGCAATGCAATCCACCGCTCAGGTGAAGGTCAACGTTCCGGATACGGTACCTGGGGCAAAGCCAGTGACGGTAGAGCACATCAAGATTCATGGGGCATCGCTTGAGGGAAATCTTGAGGGTGACGCTGTCGATCGTGACGTGATCGTCTTTCTTCCGCCCAGTTATAACAAAGATAAAATGCGCCACTATCCGGTGGTCTACGCGCTCCACGGTTATTCCATCGGTGCCGAGCAGTGGACGCATGAGATTCACGTGCCGCAGACGATCGAAGGCGCTTTCGCGCAGGGCTCCAAGGAAATGATCTTCGTCCTGCCCGATTCCAAAACTATCTACAACGGCTCCATGTACTCGAGCTCAGTCACTACCGGGGACTTCGAGAAATTTATCTGGCACGATGTCGTTGCGTACATCGATGCACATTACCGCACGATTCCCGATCGCCAGAGCCGCGGCCTCGTCGGCCATTCCATGGGAGGCTATGGCGCGTCGCGTATTGGCATGAAGCATCCCGAAGTGTTCGGGGCTCTTTACATCATGAGTCCCTGCTGCATGTCTCCGATGACCGGCGGAGGCCCCGGCCCCAGCGATCAAATGAAAGAGCGTGCGCTCGCCGGTGAAAAAAAAGCTGCCGCAGCTAAGTCTCCGGCGGATCTTGCCGCACAGTCTCCTGGCTTTGCCTCGGCTCTGTACGCGACAGCAGCGGCGTGGGCACCTGATCCCAAAAATCCTCCTCTCTATTTCGACCTGCCAACGAAAGACGGCGTTCCTCAGCCGGAAATTGTGGCAAAGTTCACGGCCAACGCTCCTCTGGTTTTTGTCGATCAGTACATCGGCAATTTGAAGCAATACCGCGCCATTGCGATAGACGTGGGAGACCAGGACGGCCTGCGGTTCGATGCCGCCAAGTTGCACACCATCCTCGATAGTTATGGAATCGCGAACAGCTTCGAGATCTATTCCGGAACGCACACCAGCGCGGTTGCCGATCGGTTTCAGAACCACGTGACGCCGTTTTTCAGCAAGAATCTCTGCTTTACCAAAGATTGCGAATAGACAAGGGTCCGTCGTGATCTGGCGCGAACGTTGCTCAGCTACTTGAACTGCTGCTTTGATTTTGCAGGCAGCCCACCCAGGACCTTTAGCCTGGCCCAAAATTTTATTTGGAGAGATTACATGAAAAACCGTGTGAAGCGAATGATCAAATACGTAGTCACTTGTATGGGAGCGCTGCTCCTTGTTTCGACGCTGCAAAACGCGGGCGCGCAGAGCGCGGAGAGGCTCCCCTATCTGAATCCGCAGCTATCACCCGAGCAGCGAGCCACCGACCTGGTGCGCCGCATGACGCTTGCCGAGAAAGCGTCCGAGATGCAGAACAACTCGGCGGCAGTGCCACGGCTCAAGATCCCTGCGTACCAGTGGTGGAGCGAAGCTCTCCACGGTGTGATCAACGAGGGCGTAACGGAGTATCCCGAACCGATCGGGCTCGCCGCCACATTCGACGCGTCGGGAATTCACACCATGGCCGGCCAGATTGGGATCGAGGGCCGCATCAAGCACGTGCAAAACCAACGCGAAGGACACACCGGCATCATGGGTGGCCTCGATTTCTGGTCGCCAAATCTCAATATCTTCCGTGACCCGCGCTGGGGCCGCGGACAGGAGACCTACGGCGAGGACCCGTTCCTGACAGGCCGCATGGGTGTTGCCTACGTAACCGGATTGCAGGGTGATAATCCCAAATATTACCTGGCCATTGCGACGCCGAAGCACTTTGCCGTGCACAGCGGGCCGGAACCGACGCGCCACTTTGCCGATGTGGATGTGAGCAAGCACGACGAGGTGGATACCTACGAGCCTGCATTCCGTGCCGCCATTGTGGAAGGCAAGGCCGGATCGGTGATGTGTGCCTACAACGCCATCAATGGCGAGCCGGCATGCGCCAACCAATACCTGCTGCAGGATCAACTCCGCGGCAAATGGGGTTTCCAAGGGTATGTTGTCTCCGATTGCGACGCCGTCAGAGACGTTGCCGCCAACCACCGCTACCGCCCAACGCAGGCGCAGGGTGCTGCCATCTCGGTCATTCGCGGCATGGACAACGAATGCGTCACGTTCACTTCGAGATTTGGCGAGCCGGTGGATAAGGCATACATCGATGCCGTACAACAGGGGTATCTGCCGGAAAACACTCTCGACACCTCCCTCATTCGCCTATTCACCGCACGGATCAAGCTGGGCATGTTCGATCCGCCTGACATGGTTCCCTACACGAAGATCGATGAAAAGGAACTGGACAGCAGCGCCCACCGTGCGCACGCACTCAAGCTCGCGAATGAATCCATGGTGCTGCTGAAGAACGATGGCCTGCTCCCGCTGAAGCCCGGGATCAAAAAGATCGCCGTCATCGGTCCGCTGGCCGACCAGACTCGGCCGCTGATCGGAAACTACGCCGGTCAGCCCACGCATATTGTGTCGATCATGGAGGGCCTCAAGGCCGAGTTTTCCAACGCATCCATCACGTTCGTGCCGGGAACGCAGTTCCTGCGCACCGAAGGGACACCCATACCCAACGCTCTTCTGACCACGCCAGACGGCAAGACCGGACTGAAGGCCGACTATAACGAAGGCATGGGCGGAGGGCCGGGTTCTGAGACGAAGAGCACTCCCATCACGAGCCGCACCGAGCCCAACGTAAAACTCACCAAGGAAACTCTGCCGGCTAAGGTGGCTGACAGGAAAACGTTTGGCGTGCAATGGTCGGGCTTCTTGACACCTGACGAATCAGGAGACTTCTTGCTCGGCATTCGCTGCGAGGGCTTCGGCCGGCTCACCGTGGATGGCAAGCAGGTTGCTGCTGCGTTCGGCGGCGGCAGCGAACCAGTTTCTGGAGTTGGCCGCGTCCATCTTGAGAAGGGCCGCAAAGTTGCCCTTGAAATCACCTATGGGAGCAGGAACGGCAAAGCGCAGGCAGACCTGATCTGGACAAAGGCGAACAACGCGCCTTCCCCCGCAGCGGTGGAGGCCGCGAAAAACGCCGATGTCGTCATCGCCGTTGTGGGCATCACAAGCCAGCTTGAGGGTGAAGAGATGCCGGTGAGCGAACCCGGCTTCCTCGGCGGCGATCGCACCAGCATCGACATGCCGAAACCGGAAGAGGATCTGGTGGAAGCCGTGGCTGCCACGGGCAAGCCGCTGGCGGTCGTTCTCCTGAATGGCAGCGCCCTGGCCGTTAACTGGATCAACCAACATGCCAACGCCGTTCTTGAGGCCTGGTATCCCGGGGAAGAGGGAGGCGCGGCAGTTGCCGAGACCCTGAGCGGAAAGAACAATCCGGCGGGGCGGCTGCCAGTCACCTTCTACACCGGCGTCGACCAGTTGCCGAACTTTGAAGACTACGGCATGGCAAATCGGACCTACCGATACTTCAATGGCAAGCCTCTCTATCCCTTCGGTTATGGGCTGAGTTACACGAAGTTCAGCTACAGCAACCTGAGCATACCGACCTCTGCTGTTGTCGCCGGACAGCCCCTTGGCGCGGATGCAACGGTCAGCAATACTGGCAAAACAGCGGGAGACGAGGTTGTGCAGCTTTATCTCAAATTCCCCGACGTCAAGGGAGCTCCGCGCATCGCTCTGCGTGGGTTCCAGCGCATCCATCTCGAAGCTGGTGCAAGCCAGCATGTCCATTTCGAGCTGACCCCGCGCGACCTGGGCATGGTGATGGAGGATGGAAATCCAATCATCGCGCAGGGGGATTACACAATCAGCATCGGCGGAGGACAGCCCGACACCGGCGCGCCGGACGTCAGCGGTCATTTCCACATCGATGGCCAGTACGCTTTGCCCGAATAATCTTGGTTTCCAGCCGGAGATTTTTCCGGCTGGTAGACAGGGAATATGTAACCAAAGTTGATACGATCTGCCTGATTCTCGGGCAACCCGTGTAAAGGAGACTCATTCATGTCTGAATCATCCAATCGAACTATTCTCACGCGCCGTGAGGCGCTCCTGCTTTCGGCCACGGCAGGGGTGAGCCTTGCTGCCGGAAGATCTGCATTCGCCTCCGACAGCATCAAGACCGCGGCCCACCAGGAACCGGGCAACTGTTCAACGCCGCGTTCGGCGGTTGCGAAAACGCAGTACGGTAAGGTGCGTGGGTTCGTCGATGGCGGCGTCTTCACTTTCAAGGGAGTACCTTACGGCCAGACTACCGCCGACGCTAACCGTTGGCTGCCGGCGAAGCCGCCGACGCCATGGACAGACGTGTACCCGGCCTTGGTCTACGGAGCGAATTGCCCGCAGACCCTGCATCCCTGGACAAGCATAGAGCAGACCTTTCTTCAGGATTGGGATGATGGATGGCAGAGCGAGGACATGCTCAAGCTGAACATCTGGACACCCGGCCTGACAGGCAAGCTGCCGGTGATGTTGTATATGCACGGCGGAGGGTACAGCTTCGGCTCCTCCTATGAACTGCCTTCGCATGAGGGTGCGCAGATGGCGCGGCATCATAACGTGGTGCAGGTCTCTGTCAATCACCGCCTCAATATCCTTGGCTTCTTTGATGTCTCTGAGGTTGGTGGGTCCGCGTACGAGGATTCTGCGAACGTCGGCATGACCGATCTGGTGGCGGCCCTGCGCTGGGTCCACGAGAACATCGAGAACTTCGGCGGCGACCCGGATCGCGTGATGATCTACGGCCAGTCGGGCGGCGGATCGAAGGTGACCACGTTGATGGGGATGCCTTCGGCTGAGGGGCTCTTCCATCGCGCCGCGGCGCAATCGGGCGGCGGCGGCAACATCCCCAGCAGGGAGCAGCAAACGGAAGTCGCCCGGCTCGTGATGAAAGATCTTGGTCTCGCGGCAAACGACATCGAGTCGCTGCAGAAGATGGAATGGAGCAGGTTGTTTGCCGCCGGAAACGCGGCTGTTGCCAGGATCAATCCGGAAGGTCCTCGCATGATGGGGCCAGGCGCGCCAGGTAAGCCTCGCGTCGGATGGTCGCCGTGCGTGGACGGCAAGGTGATCAACATGCGTTCCTTCTTCGACGCTGCTCCGGAGATATCAAGGAACGTGCCCCTGCTAATCGGATCCGTCAGCGAAGAAGGCAACCGGATGTCTTCCAACCCCACGGAGAAAGAGTGGCATGCAGGTCTCTCTCGGGCCTATGGCGAGGAAAAAGCTACGGCCATCGTTGCCGCTCTGAAGAAGGCCTATCCGCAAAAGCAGATTCGGACCCTGTCGTACATGTGCAGCGGAAGTTTTGGACTCAACGGACTCTCCATGCGAAATAATGTGGTGAAGATGGCGAGGCTGAAGCACGAGCTGAAAGCCGCACCAGCCTATGCCTACTACTTCACGTGGCAGACGCAGATGCTCGATGGCATCCCCGGTGCATGGCACACGTCCGATCTCCAGTTCTGCTTCGACAACACCAGGCGCTGTGAGCAAGGAACCGGCAATACGCCCGAGGCGCAGGTATTGGAAAAGAAGATGGCTGCGTCATGGGCAGAGTTTGCAGCAACTGGAAACCCGAGCATACCGGGTCTGAAGTGGGAGCCAACCGACCCTCAAGCCAACAGGACGATGATTTGGGATAGTCAATGCCGCGTCGCGGACGATCCCGAAGGCGAAGCCCGCAGCATCATATTGGCATAATCCGTTCGGAACGAATGAACCCGGTTCCACGGTTCCCGTCTACAAGAGGGCCAGATTGCCGACTGCTAAAGGAGCCTGTTATGCTATCGACGTTCCAAGGGCTCATCCAGAATTAGAGGGGCATCCATCCGCCTCATTCCGTCGATCCACTCCCGGAATCAGGCCTTCATGCCTTTTATCGTTCCGGGAGGCTGTTCGATGAGCAATCCACAATCACCGCAGAATCAATCCGCTGTACCCACCGGCAAAGGAAGCAGTGCTTCCAGTGAAGCCCAAACCACCGCAGCCCAAGCCATCCTCGAAGACGTTCAGAAGGCAAGACTAAGCACCAGGCTGAGAGAAACGGGTACGAAAAGCGCTCTCGTTAGCGCATTCGGCGAGGATCCCCAGGCGTATTCCAGCGGATTGGCCAAACAATTGGCCGAGCTTTCCGCCAGGCAGCGTACCCCGGCCGCAATTCCTGTGAAGAAGCAGCCTTCACGTCTGGCCGCAACATTGGACGGCCTCGCCGGCTTTTTCGGGCCATGGAACACCATCGTCGCTCCTAATGCGACGGTTGCACTCGTCCAGACTCCTTCCAGCACCAACACCAGTGGCGCGATTGGCGGAGAGATTTATACCGGCGATATCGCGCTGGAGGGCCAGGTCTACAACGGGGACGCGCAGGAGCAGTGGTGGGTGAATACCTGGCAGTACATCATCCCGTTGCCCATCTTCTCTTCGAATCCCGGCTCGCTCGCGTATCGCTTCAACGTCGGAGCATCTGTGGGGCTGTACAGGCAGGACTTTCTCACAGGTTCAGTGCATATATACGCAACTGTGGCTACGACCAATGATCTGGCCAGTCAACCGATTGATTTTAGCCAGCCAGTGAGCTCCACCTTCGCCATCGCCGCAGACCTGCCCACAAGGGCCGTGCCGCCCATCGTCGACGGAAACGCGAAGATCACCGGCAGCATCGCGTTGGCGGCGGGAAAGACTCCCGCGATCGGGATCGTCATCGGAGTCATCTTCAGTGTGGCAAAGGGGAATCTCCAGATCATTCCCGGCGAATACAGCTTTGTCTGGTTGACGAATCCGGATGCGACGACGAATGGCGATATCGGCAAGATCGAATATCGGCATGACCCGTTCTTCTGGGTGGAGGCCGTCACCAGGAAGCTCGCCTATCAGCCATAAATTTGGCGCTTCGACGCGCATGTCTTCGTTGCCGAGAGCGGGCGGCAAACCGGCAGAGGCGGTCACCTACGGACTTTCCCGTTTACGCAGAAATGAAAAGACCCTGCCAAAGCAGGGCCTTTTCTGAAACTGCGGAAATCTAGAAGATCTATGCGCTGACGGCGATAGGATCGATGGAGACGAAACGGCCAATCTGGCCGCGGTCCTGGAAGCGGACTACACCGTCGATCTTGGCGAAGAGGGTGTCGTCCTTGCCACGGCCTACGTTTGCGCCGGGCTTGAGCGGGGTTCCGCGCTGACGAACCAGGATGGAGCCGCCGGTGACGGTTTCGCCGCCGAAGCGCTTGACGCCGAGCCGCTGTGCATTCGAATCGCGGCCGTTTTTAGAAGAACCTAAGCCTTTTTTATGTGCCATTGCATTGCCTCTTTCGCGCGGCCTTGGGGCATTCGCGCTGAAAATCTAAATTTTTACTTCGCTGCTTCTTCTTTGAAGCTCTTGCCGTTGACCTGAATCTCGTTGATCTTCACTTCGACGAAGTTCTGGCGGTGGCCCTGCATCTTCTTGTACTGCTTCTTGCGCTTGAGCTTGAAGACGAGGATCTTGTCGCCGCGGCCTTCACCGAGCACGGAGGCCAGAACCTTGGCTCCGCCCAGTTCGGACTCGAACTTGCCTGCTTCGCCACTGATGGCGACGATGTCGGAGAACTCGACCGCGCCGTTCTCATGGGCGGTGGTCTCGATCTTCAATTTGTCGCCTGGGGCAACGCGGTACTGTTTGCCGCCGGTGCGGATGACTGCGTACATAGCTAAAACCTCAAGCGTGCGTTCTTGAAAACGCTGCCGCCTCTTCTACATAGATTGTGCTGCATGGGGCGAATACAGGAGCACTGCATCAAGCCAACTGGCTGAATCGTCGCAAGTTTCGCGGACTCAAGCCGGTTGTCCCTGCAACCCCTCAGCTCGAAACAAGATTCGAGACACACGGGCTACAGCGCCAAACTTAAGAAGTGTATCGCGTTTCAGGGGAAGGGTCAACCTAATGCTTCGACCCCGGCTTATAGGCAAATGTAACCGGTAAAATACCGTTTCTCCGGTTACAAATCAAGCAATGTAACCTGTAAATCAACGATTTACAGGTTACTTATTGCAAACTACAGAAAATAGGCTATTTAGCCTCATAACTGCTGCTAGTAACTGCGCTGATAGATGTGAGAGATTCGGTCGTGCCAGCCCAGGCTGTCATCGTCGAGCCAGGCCCAAAGGAAGCCGAGGCCCAGGGGGCAGGCAGCGAGGACGCCGGCCAGAACGCGGCGGCGCATCGCGGCTCGAGTGGGATTCTCGTCGTTGAAGGTGCAGAGGCCGATACGGGCGTAGCGCATCCCCGGTGTCGTATCGGAGAAGGTGAAGAAGAGACCTTGGTAAATCAGCGCCATCAGGGCAAGCACGCCGACACTGCCGATGGCAGCGATCTGGAGGGGAATATGTGCTGCGACCGGAGGTGCGGGCAGCTTGGCCAGCGTCAGCACAAAGACGACGACGAAGCTGAGAAACGCGGCGAGCAGGATGCAGCCGTCGACCATCGCGGCCATCAGGCGCAGGCTGGGCGAGGCGGCGTGGAGCGGAAGTACAGGGCTGAAGGGCAGCCGAGAGGTCTCGGGCTCGACGTACGAGGAGACCGGGAGGGCGCTCAGCAGGATGGAAGACCACTCGGGGATGATGGATTCGGCGGACTCGGCCGCGGGCGCCGTGGAGATCTGGGTCGGCTCGACCTCGAAGATGCGAAGCTGGGTTGCGTCGTGGGCCTGCTCGGCCTCTTCGCGCAGCGGGCCTTCGGCGATGCGCGGACGGGCGCGGCGCGAGGCGACGAGCTGGCGGGGGAACTCGATGAGGTTGGCGGGAATCTCTACCGGCGCTATCGGGTCTTCAAAGGTAGGAGACTGGCGGAAGGCGATCTCGTCTTCGAGGGCGAGGCGCTCGTCTTCTTCGATCTCGGCAAAGGGGTTCTGGTAGCGATTATGGCTTGCGCCGCTGAAGGGACCGGGAATGGCGTGGTTGCGGTCTTCGTAGAGGCGGACGGTAAGGCCTACGCTGGAGACCTGCTGCTGAGGGGCGGTTGAAGAAGCAGATCCTCCGCCTTCGGCGAAGGATGACAAAGTGGGTGGGGCGAAGGATGACAAACTTTGGGGGGCTAAGGATGACAAATCTGGGGTGGCAGAGGAAGAGGTTGGTGAAACGGAGAGCGGTGACGGCGGCGCTGGCGGGGGCGTGAGCTCCCACTGTTCCAGCTCGGCGAGCAGCGCGTTCTGCGCGTCGGCGATGGCCTGTGCGCTGCGGGCGGCGACTTCGGCGGCGGCCTGGGCCTCCTGAATAGCGCGCTCAGCCTCGGCGGCGAGGAAGGCGCGGTAGCTTTGGGACTGGGCGTAGCGCTCGGCTACGGCGGCGGCGATCTGGGCGGCACGAGGTTTGGTTGAGGCGGGACGGACGATCGTCGGCGCGGGCGCGGCGGCCTGCTGCCCATGACGGGCGCGGTGGGCGGCGAGACGCTCGGCGACCTGTTGCTTGAGGGCAAGGGGGGCCAGCGCTGCTTCCGCTTCCTCGGCGGCTTCGTCC
Source organism: Edaphobacter sp. (assembly GCF_035532915.1). Lineage (GTDB taxonomy): Bacteria > Acidobacteriota > Terriglobia > Terriglobales > Acidobacteriaceae > Edaphobacter. The sequence goes on from NZ_DATKQC010000061.1 coordinate 21,297, forward strand.
AGTGGCTGTATGTCAAGCTGTGCAGAGCTCATTGTGCTCAAACCTAAACCCGCTTCCGTGAAATCGTTTAGCCTCAGAGAGTGGTGCGTCTGACATTTTTTGAAAACAGCGAACGGGAGACGAGGGATGGCCGGAAACTCCGGCTGCTCTCGCGTACTCTGCCGTCGGTTGCATTGCCTGAACCTTCTGAAACGCTGCAAGCGGGTCTTGCGGTTGCGACGGCTGAAGCTGGATTGAGATGGGTGCAGACTCTCAGCCCAAAGCGTGCCCGGCGCGCCCTGAGAACCGTTTACCTCTTGATAACTATCACGATGATTGCAGCAAGTCATCCACAGCTTCGCGCGCAAGAGGTGACGAATCAGGCAACCCCCGCGGCGGCGCTTCCCGACGCGCCGGAGACGGGCCGGTATCCAGAAGCGATTGTCGTTCCGGAAGCAGAGAAGACTGTCCCCGTCGTGATGGAGTCGGACACGCAGTCGAAGACGGGCGACCGCTATGTGCTCGACGGCAACGTGGTCATCACCTACGGCAATCGCAAGGTCGAGGCCGACCACATCGAGTACGACAGCGCGACCGGCGAACTGGAGGCGACGGGACATCTGAAGGCGACCGGCGGCGCGAACAACGAGATCATCACGGCGAGCCACGGAACCCTGAACCTGAACAAGCAGACCGGACGTTTCTACGATGTGTCGGGCTCGGTGGGGCTCAAGAGCTCGGGCCACAAGATTGTCTATGCGAATGGGCATCCCTTCCTGTTTACGGGCCGGGTGGTGGTGAAGAAGGGGCCGCAGGAGTACGAGGTCTACGGGGGAACGGTGACGTCGTGCCAACTGGAGCATCCCGACTGGCTGCTGTATGCGGGCAAGTTCGAGATCGATGGCGCGATGGCCAGCGCGCGCAACAGCGTCTTCCACCTGTTCAACATCCCTCTGCTTTATATGCCTTATGTGACGCATCCGGTGAACACGGAGGGGCGGCAGAGCGGCTTCATGATTCCTGTGATCGGCGAGTCTTCGACCAAGGGTTTGATTCTGGGCGAGCAGATTTATTTCGCCATCAACCGCAGCACCGACCTGACGGTGGGCGCGGAGTTTTTTTCGAGCAGAGGGTGGTCGCAGTCGGCGATGCTGCACTATCGCGGCCGGGACAACGATTTTGCGACGGGGCGCTACAGCGGATTGCTGGACCGCGGCTATGTGACGGGCGGCCAGTATGTGAACCAGGGCGGGCAGGACGTGACCTTCTCCGGCCGCCACGATTTTTCCTCGCAGACGCGGATCGCGAGCGACATGGAGTATCTCAGCTCGTACCCTTACCGCGAGGCGTTCACGGAGAACTTCAACCAGGCGGTCTCGACCGATATCCTCTCATTTGCGTATGCCGTGCATGAGACCGACGGCTTTGCGTCGGATGTGCGGGCCGACCGCTACCAGGGTTTGAAGCGGGTCGCCGTGCCTGCGACGGCGACGACACCGGCGATTCCGGCGCAGGAGGTCCGCATCTTCCATGCGCCAGCGCTGGAGATGTCCTCGACCGACCATGCGCTGGGCACGTCCGGGCTGCTGTGGAACTTTGAGAGCTCGGCCAGTGGGCTGAAGCGGGTGCAGCCGGACTTCGTGAGCAGCGGAGTGACGCAACGGTTCGACCTGCATCCTGAGATCGCCTATCGGCTGAAGCTGGGCGAGTGGAAGTTTGTGCCTTCGCTGGGAGTTCGGGAGACGCTCTATAGCCGCAGCCTGAAGCCTCCGGCGGCGATTGTCGATCCGTCGGTCGAGCACAGGGGCGGATTGAGCCGGAACGATGTGGAAGCGCAGGTGGATGTGCGGCCGCCGGTGATCGAGAGGACGTTCGACTCGAAGTTTGTCGAGAAGCTGTTCGGCCATGCGGTGCGCCACACCATCGAGCCGGAGCTGAAGTATCGCTATGTAGGCGGCGTGGACGAATTTATGAAGGTGCTGCGATTTGACGACGTGGACGTCGTGAGCGACACCAACGAGCTGCAGTATGGCGTGACCCAGCGGCTGTTTCTGAAGCCAGCCGGGGGCAAACAGCAGCCGTGCAAGGCCAAGGAGAAGGACGCAGACGACGACGCGGACGCAGACCAGACGCAGGGCGATGCGGAGACGGATTCGAGCCACTGCGGAGCGCTCGAGTGGATCAGTTGGAGGCTGACGCAGAAGTATTTCTTCGACAAGAACTTTGGCGGCGCGGTGGTGGATGGCAAGCGCAACATCTTGGACACGACGCTGAACCTTTCGGGCGTGGCGTTTTTGACCGAGGCGCGGGAGATCTCGCCGCTGGTGTCGCGGCTGAGGGTGAGGACGTCGGCGAAGATGGATGTGGAGTGGGACTTCGACCTGGACACGGGCGCGAAGAAGTTTACGTCGAACAACGTGCTGGTGGACCTGCACGAGGGCAATGCGTTTGCCGGGCTGAGCTATGCGCGGCTGAACGCTCCGGGGCGGTCGTACACGCAGGGGACGGCCTCTCTGGTC
>NZ_DATKQC010000062.1:0-15079 GCF_035532915.1 Edaphobacter sp.
CCGGGTGTGGTGGTGGCTCCGTCGGCCAATATCGACCAGGGCCAGACCAAGACCTTTCCGGTGGTCGCAGCGGTGACGATCAACGGGACCCGCGCCAACCAGGTTAACTACATGCTGGACGGCGGCAATAACGTCGACGAATACACCAACGTCAATGCTCCCTTTCCGATGCCCGACGCACTGCAGGAGTTCAGCGTGCAGACGAGCAATTACAACGCCGAGTATGGCCAGAATGCGGGTGGAGTGGTAAACATCATTACCCGCAGCGGCTCGAACCAACTTCATGGAGACGCGTTTGAATATCTGAGGAACCGTGTGTTCAATGCGGCGAATTACTTTAGCTACGTCGGAACGAAGAAGACGGTCGATCCGCTCAAGCGCAATCAGTTTGGCGGCACCATAGGCGGCCCGGTCGTGATTCCACATCTCTACAACGGAGCGAACAAGACCTTCTTCTTCTTTGGTGTGCAATCGACGCGGATCCGCACGAATGGCGTGGGCGGCACGGCGTTTCTTCCTACTCCGGCACAGCTTGCCGGAACCTTTACCGGGGTGTCTAGCCCGATCTTGAATCCCAAGACGTTGCTCCCCTATCCATGCACCCCGACAGGGGCCACGTTTACCTGCACGGTCAATCCGAACGACTATAACCAGTCGTCGCTGGCGCTATTGAAGTATCTGCCGACGATCAGCGGAACCGATGGAACGTACCAGTTCTTCCGACCGAGCAAGCAGAACTATATCGAATACACAGGCCGCGTCGACCAGGCACTGGGAGCGAACGACCATCTGACCTTGCGCTACTTCTACGACAGCTTCGACAACGCCGGGGTGCTGGATACAACGGACCTTCTGAGCTACTCCGACCAGGCTGCGATTCGCTATCACAATGCGCTGATCTCCGAGACGCACACCTTCAACGATCACCTGTTAAACAACTTCAGCCTGAGCTATCAGATTGAAGATGCCTCGCGCGGACCGCTGGCGGGAGCGCCGGATGTGAACGATCTAGGCGTCAATGTCTGGCAGCCTGCGTTCAAGCAGATCAACCAGATTCAGGTGACGAACTTCTTTACGATTGGGGATAATCCCGCGGCCAGCTTCCGCCGCAACAACTACACGCTGGCCGACGATCTGCACTGGGTGATCGGCAGCCACACGATGAGCTTCGGATTTCACGGAGAGCTGGCGAAGGTAGATGTCGATAACCAGTTTCAGCAGCCCGGCGTCTTCCAGTTCAACAGCAATGCGTCGATCTCTAATCCCCTGGCGGATTACCTGCTGGGCGGCCTGACAAACTTTCAGCAGGCCTCAGGACAGTACTTCAACAACCGCTACCACGTAACCGGCTACTATGCGCAGGACAGTTGGAAGGTGAATCGCCGACTCACGCTGAATTACGGAATTCGCTATGAGCCTTTTGCTCCGCAGCACGAGAGCCATGAGCGGCAGGGCATGTTCAGCCCGGCCGCGCGTGCTGCCGGTACGATTTCGACGACGCATCCCAATGCGCTTGCCGGGCTGCTGTTTCCGGGCGACGCTGGATTTGTCGAGAACATGGTGCGCCCGGTCTATTCTCACTTCATGCCGCGCTTTGGGTTTGCGTTGGACGTGTTCGGTGACGGAAAGACCAGCATTCGCGGTGGCGGCGGACAGTTTTATGACACGCGCCTGCCGGGAGTCTTCGACAATATCTTCGCCAACTCCGTGCCGTTTGTCGCTTCGGTCAACGTTCAGTTTTTGCCGACGGCGCTGGCGGACTTTTCAAACCCGTATGCGAGCGTAGCCGGCGGCAATCCGTTCCCTGCTCCGCAGCCTCCGCCGGCAAGCTACTTCACGACAGCTAACTATCAATCGTCCAGTTACAGCACGTTCGATCCTACGACCTTCCGCGTGCCGGTAACTTACTCGTGGAACCTTGCCGTCGAGCAGCAGTTCACCGACAAGCTCTCCAGCCGGATCGCCTATGTCGGGTCGCGAAGCAATCACCAGTATGTGCCGTCGGACATCAACCCGACCTATAACCAGGGGCCGAACATCGGCAAGCGCGTCTACTCCTCGCCGAACCTGCTGCAGAACTACACGCAGCAGATCGCGCAGGTGGATACGGGCGGAAACGCGATCTACCACTCGTTGCAGGCCTCGCTGCAGAACCGGATCAGCACGGGACTTACTCTCTTTCTTAACTACACATGGTCGAAGGCGATTGATAACTTTCCGTTTGGCGCATCGGCTACAGCCGTCGTGCCCGGGTCGGGATATTCGCTTCCGGTCTACGAACCTCACTTCAAGCGACTGGACTCCGGCCCTTCGGACTACGACCATCGCAATGTGTTGTCACTCTCTTACGTGTGGGTGTTGCCGAAGCTTAGCGGAGGCAATGCAGCGGTTCGGTATGCAGCCAACGGCTGGCAGACCAATGGCATCTTCGCATTCCGCAGCGGCGATCCACTCACTGTAACCGGCGCAGGAAACAGCGGAACCAATCTGAATCGCGAGCGCGGCGTGTGGAATGGCCAGAATCCTTATGGTGGAAACGCCTGCGGAGCGGTGAGCACTGCATGCAAGTCGTACCTGAACACGGCGAACTTTTCGACCAATCCGAGCTACACGGTGAATCTACCTTTGTCGTACGGCAACATCGTCAAGGGCAGCTTTGTAGGGCCGCAGTACACCGACTGGGACGTCAGCGTCATGCGCTACTTCCCCGTGCACGAGTCTGTGCAGCTCCAGTTCCGCGCAGAGTATTTCAATGTGCTGAACCACACCAACTTCGGTGATCCGAATGCTTCGGTAACGAACGGAGCGTTTGGCAGGGTCACTTCGGCCAGTGATCCCCGCATCGGCCAGATGTCGCTGAAGTTATTGTTCTAACCGCTTGAAGGAAAACACAGGCATGTGGCGTGCAGGAACTTCCTCGCGCCATATGCCTTTCATTTTTTGATCCGGCTTTTGCTGGCGACGCATAGGAGATCGAGGATGGCGACACGAAGAGAGATGTTGAGTAAAGGATTGAAGGCGGCAGCGGCAGCAACACTTTCGCGGACGGCAATCAATACAAGGCTCCTGGCACAAGTTCCCCAACATCCTGACGAGATGACACTCAACAGCGCGCCACGGCAGGAAAAGTTTCCGTCACCTGACTTTGGACGGATACCAAAAGCGCTTCCAAACGAGGCAAAGTCGGTTGCGGGCGCAGGATCGCTAAAGGCACACGCAGCACGCGTCAAATTGATCTCAGGGTCCGCAGTGATTGTGCGATCGCTTAGCAGCGATCCTGCGTTGGCGGAGTTGATCGTTGACCAGTGCGGCATCCTGGTGCCCGAGGGAGAACTGAAGTGGCGTGCCCTTCGACCGGCGCAGGACAAGTATGACTTTTCACAGGCCGATGCGCTATTCGATTTTGCAGCGAAGCATCATCTGTTAGTTCGCGGACATACCCTGGCCTGGCATAACAGCGTGCCTGATTGGCTGGCCGCTGCGCCGTCGTCGCTCGATGTGCGAAAGCTGTTTGTTGAACATATTCAGACGGTGATGAGACGATACCGAGGGCGAGTGCATTCATGGGATGTCGTGAACGAAGCGATCTTGCCGAAGGATGCGATGCCCGGCGACTTGAGAAAGTCCTTCTGGTATGAGCGTGTCGGGGCGGACTATATCGATCTTGCCTACCGTACGGCGCGCGAAGCAGATCCGAAAGCCAGGCTCACGTATAACGATTATGGCGTAGAGTACGACAACGCGGAGGATGAGCAACGCAGGCGCGCAATTCTGGAACTGCTGCGCGGGATGCAAGCACGCAAAGTTCCACTGGATGCGGTTGGGATTCAGTCGCATATCAAGGCGGCTTCAACATCGACGATTGGCAAAGGGCTGGCAGATTACATTGCGGCAATTCATGCGATAGGGCTGGAAGTTTACCTCACCGAGCTCGACGTCAACGAGGACGATATTGCCTCCAATGAGATCGTAGAACGTGATCGAGTCATAGCGCAGACGTATCGTGACTTTCTCGATGTCGCGCTGGGCAATACAGCGGTAAAACTGGTGTTGACGTGGGGCATCAGCGATCGCAGGACATGGCTCAATGACGGCCCGACGCACCATCGCAAGCAGCCGAATCGTCCGCAGCGTTCGCTACCCTTCGATGTGGAGTATCGACCCGTGCCAGCGTTTTTCGCCATGAGAGAAAGCTTTGACAGGCATCGCGTAAAGGAACGATCTGGCGACGACGCTTAGCGAGTTCATTTTTAACCGGGTTCGCCAATGCGGGCTCTCTACACATAAGGAACGGTCTTCTGCATGGCTTTCGTTATCGCCCTCTTTTTATTTTTTGTTCTCGCTCCTGCGTGCCTGATTGCTGCTCCAGCGTCTTCGCAAAGTCAGAACAAGGCTCCGCTCTATCTTGATCCCAGTGCTCCGCTGCAACAGCGTGTCGACAATCTGGTTGGGCGCATGACGCTCGAAGAAAAAGTAGGACAGATGCAGAACGAAGCACCGGCAATTCCTCGTTTGCATGTTCCTTCGTATGACTGGTGGAATGAGGGGCTGCACGGGATGGCGCGATCCGGTTACGCCACCGTGTTTCCGCAGGCAATTGGACTAGCTGCAACCTGGGACACAGGACTCATCGAGGGCGTCTCCAATGTTATCTCGACGGAAGCACGGGCAAAGTACAACGAAGCACAGCGCGTGGAAAATCACTCGATCTTTTATGGCTTGACCATCTGGTCTCCGAACATCAACATCGTTCGCGATCCCCGCTGGGGGCGTGGGCAGGAGACCTATGGCGAAGATCCCTTCCTGACGGGGCAGATCGGCAGCGCATTTGTGCGCGGGCTGCAAGGCGACAATCCAAGATATTTAGAGACAGTAGCCACCGCGAAACACTTCGCAGTGCACAGTGGTCCGGAGTCGGAGCGGCACAGCTTCGATGCCGTTATCTCGCCGCACGATCTTGAAGACACCTATCTTCCCGCGTTTCGCGAACTAGTGACACACGCACACGTGGACAGCTTGATGTGTGCCTACAACGCGGTCGATGGCGCACCGGCATGTGCCAACACAATGCTCTTGCAACAGAAGCTGAAACGCGACTGGGGATTCAATGGCTTTGTCGTCTCAGATTGTGCGGCGATCTCCGATGTCAGCGTCGGTCATAAGTACGCCCCGGACCTGGAGCACGCAGTAGCCGTATCCGTGAAGGCAGGCACCGACCTCAGTTGCGGCAAGGAGTATGCGGCATTGGTCGGGGCGGTTCGCCATCACTTGATTGCTGAGTCAGACATAGACGCTGCCGTGCGTCGCTTGTTCACGGCGCGGTTTCGGCTAGGTATGTTCGATCCTGCTGCCTCGGTGCCATTCAACACAATCCCATTCTCGCAAAATGATTCTCCCCAGCATGCTCAGCTTTCGCTAGAAGCGGCACGCGCTTCAATGGTGCTGCTAAAGAATGAACATGAAGTGTTGCCACTTCACTCCGGGCTGAAAGACATTGCTGTGATTGGGCCGAATGCCGATACGTTGCCGGCGCTTGAAGGAAACTACAACGGCGTCGCCTCGCACCCAGTGACGCCGCTCGAAGCTTTGCGGAGACGCACGCCGGGCCATGTGCGATACGCGCAGGGATCGCCTTATGTCGATGGTGCTGTCCTGCCTGTCCCCGAAACCCTACTGACCACAGATGGAGAAGCCACGCATGGTCTTCGTGGAGAGTATTTCTCTGGCACGGATTTCAAAGGCACTCCAGTGATGACGCGCATCGACCGCAGGATCGATTTCGACTGGAATGGCGCAGCACCGGCACCAGGTGTCTCGGCCAAAGCCTTTGCCGTTCGCTGGACAGGTTGGATGAGCGCACCTGCGCCCGGCACGCTGAATATGGATTTCGCGTTCGCGCATTGCAGCACGTGCGAGGATGCGGAGACGATCAAGGTATGGCTCGACGGCAAACAGGTCTATGACTACGGGCACGCAGCAACGCACGGCAGGCGAGCTCCCACGCCACCTTTTCAACTGGCATTCACCGATACCAAACCGCATCGTCTGCGTATTGAATACACACATCAGGCACCGCACTTCGGAGCCGGCCTCACGCTGAACTGGAGACCACCTCTCGCAGTGCTGCGTCAACAGGCAGTTGCGGCTACGTCTCAATCGGATGCTGTCGTCTTGTTCCTGGGGCTCAGCCCTGAACTGGAAGGCGAGGAGATGCCGATTGCAGTCAAGGGGTTTCGCGGAGGGGACCGCACTTCGATCGAGTTGCCAGACGCGCAGCAACAACTGGTCTCTGCCATTGCCGCGACAGGCAAGCCAATTGTCATTGTTCTGATGAATGGAAGCGCGATCGCGCTTGGCGACTCGGCGAAGAAGGCGGCTTCTATTCTTGAGGCGTGGTATCCGGGACAGGCTGGCGGCACGGCCATCGCGGATACTCTCTTTGGAGAGAACAATCCTTCCGGGCGGCTGCCTGTTACCTTCTATGCGAGCACGGCGCAACTGCGTCCGTTCGATGACTACAGCATGAGCGGCCGGACCTATCGTTACTTCAGCGGCGAACCGCTCTATGGCTTCGGGTATGGGCTCAGCTACACGCGCTTCGGCTACTCGTCAGGTAAGCTTTCAACCTCGTCTGTACAAGCAGGCCAGTCACTGCAGGCGCAGGTAGAAATAAAGAACGAGGGCGAGCGCGATGGTACGGAGACGGTGGAGGCCTATTTGATTCCAGAGCACGCGACTGGAGCGCCGCTGCGCCAATTAATCAGTTTTCAGAAGATGCAGCTTCACCGAGGGGAGAGCAAGACGGCGCAGATGACCTTGACACCTCGTCAGTTGAGCCTGGTGGCCGCCGATGGCGCGCGCAGTGTAGAGCCGGGCGATTACAAGCTCTACATCGGCGGAGGCCAACCAGGAAAATCCGCTGGAATTCTGCTGCGATTTCACGTCGTGGGTCGCGCTGCAATGCAGCCGTGACTTAGTCGCATGCTGACTTATCAACTCATGCGACTAAGTCTCAACCGCTTCACGATTTCGCAGGTTCATCAATTGCGTCGAGGCTGGCAATGACTTCGGGAGGAAGTTGCAGGGTTGCAGCTTTGAGGTTCTCACCTAGATGTCCGGTGGAAGAAGTCCCGGGGATCAACAGAATGTTGGGCGAACGCTGAAGAAGCCATGCGAGGGCAACCTGCATTGGCGCGCTGTTGAGTGACGCCGCTGCCGTTTCGAGCACCGACGATTGTAGCGGGGTAAACCCTCCCAGCGGGAAGAACGGCACATAAGCTATACCCTGGCCTGCGAGGTCATTGATGAACACATCATCGTTCCGATGGACTACGTTATACAGGTTCTGCACGCAGACGATCTCCGAGATTTTCTGTCCTTCGGCAAACTGCTTAGGACTGACGTTGCTCAGTCCGAGATGACGAATGAGACCCTGCTGCTTCAGTTCGGCGAGCACGGTAAGCGGTTCTTCGATGGATCCTTCCGCTGGCCCCATCACTCCTCCCACGCGCAGGTTGACGACATCGAGCCGGTCGAGCCCTAGATTTCGGAGATTGTCGTGAACGCCATCGATCAACTCCTGGCGCGAAAGAGCGTGGATCCAGGACTTGTCTTCGCCACGTCGAGCGCCCAGCTTGGTGACGATCACCAGGCCGTCCACATAAGGATGGAGCGCCTGCTTGATGATCTGATTAGTCACATGAGGGCCATAGAAGTCGCTGGTGTCAATATGGTTCACGCCGGAGGAGACGGCCTCTCGCAAGACTGCGACCGAAGCGTCAACGTCGCGCGGCGGTCCCCACACCTGCGGACCGGCAAGCTGCATCGCACCATAGCCCATGCGGTTCACCGTCATCGATGTGTTTAGAAAGGTGAAGGTGCCGCCAAGGGTTGTGGATTTCGTCATGTATGTTCTCCTGGTCTGTTCAAATGTTGTTCGTCAATATGGGTGCTTGTGTTTAGATGAAGAAAGCTTCAGATTAGGAGTTCGCATTTGCCTCAGAGTTCCCAGGTACTCCTACAGCCTCGTAAATTGCCGGTTCAGGCACGTTCGACTGCGAGTGTAGACGCCATTCTCGAAGCGACCATTCAGGTTTTGCTGGGCGTGGGAAAAGAGCGGCTGACCACAACAAGAGTGGCAATGCGAGCCGGCGTGTCCGTGGGAACGTTGTATCAGTACTTTCCCAACAAAAGCTCTCTCCTGCAGGCCGCCCTTCGACGCCACATGGACGAGGTGATGGAGGCGGTCGAACGAGTCTGTATAGAGCAGAAGGGCAACACGCTTCAGCAGATGGCGACAGCTCTTGTCACCGCATTCCTGACTGCCAAGATGAGAGATGCGAAGGCGAGCATCGCTTTGTATTCGATAAGCTCCGGTCTGGATGGAGCAAAGATCGTGCAGCAAGTGGGAGTGCGGTGCAACAAGGCAATCGTTGGTATGCTGACGACCTCCTGCGAGCCGCCAGGCAAAGACCCTCAACTTGTCGCTTCGATGTTGCAGGGCGCTATGGCTGGAGTCAGCCGTCGCTTGCTCGAATCAGACGCTCCCGAGAAGCAGTTCGACGCCTTGCACCAGGAGCTCGTCTTCCTGGTATGTGCTTATTTAGAAGCCAGCTCTGCGCGCTCGTCCGTTCTGCGATGAGTTGTTCATTGCAAATCTAAATTTCTATTTCGGTGGAGCTCGCGATTAGCAGACGAATTTTGACCATAAATCTCTCATAAAGAAATGACTTGTTAACGCCAAGTTGCTAAAACGTTATCGGTAACTTCTTTATTGACGGTCTTCAGGGCCGGACGTAGTGTTGTGTCCGTCGTCAGGGAAGATAAGTCGCCACCAATCAAAACTTACGGAGGCAGGAGATTCAATGTTGACTGAGAGAGACCGGATGCGTGCTCAAAATGCAGTGCAGGGAACGAAACGCAAATCGATTATTCGAGTAGGCGGATGGATTTTTCTGGCTGTCACACTTTGGCTAGTTCTTCCAGGTCTCAGCGCCTTCGCTCAATATGAAAACGGAAGTCTTGTCGGCACGATTCATGATGCGAGCGGAGCCGCAGTGACAGGTGCGGTGGTTACGATCAAGAACAATGCCACAGCGGCTACCACGACTGTCGCTACCAATGCCTCCGGCGACTATGACGCCCCTTCCCTTCGCGTCGGCGTTTATACGATCTCTGCAAAAGCTTCCGGTTTCGCCGACGCTGTCGCAAACAATATTTCGGTTTCGGTTGGCGTGCGCGGGCGTATTGATATGACCCTGCAGGTGGGCACAGCGCAGACTACGGTCGAGGTGAGCGACGTCTCATTGCAGATTGAGACGGATTCGAGCCAGCGTGGACAGACCATCACGCAATACCAGAGCGCTGCCCTTCCCCTGGTAAGCAGAAATTACTCCGACCTGCTGGGCTTGATCACTGGCTCCCGCCAGGCCCCAACCGCCGCGACCACCAGCTCCGTCAATAGCCTGGTGCGCGCCGGAGCCTACAACATTAATGGTCAGCGCAGCATGTTCAATAACTTCCTGCTCGACGGCATGGATAACAATGCCTACGGCGAGAGCAACCAGGGCTTCGACAACCAGATCATCGCCATTCCGCCAGACTCCGTCGCACAGTTTCAGGTCGTCACCAATAACGAGAGTGCGGAGTACGGTCACTCCTCAGGAGCCACGATCAACGCTGCTTCTGCGAGCGGAACCAACCGCTTTCATGCGACGCTTTATGAGTTCATTCGCAACACGGACCTTAATGCCGCGGGTTACTTCAAGCCGCGGACGGTCGGCAATACCGGAAATGTCATCCCCTTCCAGAAGCCTACGTTCAATCGTAACCAGTTCGGCATGAACGTCGGCGGCCCCATCCGCAAGGACAAGCTGTTTTTCTTCCTCGACTATGAAGGCTTCCGCCAGACGCTCAAACCACTGAGTGTGTTTACCCTGCCGACGCAGAATGAGCTCAACGGCATCCTTGTCGTTCCTGTAAAAAATCCGATCACCGGCGTTACCTACCAGGCCAATACCGCAATTCCTTCAACGGCCATCAATCCTATCTCGCAACAGATCATCGGCTACTTCAAGAACATCCCCGGCCTACCCACCAATGGTCTTCCGACAACAGGACTGGCGACGAACGACTACTCGAAGCAGGTCCCGTTTACCGACAACTCCGACAAGGGCGATCTGCGCCTCGATTATCAGCAGAGCGCAAGCAGCTCGTGGTTTCTTCGCATCAGCGATCGCAAGGAGACCGGCGTCAATTATCCAGCGCTGCCACTGCCGCTCGACGGCCAGACCAACGGCACCATTCGAGTTCTCGATCAGCAGGTAGCACTCGGCTATACGCATCTCTTCGGGGCCAACAAGATTCTCGATGCTCGCGTCGGCCTCTCCAAGACCAAGGCGGGCAAGTACAGCCTCTCGATCGGCAACAACGCCATCACCATCCCCGGGTTGCCGACCAATCCGGTTGTGGCGGGCGGTCTGCCCTCCACCAGCATCACCGGTTTCACTTCCTTTGGCCGTCAGAGCACCAATCCGCAGTGGCAGAACCCCGCGCTGCTCGATCCGAAGATCAACTTTACCTGGGTCAAGGGCAATCACTCGCTGAAGTTCGGCTATGAGTATGAGCACGTGTGGATGGCCGTCAACGACAACAATCCTCTCTATGGCTCCTTCAGCTACAGCGGAGGATATAGCGTTTGCCCGAGTTGCACTGGCGGAGGCAGTTCTGCGGTCAGCGATAATTACTGGGCGGATTTTCTCTTCGGCAACACCGACAACTACTCGCTGGCCAACTACTTCGTCGCTCACCTTCGTCAGACCCTTGACAGTGTTTATGCACAGGATGACTGGCACGTCAGCCCAAAACTGACTCTCAATCTCGGCCTGCGATGGGAGTACGGTTCGCCTTACTCTGAGCAGAACAAGTTCATCTCCAACTTCGATCCGACCACGCAGACCGTCTTGACCATCACGCCCGGAGCAGTGAAGGGCAATGGCATCACTCCCTACACCGGCGGGGGTGGAGTCTATGGCAGCACCCTCGTCAATCCCGACCTCAACGACTTTGCTCCGCGCCTCGGCTTTGCCTACGCCGCTACGCCGAGGACTGCCGTGCGTGGCGGATATGGAGTCAGCTATGTCCACTACACTCGCGCCGGCTCGGGTGACATTCTTGCCATCAACGCACCACAAGCGCAATTCGCCTCCGTCACTCAGCCCACTCCCAACACCACCAATCACTGCAACCCGCTGCCCAACCAGATCATCAATGGCACAACTCCCATCTGCTACGCGACCGTCGATCAGGGATATCCTTCAAGCCTTGTAACCACCTTCAACCCTGCCACGGACAACATCACCTGGGTACCCAAGAATGCGCGCGACAGCTATGTCCAGAGCTACTTCCTCAGCGTGCAACAGCAGGTTGCCAAGAACACGCTGCTCGACATCGCCTATGTCGGCAACCGCGGCCTGAAGTTGCAGGGCTTCCTCAACGGCAACCAGAAGAACCCGGCCAACAACTTTGCCCGGCCTTTTGCAAACTGGCCCAGCGATATCACTGAGGCTCCCAACGTCTTCGTCTCTCGCTACGATGCTCTGCAGGTCCGTTACGAGCAGCGATTCGTCGCAGGCTTAACTCTCCTTAACTCTTTCAGCTGGTCGCATGCGCTCGATAACGCCAGCGCCTCGCTCGAAGGCAACACGCCATCGCCGCAGGACGCCAACAATATCAAGGCCGACTACGGTCAGTCCGACTACAACCTGCCTGTGGCCAACGTGACCAGTCTCGTATATGAACTGCCCATCGGACATGGCCGCCGCTTTCTCGATAAGAGCAATGCGCTGGTCGATACCCTGATCGGCGGCTGGCAGATTAGCGGCATCAATACCATGCAGGCCGGCACGCCATTCGATGTGGGCTATTCTCCCAACTCGGCGAATGCCGTCTCTCCGCAGATCTCAGCGACCTATCGCGGAGCCAACGAGTACCGTCCTAACGTCGTCGCCGGTCAGCCGGTCATCAAGAAAACCAGGCTGGCGAGCGGCTATATCCAGTACATCAACCTTGCTGCATTCACGCTTCCAGCCACGAAGACCACAGGCGGAACGTTGCTGAGTCCCTTCGGCAATGCTTCACGCAACCCGGGACGCACTCCGGCCTTCTATCAGACCGACCTCGCCCTCAACAAGAAGTTCAGCACTCCCATCGAGAGCCTCAAGGTCGAGTTCCGCGCAGAGAGCTACAACCTCTTCAACCACACCAACCTCTACCTGCCCGGCAGCGGCCTCGGAGGAACTCTCGGAACCGTCCCCACCAGCGGAGGTCAGATCACGAGCACCTTTGAACCGCGCATTCTTCAGTTTGGTTTGAAGATCCTTTACTAACTATTTCGAAACACAAAGTGCCAGTCGCGAAAACGGCTGGCACTTTTATGCTTAAGACTCAAATGCATCTTGGGCAGATCATGGAAAGATTAACAACGGACCCTGGAAGGTGCGCCACCTGAAGTAGATTTCGGCAGGAAAGGCCGCAGATCAAAGCGGCCTGTCTTTTTATTGCGTACGGCGCGAAGCTGTCATCCCTGACAAAAAAGCCTGCTGGACGCGATTGAAGCTGCGCCCACGCAGAACCGCCGCAACGATGGTTCGAGTGGCGCGTGCATCGCTGAGGCGCACATAGTGACAGCCCGCATTTCTGTCGATCGCCATCTCGGGAACGAGCGTGACTCCGATTCCCGCGGCGACCATTCCAAAGAGGCTGCTGAACTGGCCGCTCTCGAACGCGATGCGCGGCGTGATGCGGGCGTGAGCACAGGCCGTGATGCTGAGGTCGCGAAAGCAGTGGCCGTCACGCAGCATCACGAAGGACTCTCCGCGAAGATCTTTCAGCGCAAGCGACTTTGCCCGGGCGAGAAGATGATTCTTAGGCAACACGGCGAACAATGGTTCGGTATGAAGGGGAAATAGCTCCAGGTCTTTGTGACGCAGAGGAACTGCAAGAATCGCAAGATCGATGGATAGGTTGCGCAGACTTTCCACCAGGATCGGCGTCGTCTCTTCGACAATGCGCAGCTTCGCTTCAGGATGTTTCTGGGTAAAGGCTGCCGTGTAGCGCGGCATCAAATAGGGGCCGATCGTGGGGATCACCCCTACCGCTACGCTGCCGCGAATATCCGCGCATTTATCGGCCACGCTCGATCGAGCGGTCTCCATCTGGCTGAGAATCGAGCGCGCGTGAGGCAGAAAGGCTCGACCTGCTTCGGTAAGACGAATGCTGCGGCCCAAGCGGTCGAAGAGCTTTGCGTTCAGATCTTCCTCAAGCTTGAGGACCTGTTGCGACAGCGAGGGCTGGGCGACCTGGCAGTGCTCGGCAGCGCGGCTGAAACTGCCTGTCTCCGCGACGGCACAGACGTAACGTAGTTGATGAAATTCCATAGGCGATACCTATACTCCAGATGGGTACTATGTATTGGAACTATCACTCTCCATGATGCTACATTCAGTGGGTCGAGACAAACGGAGACGACACCGCGCTATTTTCGTCGCACGGGAACCGAACAGTAATAAGGAGAGAACCATGTCTACTGAAGCAAAGTGCCCTTTTCCTCACACCGCAGGGCAAGGCACATCGATCCGCGACTGGTGGCCGAATCAATTGCCGCTCAAGATTCTGCATTCGCACTCGTCCCTGTCCGATCCAATGGACACAGACTTCAATTATGCCGAAGCGTTCAAGAGCCTCGATCTGGCAGCCGTGAAGAAAGATCTTCTGGCAGTGATGACGACCTCGCAGGACTGGTGGCCGGCCGACTTCGGTAACTATGGCCCCTTTTTTATTCGCATGGCGTGGCACAGCGCCGGAACCTACCGCATCGGCGACGGTCGCGGCGGCGCCGGATCGGGCCAGCAGCGTTTCGCTCCTCTTAACAGTTGGCCCGACAACGTCAGCCTCGACAAGGCGCGTCGCCTGATCTGGCCAGTCAAGCAAAAGTACGGCAACAAAATCTCTTGGGCCGACCTGATCGTCCTCACCGGCAACGTGGCCCTGGAATCGATGGGCTTCAAAACCTTCGGATTCGCGGGTGGTCGCGAGGACGCCTGGGAGCCAGATGAGTCCGTCTACTGGGGAACCGAAACCACATGGCTGGGCGGCGATCTTCGCTACGGCAAAGGAAAGCCCGCTGACGAAGGCGTGATCGTGGCCGATGCCGAATTGCATGGCACCGAGCAAAATCGTACCCGAGGCGGCAGCAGCGAGCGCAATCTGGAGAATCCGCTCGCCGCAGTGCAGATGGGCCTGATCTACGTGAACCCGGAAGGCCCGGATGGCAACCCCGACCCCATCGCCGCAGCCCACGATATCCGCGAGACCTTTGCACGCATGGCGATGAACGACGAAGAGACCGTCGCGCTGATCGCTGGCGGTCATACCTTCGGCAAGACTCACGGCGCAGGCCCCGCCTCCAACGTGGGCCCAGAACCCGAAGCCGCCCCCCTCGAGCAGCAGGGCCTCGGTTGGAAGAGCAGCTTTGGCTCCGGCAAGGGTGGCGACGCAATCTCAAGCGGCCTCGAAGTCATCTGGACGACCAAGCCGACCCAATGGAGCAACGAGTTCTTCGATCACCTCTTCGGCTACGAGTGGGAGCTGACCAAGAGCCCTGCCGGAGCTAACCAGTGGAAGCCGAAGGGTGACGCAGGCAAAGACACTGTGCCCGATCCGCATGACCCGTCAAAGCGTCGCACCCCATCGATGCTGACCACGGATCTTGCCCTGCGCCTCGATCCTGTCTATGGCCCCATATCGAAGCGCTTCCACGAGAACCCCGAGCAGTTCGCCGATGCCTTTGCCCGGGCGTGGTTCAAGCTGACGCATCGTGACATGGGCCCTCGCGAGCGCTATCTCGGGCCGGAGATCCCAACCGAAGAACTCATCTGGCAGGATCCCGTTCCCGCGGTCGATCACAAGCTGGTGGATGAGCAGGACGTTGCCGCACTCAAGGGCAAGATCCTGGCTTCGGGCCTTCCAGTCTCGCAGCTCATTTCAACCGCCTGGGCGTCGGCGTCCAGCTTCCGCGGCT
>NZ_DATKQC010000063.1:0-3823 GCF_035532915.1 Edaphobacter sp.
CGTAGGCAGCGGAGATTTGTACCAGCTTCGGCTTGGCTGCGAGGGTCTTCGCGACGTGCGCATCTACCTTGGTCTGGTAGCAGGCAGGGTCGGTGCAAGCATCCTGCCGCACGTCCGCGAATAGCAGCTTGTTGCGTCCTGTCCGCTTGGGGCAATCCAGACAAGCGCCAGCTTGCGGGTTGAGGGTCGCGTCATTCTTAGAGAATGGTGCGTCTTTCAGGATGAGCAATATGTTGTGCTCGATCCATTGCTGGAGATTGCGGACAGGCAGCAAAATGCGTTTGTTTTTGCTGCCGCCTCCCCAATCCTCGCGGAAGCAAGCGGCGAGTGCCTGCTCCTGCTCGGCTGGCTGGAGTTTTGCCAGTAGCAGGGCGTGTCCGACGCCGATTTCGTCTTTATAGAAAGCCTCGACGACTGCCGGGGCAAGTTCCGTCAGCTTGACGCGTTGGGCAACGTAAGTGGGCGATTTGCCTGTTTTTGCCGCTATTTGTTCGATGCTGTATTTTGGCTCCTCCAGATTCAGCAATGCGCGGAAGCCTTGTGCCTCTTCCAGTGGATGAACGTCCCGCCGCTGGAGATTTTCAATCAACTGCGCCTCCAGCGCTTCCGCGTCGGTAAGGTTGACGATGCGAACGGGAATGGTTTCAGACTCGGCCATTTGCGCGGCGCGGTAACGCCGTGCTCCGGCCACGATCTCAAAGCTGCGCTCATTCAAAGGCCGCACAAGCAAGGGAGAAAGGACGCCCTGATTGCGGATGCTGTCGGCCTTTTGTGGCGCTGATCGTTTTGTTGCCGATGCGGTGATGACCCGCATGACAACAGGCGATCTGTGATTTCTAGGGCACATAACGGGCAGGGCTAGGTGGGATGATTGCCTCCATCGGAAATTTCCGACCGGAGGTTTTCATGTTGGAGCACTATTATGTCAAGCCTTCAACCATCGACCGAATTCGTAACAGTTGGCTTGGCTCTCAAATTGATAACTACGTGGGATGGATGGAAGCGAACGGCTATTCTTCCCGCACCGTCTTTCGCCGATTGCCCCGGCTATTCTGCTTTGCTGAGTTCGCGCAGAAGAGGGGCTGCACAGATGTTGTTTCTGCCCTTTCTCTGGTTGATGAATTTGCATCCGAATGGTTGGTTCAGCACGGAGCGGAGGCAAAGACATCGGCCTCGCTGCGAAAACATGCAATCGATGTTGGGAATGCGACACGTCAGATGCTGCGGCTGGCCAGTGGTAGCCAAGTAAGGCATAATCGTCACCGCCGCCCATTTCCACTTGAATCAGAGGTTCCTGGATTCGAGGAGTATTTGCGCAGTGAATGCGGACTGATGGAGAGCACGATTCATGGGTACCGGCATCATCTGCACGAGTTTGCGCAATACCTGCGGAGAGCCGGGATCACTTCACTCGGCGACCTGTCGCCCGCGCTTCTGGCATCTTTCATCGTCGAATGTGCGCCGGGAATGGCTCCCTGCACGCGCCGCGATCTCTGTTGTCATCTGAAAGTGCTGCTGCGGTTCTGCCATCGCGAAGGAATTACCGACCGGGACCTCAGAGGTGCGGTCGGTATGCCCCAGGTATACCGTCTGGCCGATGTTCCCCGGTCGATCACTTGGGACGAGGTCCGTCGCACGTTGGAGGCGGTGGACCGAAGGACAATCCGAGGTCGGCGAGACTATGCCATCTTGCTTTTTCTTGTGACCTATGGGCTGCGAGCCCACGAGGTTGCCAAACTGACCCTAGAGGATATCGACTGGAAGCGCGAACGATTCCAGGTGCCGGACCGCAAGGCTGGTCATGCGACCGCGTATCCGCTCGCCGCAATAGTGGCAGAGGCCCTGATCGACTATCTCAAACGAGGTAGACCCGAAACGGAGGATCGCCATCTCTTCTTCCGTGTCGTTGCTCCGCGTTCACCCGTGACTCCCGCCACAGTATCATCAAGTGTTGCGTTTTATCTGCAGAAGGCGGAAATCAAGGTGCGCAAAGGTGGATCGCACACGCTCCGGCACACCTGCGTACAACGTCTGATCGATGCTGAATTTCCGCTGAAGACCATCGGCGATTATGTGGGACATCGCTCGCCGGAGTCCACCCGTATCTATACGAAAGTCGCTATCGAAGCCCTGCGCGAAGTGGCCATGGGCGATGGGGAGGCTCTATGAACACTCCCTATTTCCAGAGCTTCCTGGCACCGTTCCTCCACCAGTTCGTGCAATACAAGCGCGCGCTGAACCGCAAGTATTTTAACGATGCGGAGACGTTGCGCCTGTTCGACCGGTACCTCTGCAACAGGAATATCACCGACTGGCAAGCAGTCGATAGCGCGGCGGTCGATGATTTCCTCGCGTCCCGCCCTCAAGTCGGGCCAAAGAGATACAACCTCATTCTGTATGCACTGCGCCGGTTCTTCGCTTTTGCAATTATGCAGCAGTGGACGCAGCGGAATCCTGTGACCGCTAGTCCGCGCCGCATTACCGGCAGCCGGATTCCATACTTATTCGATCTCGATACCGCGAGACGTCTCATGGCAGAAGCACGAAAACTGCCGGAGAGATCCCGTGCGCCCTATCGAGGCCTTGTGTACGAGACGATTTTCGCTCTGCTTTATGGCCTGGGATTACGGGTAGGCGAAGTGTCACGACTGAAGATGGGCGATGCCGATTTCACACGCAATCTGTTGTTCATCCGGGAGACGAAATTCGCCAAAAGCCGATATGTGCCGATGGGACCTCGTCTGGCACAGCGCCTGAAAGATTACGTGGCAGAACGGTATGGAAGCACGCCAGCTTCCGAACTGCCAATGTTCACCTTCAACTCCAAGCGTGGCAGCGTCGATGAAGGGACAATCAGCATGACTTTTCATGCCCTCTTGCCCAAGCTGGAACTGCATATCCCGCCGGGCGTATCGCCACCGCGTCTCCATGACCTGCGCCACTCGTTTGCTGTTGCCACGCTGCTTCGATGGTACCGGGAAGGCATCGACCCCAACTGCCGGTTGATGCACCTCTCCACTTTCCTCGGCCACGTCGATCCCACTTCTACCTCTGTGTATCTGACGATCACCGAAGAGCTTCTCAACTTAGCCGCCCAACGCTTCCAGGGGCTAGCCCCGAAAGGAAGTGCGCAATGATCGGAGTGGGGCAAGTGCTGTTCGCTTTTTTTGAAGATCACCTCAAGACGCAGAAGGGGCTTCGGCCCGGTTCGGTGCGAAGTTATCGGGACACAATGAAACTCTTCCTTGCCTATGTCGCCGCCAGTTGCCGGCGGCCGATCACCCGATTATTGCTTGCTGACCTGTCAGCACAGCGCGTGCGTGACTTCCTCAGCACCATGGAATCCACGCGCGGCAATCGTGTAAGCACACGCAATCAGCGGCTAGCCGCCTTGCATACCTTCTACCGCTTCCTCGCTCTCCGGCATCCTGAGATGCTGGCTGAAGCCCAGCAAGTGGAGGCGATTCCTGTCAAACGCACCGCGCCTCCCCACACCCTGTTCCTGGAACACGACGAAATCGAAGCCCTTTTCCGGAGCTTGCCACGCAACGGCATCCTTGCGCTGCGCGATCGGGCTCTCTTCATGGTGCTTTACAACACCGGCGCGCGAGCGCAGGAAGTGGCCGACTTGAGAGTCGAAGATGTTGATCTCGATGGGCCACTGCGCGTACGCCTTCACGGTAAGGGCGATAAGTGGCGAAGTTGTCCGCTCTGGCCTGAAACTGCTGATCTGTTGAAGAAGCTCGCTGCCGATATGCGTGGAAATCAGGCCGTCCCCTTGTTCATGTCTCGGCAGCGAAAGCCTCTGACGCGGTTCGGCATT
>NZ_DATKQC010000064.1:0-27372 GCF_035532915.1 Edaphobacter sp.
CTCCCGCCCTGAAGACCTCCCGTCAAGCAGCACAAAATAAACAACTTAAAGCCAAAAAATAAACATTCCAAAACTGCAAAAGAGTTTTGCCCGATCTTCTAAACTAGAGACAGTAGAGGAAAACCCAGAAAGCCCGGCGACAATGCTGGGCCTATCTCTTTTAGAAACAATATTTTGCCCGTAAACCTTAAGGAATGAATATTTTGCAGACATTGGCCCACCTAAGCCCAATGAATAGAATATTTTAGGCTCAAGATACCGGGGGGGTGGATACCTGAGAAATAAGTTCGCCAGGTAGGTACTAACTGGAAGCCTCAGGCGAGTCTGCCGTCACGACCGCACAAGCGCTGCTCTACAATCGTAGCGGCGGCCGCACGCTGTTCCGCCTGAGGTTCTACGCAACCATGTCCATCCCCGCGCTCTTTGCCATCGCCATTGTCGTCCTCTATCTGCTCAATTCCATCAAAATCCTCAAAGAATACGAGCGTGGAGTGATCTTCCGTCTTGGGCGAGTCATGGGAGCAGCCAAAGGTCCCGGCATCATCCTGGTCTTCCGTCCGCTCGACCAGATCGTCCGCGTCAGCCTGCGTCAGGAAGCCATGGAAGTGCCGCCACAGGACGTCATCACCCGCGACAACGTCACGCTTAAAGTGAATGCGGTCATCACCCTGCGCGTCATCGACCCCACCAAAACCGTGATCGAAGTCGCCAACTACGTCTACCAGACCTCGCAGTTCGCGCAGACCACCTTGCGCTCTGTCCTCGGCGAAGTCGAGCTCGACGAGCTGCTCGCTCACCGTGAAGCTTTGAACCAGCGCATCCAGACCATCATCGATGGCCATACAGCACCTTTCGGCGTCAAAGTCGTCTCGGTCGAGGTCAAGCAGGTCGACCTTCCCGAATCGATGCTCCGCGCCATGGCCAAGCAGGCCGAAGCCGAGCGCGAACGCCGCGCCAAGGTCATCCACGCCGAAGGCGAGTTCAATGCCGCCGCCAAGCTGGTCGAAGCCGCCGAGCTGATGGCGACCCAGCCCATGACCCTGCAACTGCGCTACCTGCAAACCCTCACCGAGATCGGCGTCGAGAAGAACACCACCATCGTCTTCCCGCTGCCGCTCGAGATGATGAACCTGTTGAATAAATCCATCATGTCCGTAGCATCCCCGGAGAAGAAGGACTGACCGTGAACACCCTGTACAGCCGTAACCGTGACATGGAAGAAGACGAAGACGACCCCATGGGTCGCGACCGCGAGATGACCCTGGGAACATCCTTCATCGTTGGCATCTTCTTCGCACTGGTGCTGATCTGCGCCATCTTCTTCGCCTTTGGCTACTCGCTCGGAAAACGGTCCGCGCTTCCCGCTTCGGGCGTCGCTGCTCCCGCAACAAGTCAGGACACAGGCTCCAGCTCCGCGAAGCCCTCGTCGGGAATCCCCGCGTCTCAGGCAGCGTCCACTGACTCCTCAACCGACTCGACGACCGATATCAGTTCCTCAGACGAACAGACTCCCCCGGCAGCTACGCAAGCTCCCGTGCCTGTGCCTGCAAAGCTGGACATCAAGCCAACTCCCGTAAGCCGCCCCACAGCGCCATCGCGGCCCGCGCCCGCAGTCGTCTCCGGTGCAGCACAGTCGGTCGTACAGGTAGCCGCCGTCTCGCGCAAGGGAGATGCCGACATGTTGATGGCAGCCCTGAAGCGTCACGGCTACAACGCGGCCATCCATCAATCGCCGCAGGACAAGCTGCTGCACGTGCAGATCGGTCCGTTCGCCACAAAGAAGGACGCTGATGCGATGCGCCAGAAGCTGACCGCCGACGGCTACAACGCCATCGTCAAGTAGTCCTCAGGCTTCATCTCGTCGGGTAGCGCGTCCGCAATGGCCTTACGCACGGCCTTCAGCAACTCTTCGCGCGTCTCATACTGCGTTGGCTCAATCACAGGCAGGAAGTGCACCTTTGCCACTCCCGGCGTAATGGCGATGCTTCCCTTCCGCATCATGCGCTCGGTGCCGGAGAGCGCAATCGGAACGATGGGCGCCTCGGTCTGTTGCGCCAGAAAAAACGGCCCCTTCTTGAAAATGGAGAGTCTTCCATCCTTCGCGCGAGTGCCTTCAGGAAAGACCAGAATATTCAACCCGGAGCGAAGCGCATCCGCCGCAGCCGCCACGCTGGCCTGCGCGGCCTCGCGGCGATGTCCGCGCTCCACCGGCACAAACTTGCCCATCCTCATCGCCGTGCCAAGAATAGGAATGCGCATCAGCTCCCTCTTCAACAGGACCGAACAGCGCCCCGGAAGCAGCGGAAGTATCACCGGCGGATCGAGGTTGGAGACGTGGTTGCACATATAAATGCACTGACGGTCTGAAGGAACGTTCTCCAGACCGCTGACCTCGATGCGGATGCCAGCCGCGCGAACACCGGCGCTGGCAATCCACATCGCCACCCTGTAAAGACGGCTGATGTCCTGCACCAGAAGCGAATAGGGCATGCCGAGGATGCCCGCGAGAGGCCCCAGCGCGGTGTAGACGAAGAGAAGCTTCAGAGTCGCAAACATGCAGTCTATGCTCGTTCTACAGCAGCAATCGAATGGGCAATCGCGTGCGGAAGTTTCTGATAGATGCTGCCAAAGCCGCCGTTCGACAGGATAGCAACGATATCGCCTGTTTTGAGTTGTGGCACCAGAGCAGCCACAATCGCATCGGCGTCCGCATAAACTGCTGCCGGTGTCCCAATCTGGTTAAGGCGAGCCACAACATTCTCAGGGATGAGCCGCTCGTTTAGAGGAATGCTCTCGGATTTGAAGACATTGGCCAGCACAACGATGTCAGCCAGCGCCAGGCTCTCGACCAGATCGGCTTCGAAGACATTGCGGCGCAGCGTATTCGAGCGAGGCTCCAGCACCGCCAGGAGTCGCCGCCCCGGATAAGATTCACGCAGCGCCCGCAGCGTCTCGCGGATCGCAGTCGGATGGTGCGCGAAGTCGTCGATGATGGTGATGCCTTCCACAATCGAGCTGACCTCAAGCCTGCGCTTCACGCTTCTGAAGGTTGCCAGCGCCTCGATGATCGCCTCGACGGGAACGGACTGCCCTGCAGCAAGCGCGGCAGCGGCAGTCGCGTTAAGCGCGTTGTGTTGGCCCGCCATCGGCAGGCTCAGTTCAGCAAACGCAGCGCCGTTGCGCGAGAGCGTCCAGCGACTCAGAGCCTCGTCGTGGCGAAGGTTGGTGATGTGCCAATGCGAGTCCGCAGAGAAGCCATATCGCTCCACCGTGCAAAAGGCCCTGGCGACGCACTCACTGACGTTTTCGCTGCCATCGAAGGCTACGACGCGGCCACGGCGAGGAACGAGGTTGACGAAGCGCTTGAACGCCGTCTTCACCGCAGCGAGGTCGGGATAGATGTCGGCGTGATCGAACTCGACGTGAGTCAGAATTGCCGCATCGGGAAAGTAGTGCAGAAATTTGGGGCCTTTGTCGAAGAAGGCAGTGTCGTATTCGTCGCCTTCGAGCAGGAAAGGCCGTGTCGGCCGCACCATAAAGCTGGTGCCGAAGTTCTCCGCCACACCACCGATCAGAAATGACGGTGCGAGGCTAGGGTTGCTGCGTGAGGCGACCTCGTAGATCCACGCCAACATGCTGGTCGTCGTAGTCTTGCCATGCGTTCCGGCAACCACAAGCGACTCGCGCCCGGGAAGAAATTCGTCATGCAGGATCGCCGCCATGGAGCAGAACGGAATGCGTTGGTCGAGCACGTATTCCAATTCGACATTGCCGCGCGAGATGGCATTGCCGACAACCACCAGATCGGGCCGAGGCTCGAGGTTGCTCTCGGCATACGGTTCACGAACTTCGATCTTCAAACCGGCCAGCAGATCGCTCATCGGCGGATAGGCAGCCGCATCGGAACCGGTGACGCGGTGCCCCTGTTGTTGCAGCATTCCCGCGAGGGAAGCCATCGCGGTGCCGCAGATACCGATGAGATGAATGTGTTTGAGCTTTTGCATGATGTCTGCTTAGAGGCTAGATCGTAACCGCCGCTTCGAGAAAGTGCATCCGCGGATTCCCCGCTTCGGCCAAGTCCAGCTTAACAGGAATGCCTAGCGGCAGCGTGACATTGGGCACTCCGACATGCCCGCTGCGCAGGCCAATTGCGATGGGACCTTCGAAGTCGCGAAGCGAGTGCAGGATGGCGCGTTCCAGATAATCGTTCTCTTCCTCAGGGACGCACTGGCGCATGTCGCCGAAGACGATTCCATGCGCCTCTTTCAATATTCCCGAGTAACGCAGATGGAGAAGCATGCGGTCCCACTGGTAAGGCTTGGTGCCGATGTCCTCAAGGAAGAGAATGCTGTCGGCAATCTGAGGTGCGTAAGGCGTTCCCAAAGACTCGGCAAGGATCGAGAGGCATCCGCCGCGCAACACGCCTTCAGCGATACCGCCGCGAAGCACGCGGAGGCCATCGGCAGCACCCAGCGACCAAGAAGTATCGTCTGCGGTGGCGTGCTGCCAGCTTGCCATGTCAACGCCGTCTTCGCGGGCAAAGTCGGCGGCGACCATAGGCGCGTGGAAGGTGACGAGATTTGCCTCGTTGTGAAGCCAGCTATGCAGCGCCGTGTGATCGCTGTAGCCGATAAATGCCTTGGGGTTGGCGCGGATCAGTGCTGCATCGAGAAAGGGCAACAATTCCGCCGAGCCCCAGCCTCCACGCGTGCAGATGATGCCATCCACCGCCGGATCGGCGAAGGCCGAATGAAAGTCTTCGAGGCGCTGCTCTAACGTGCCCGCATAGTAGAGCGGCCCGCGATCCAGCGCATGCTTGCCGAGGACGGTTCGATATCCCAACTCCTGCAACCTGCCGATGCCGCGCTGCACCAGATCGGATTTGGGGGTGCTTGCAGGCGACAGCACGGCCAGCGTCGCGCCGGAACGCAACGCGGCAGGCTTTACCGTTGCACTGTGTGAGGTGGTCACAGCGCGGCAACCTCGCCACGGCAGATAATTTCGGCGGGGCCGGTCAGGCGCATGACGACGTCATTGGCTGGCCAGACGGTCTGTTGTGCGCCGCCTTCGGCGATAGCGGTCAGCGAGCGGCTTACCTCGCGCAATGCCATGGCCGCCGAAGACGAAGCGCATGTGCCGGTGCCTGAGGATGTCGTTGGGCCGCAGCCGCGCTCGTAGATGCGGAAGGCGATCTCCGTTGGCGAGATGACGCGGACAAACTCCACGTTGGTGCCATGCGGGAAGAGCGGACTTGTGCTGATGCGAGCGCCGAGGTCCTGCCAGCTTTTGCCGTGGGCGCTGAAGTCGTCCGTATCCACAAAGAGGACGAAATGCGGATTGCCAACGTTGACCATCGCACCGGCCACATTGCCTACTTCGGGAAGCGCAATGGTGCGCGGCATGACTCGCGGAACGCCCATCTCGCTCTCGATAAGGAAGTAGGGATCGGCGGCTTCGATCACCTGGCAGGTGCGCACGCCGCCGTGCGTGCCGAGAGCTACGTTCTGGATGCCTTCGCTGCTGGCCAGCCACGCTGCGACACAGCGAGTGCCATTGCCGGAGAGTTCTGCTTCGCTGCCGTCGGCGTTGAAGAGACGGAGAAAGAACTCTCCATTCGGTTTGCGGTCGAGGAATTCGATGCCGTCCGCGCCGACGCTGGTGTTGCGGGCGCAGAGTTTGCGTGCCAGATCGGCGTGACGCCGCTGCGCCAGTGACTCTTCGATAATCAAAAAATCATTGCCGCAGGCGTGTGCCTTTACAAAAGGAATCATGGTTCTCTTATTCTGCCTCAGCGTTCTAAAAACAACGAATAACGATTATGGCGTCTTCGGCGATACTCCAAACTTATCGGACCGATAGATTCGCGCACAGGGCTGGCCTGTCGTGCATAGGATCGACATCTCCGTCAGACCTTGCGGATTGGCGTCTACTGCCTTGGAAACCGGGTCGCCTTTGATGGCGATCACATAAGCTGCGTGGTCCGCCGGGTCTGCCAGGGCTGCCTTCCAGCTATCGTAGTCGCCTTCATTCACGGTCTGCTTCAACGGGATGCCTGCATCCTGAATGGCACCGATATGGTCGGAGTTGTACATCAGGATAGGAGCACCCGGCGGGAAGGACTTCAGCACTCGCGCAACGGACGTCTCAAGGGACATGCGCGTCGTGGCGTTTACCATACCCTCCTTCAGCACCAGAGGAATGAAATACATCATGGTAAGGGTGTTGAGAACGACCAGCAGAAGGGCAATCGGCTGAAGAAACCGGGCCTTGAGCGGCTGCGACTGGCTCCATCGGCGCTCTACCCATTCGATGGCAAAAAACATGGATATCGCGAGCGCGGGCAACAGTTCCATTCCGTAGCGTGCGTTGTAGTAAGAGTGCGGCCATAGCTGCGGAATGAAGATGGGCACGGAACCGTAAGCGATGGCGTAGACGTAAAAGGGCAGCGGCAGCCAGAGCAGAAGCGATGGCATCGCAATGCGGCGGCGAATGGCCAGGATCAACCCTGCGAGGGCGGCGATCATGACCGCGAAGCCGGTCTCCCATACGGAGGCGTCTACCTGTGCAGTGCGGGTGAAGAAGAGCAGCGCCCAGCCGGGATTGTGCCATCCGCGATAGTGATGCGAGCCGGGAGGAGAGGTCTTCTTCTCGATGGCAGACGCGGAGTATGGGCCACGCATGAAGTCCAGCGGGTCGTGATAGAAGTGCTGATTGTAGGCGAGCCAGCTGAGAGGCGCGGCTACCGCAAGAAGCGTAAAGACGATGAAGGAGGGAGCGACTTTGCGCCAGATCTCGCGGTTACGCGCAAGGCACCAGGTCACAATGCACCACGCCGCAGCGCCGAGGATCCAGCCGTCGTAGCGCGTAAAGACGGCCGCAACGATGAGCAGCGCGATGTAGATCAGCCGGCGGTTTACAAGGCTGTGGCGCGACTCCCGGATCGCACTCGCGCACTCCATCGTAAACAGCGTCATCCATATAAGCTCTGCGAGGAACAGAGGCTCGGTCATCGCTGTGGTGGAGAGATAGAGCAGGTTGGGATTTAGTGCGTAAAAAGCCGTGGCAGCAAAGGCCCAGCGCGGCGTCATCATGCGGCGCGCAAGCCGATAAAGGCCGACCACGCTGGCAATAAAACAGAGAAGCGACGGCCACGCGCCTGCGAGACCGTTCTGCCACCACTCCATCTTCTGCACGAAGGGCAATATCAGCAGATGAGGCAATGGCAGCCACACGCCGCCGAGTTGCGACAGACCGGGATTGCGTGAGTCGAAGATGCGGCGGGCGATGCCGAGATGAGCTACGGCATCGCCGTACAACAACAGATAGCCGCGCGAATAGCAGAGTGCGAGCGCAACGAAAGCGAGAATGACCGCGATGAGAGCGATAGGAAAGCTCTCTTCCTTGGTCGCCGGACGCACCTCGTCGGGAGATGCTTCTCCCCCTGCAGAGGGCGCCGCGTTCAAGGTGATCGGCGCTAATCGCTTTGCGGTTTTACGCTCCTTCAAGATGAGAGATCTCCTTGAACAGGTTGAAGCGCTCTTCGATCTCTTCTCGCGTGACCGCTTGCAGGCGGTCGGTTCCGAAGCGCTCGACGGCGAACGATCCCATAACGCCACCGTAGAACATCGCCGTGCGAAAGACTGCGGGCGTCAGCTCGGGCTGCGATGCGAGATAGCCGTAGAAGCCGCCGGCAAAGGAGTCTCCCGCGCCGGTGGGGTCGACGACTTCTGCCAGGGGCAACGCCGGTGCGCGGAAAGGCCGGGAGATCTTCGTCTGCCCTCCGAAGGAGCGGTCGCTGAAGAATGCTGTGGCTCCGTACTCGCCATGTTTGACGACGAGAGTCTTGGGGCCCATCGACAGAACTTTTTCGGCGGCCAGAACCAGGTTACGCTCGCCTGCGAGCATGCGGACTTCGCCATCGTTAATCAGCAGTACGTCGAGATCGCGGAGAACCTTGGCGAGGTTCTCGCCGTGGTCGGCGATCCAGTAGTTCATCGTATCGCCGCAAACCATGCGCACCTGCGGCATCTGGCTGCGAACGCGGGCCTGAAGCGCGGGATCGATGTTCGCGAGGAAGAGATATTTGCTGTCCGCGTAAGCAGCGGGAATTTTGGGCTCGAAGGTCTGGAAGACATTCAGGTCGGTTCCCAGCGTCTTGGCCTCGTCCATATTGCCCGAGTAAGAACCCGTCCAATGGAAGCTGAGGCCCTTGGCCCGCTCGATACCCTGCGTGTCGACGCCGCGTTTCGTCAGCACGCCTTCGTGTACTTCGGTGAAGTCTTCTCCAACGACAGCGATCACTCGCACTGGAGTGAAGTAACTTGCGGCCAGCG
This sequence comes from Edaphobacter sp., assembly GCF_035532915.1. Classification (GTDB taxonomy): domain Bacteria; phylum Acidobacteriota; class Terriglobia; order Terriglobales; family Acidobacteriaceae; genus Edaphobacter. Next base: position 8,334 of record NZ_DATKQC010000064.1, read on the forward strand.
AAAAATGTGTCGCCGCTCCGCCCAGGCAATGGTCCACGGCGCCGTGCGGGGTTTCGATGCTGTCAAAAGCTACAGATCCTACAACAAGAATGGACATAGATTCCTTTTCAACTCAGTGAGTGAATTCGACTTTAAAAATTGCGCGTGGCTTACAAATACTTATCCAACAAAAGAGCCAGCCGTTGCTTCGTCGCCGCAGGGATCGCCTTCGGATCGGTAAGAACTGCGTACTTGAGCGCATCGACACAGGCGCATGTTCTCTGAGCGGGCATCGCTGCGACGGCAGCACGAACTACCTTCGCCGCGTTGTCCGCGTTCTGGTGAAGCACGGCTACAATCTGGTCGACGGTGACATCGTCATGGCCTTCGCGCCAGCAATCGTAATCCGTCACCATCGCCATGGTTGCGTAGCAGATCTCCGCTTCGCGGGCGAGCTTTGCCTCCTGCAGGTTCGTCATACCAATGACGTCCGCGCCCCAGCTTCGGTAGAGGTTCGACTCAGCGCGGGTTGAGAACTGCGGGCCTTCCATGCAGACGTAGGTTCCGCCATTTTTTCCGACGACACCAACCTTGGCACAGGCCTTCTCAAAGATGGAAGCGACCGTCGCACAGACTGGATCGCCAAAGCCGACGTGAGCCACGATGCCGTCGCCGAAGAAGGTTGCAATGCGAGCGAAGGTGCGGTCGATGAACTGGTCCGGCATCAGAAAGTCTGTCGGCTTATGCTCTTCTTTCAACGAGCCTACGGCGGAGACCGAAAGAATGCGCTCGACGCCCAGTTGCTTCATGCCGAAGATGTTGGCACGAAAGTTCAGCTCGCTGGGGAGCAGACGGTGTCCGCGTCCATGCCTCGCCAGAAAGGCAACCTGGCGGCCCTCAAGCTCGCCCAGTACAAAAGCGTCCGAAGGCTCGCCGAACGGGGTTTCGACGCGCTCTTCGCGAACATTCGTAAGTCCGGGCATGGCATATAAGCCGCTGCCGCCAATAATTCCAATCTCTGCCTTCTTCAAGATGCCTTGCTCCTTTACCGAGCCGTGCTCGGACGACCTTCAAAAGTATATCGTTGCAGGGCTGCCGCTCGAATGATCCCAAACGAGGACAGCGTATGGGACAGCCCAAGTGACAGTTCGTGCGGCTGCACCGTTGCCGTCTGCACAGGGCCTACCGGCTGGATGCCTACAATCTCGTCTCGCAGCTTGCGCGCCAGGGGAAGCTCGAAACCTTCGCTGACGAATACGCCCTTCCCCGAGATGGAGAGGAGAACATCTCCCTCATTCGTCGAATAGACCTGCTCGTTCCCATCGGCCTCATCCTGGGTGCGCCGAACGACGCCCGAATATTTACGAGGTATCTCCGAGGCATAGACACGCAAAAACGAACGCGCCGAGTCTTCATTCTTCCAGCGTGAGTAGTAGAGCAATGCAATCGAAGCGGTAGATGCTTTCTCCGCTTCCGTCACCGCGGATTTGCGCTGCGCGGCATAATAGACGCCGCCTGCCCACTCCGGCGCCAGAGCGGTCGCCATCTTTTGACCGCCGAACAGCTCCGTCAACATGCGAACGTCCAGCTCGCCCATGACGCCTACGTCATAGGGCATGTACTCCGCATCGATCAAAGGGTGAATGTCCGGCAGCCGCAGCACGGGCACAGGCACATGTGACATATAGGCCTGGGGATTCATGATCTCGAAGCTCGACGAGGGCGGGTTCGCCAGAACATCGGCAAAGGCGGCCTCCGCTCCCTTTTTCACGAGAATCGCCTGCTCAAAGCTGAGACCGTCGGTGTAGGGAAACAGCAGCGACTGCTGCAAGAGCAGCGGAGCCCTGGCCATGACCGGCGAACCGCTGGAATCGGCAGCCATGTCCTGCAAACGGTCGCCCAGTTCGGGAGCATCGGCAAGCGTCTTTCCTGTGGGCCGCAGCGTGTAGTCCACAAACACAGCCATCGCCTGTCCTTCGGCGACCGCATCGCGCGCCGTGTCCGCTTCATCCATTTGGATGTGTTGGTTATCCTGTTCGGCGTTGCTCGCCGTGTTTTGAGGAGTTACGTCGGACCATTTCGTCAGACCCACCTTCTGGTCCTGCAGCGCGTGCGTCAACTCATGCGCCAATACAGGCTTTTGCTGATCAGGCGGTATCCAGTCCAACAGGCTGATCGTCTTGGTCTTGTTGTCGTAGAAGCCGGCGATCTGCTCGGTCAGCAGGGAGAGCAGAAATGGACGCAAATGAAAGTCGCGGCCGAGCAGGCCAAATTTCTTTAGGACGATCTCGGAGCGTTCCATCCGCTTCGTGCCTTCGTCTTCGTCAAACTTCTTCTTCAGGTAGTGATTGACCTGTTCGCGCGAGATCAGCTTGCGCTTCACGCTATGTTCAATCGGCAGCTTCGAGTCGCTGCTGACGAAGCTCAGGATTTCGTCGACCGAGCGGAAGAGCTCTTTCGCCTGCGCCTTCGTCATCGGCGCTTGTGTCGCCGGGGGAGTCGTAGGCTGTTGCCCTGCCGGGGCCGTCTGCGCTGCGAATGCCGCGCAGGGAACCATGCCGATTGCAATCGCCGCGAGCCAACCCACCAGAATCAAGCCTTTGCCGCCAAGTCCTCGCTGCAACCTCAACCTCCGCCTACATCGCTATAATCAAGTGTACGCAGAGTTTTCCTTATCGTGATCTCCCCCCTAGCCAATCCCGAGAGCAGCCCTTCACAGACGCCGGACTCCGCCACGCAGCTCGCGGCTCTGCTTGAAGGTGCCGGACTGTCTCCTATCGATCATGTCGGCTGGATTCGAGTGACCGGCGAGGACCGCGTTCGCTGGCTCAACGGCATGGTGACGAACTCGGTTCAAGATTTGCAGGCGGGCAAGGGCTGCTACAACTTCCTGCTCAGCGTTCAGGGTCGCATTCAAGGTGATGGCTATATCTTCGCCGAGATCGATGCCCTGCTCCTCGAAACAGCCTCCGAACAGGTTCCGGGCCTCATGGCTTTGCTGGACCGCTTCATCATCATGGATGACGTGGAGCTATCCGATAGCAGCGCAAGGCAATCCGGGCTTTCTATCTCGGGCCCCGTGGCCGCGGCGCTGCTGAAGACGATCGAGTTTCCCGCCGTGCCTTCGGGCGAACTCGAGCGGCAGATAGTGACATGGAACTCAGCCGACGTCACCATCATTCACGCCTATAGCCCGCTGGTTCCCAGGTTCGAACTCTGGGCGTCGCCAGAGACCGCTGAAGCTTTGTCTCGGGCACTCCTGAGCGCAGGAGCCGTGACCTGCGATTCGCAGAGCCAGGAATGGCTGCGCCTGCTGGAAGGTACACCACGTTACGGCACCGACATACGCGACCGGGAGCTACCCCAGGAGACCGGGCAAACCCGCGCCCTGCACTTCGCAAAGGGCTGCTATCTTGGCCAGGAGATTGTGGAACGCATTCGCTCACGAGGCAATGTGCATCGCGCCTTCACAGCCTTTCGGCTTGAGGGCGCTCTTCCCGCTCCGGGTGCTCTGCTGGAAGCAGACGACAAGCAAGTCGGCGAATTGACCAGCATCGCAGGAATTCCGTTGCCCACAGGCAGCGTACAACTAGGCCTCGGATATGTTTGCCGCGAGGCGCTGGAGCGCGGCGTTCCGCTTCAATATCCAGGTGGCACTGCGGTACCTATCCCTCATCCCTTCAACACTGTTGAAGCCACCAAGCCATCATCTGCATCTGAATCTTCTGAGAGAGTGTAGCCAATGTCCGAGCAGAACAAGCCTTTTGTCATCACAGACCGCCGCAAGTTCACCGCAGAGGGCGAACCGCGCCCCGATGCCGCACCGGCAACCGAGAAAGAGCGCCATGATCCTCCTGCCGTAGAGGCACCGGTCGCTGTTGAGCCGGTAGCTTCTGCGCCTCCTCCTCAGGAGGCTGAACCCAGGGAAGAGATTCCAGCTCTTACGGCGGAGCAGGCCGACCAGGCCCGCACCGCCTATCAGGCAACGGCTGACCGTCTCGATACCGCCATTCGCGCCACCAATCCCGGCATGGAGCACCCGCCGGCGATGAGCTTCGAGCAGATCGTCCACTCGGTTTACATGACGGCGATCATGCAGCTTGGCGGCGCCACCCCTGAAGGCCAGCAGCCCCAGGTCGACCTGATGGGCGCACGCCAGAGCGTGGATATGCTTGGCGTTCTGGCCGAAAAGACCAAGGGCAACCTCACTCCCGAAGAGACGCGCCTGCTGGAGAATGCGCTCTTCGAGCTGCACATGGGCTTCCTCGAGATCACCCAGGCTCTGGCGCGTTCGGCGGCGGCAAAAGCACAAGGCTCCGGTCCTGCTCCGGGCCGGCCAAGCATCGTTCGCTAAACGATGGAGGCGACCCTCACCTTTCTCGGCAGCGGCACATCGATGGGTGTGCCAACGCTGGGTTGCGACTGCGACGTGTGCACCTCAGCCATGTCCGCGGCGGGCGATCCGCGCAACCGACGCACAAGACCGTCCATTCGGCTGGCCTACGGCGGCCACACGGTCGTCATCGATACCGGCCCCGACTTTCATGCCCAGGCCCTGCGCGAAGGAATTCGCCGCCTCGACGCCGTCCTCTATACGCATGGCCATGCCGATCACGTGATGGGCTTCGACGATCTGCGCCCGCTGAGCTTTCACGCCAAAGAGAACTTGCCCATCTACGCGGATGAGACAACCGCGAGTGACATTGAACGAATCTTCGATTACACCTTCCGCAAGGAGGACCGTTACCCCACCAGCGCCCGTGTGGAGATGCACCGCATCGACTCTACCCCGGGCGCGGGCTTCGACCTCTTCGGCGCCTGCTTCCAGCGCATCCCGGTTACGCATGGAAAACAGCAGATCACGGGCTATCGGTTCGGCAGTGCAGCGTATCTCACCGACATGAGCGACATTCCTGCCGAGAGCGTCGCTCTGCTTCAGGACCTCGATGTTCTTATCCTTGACGCTCTCCGGCGCGACTCCCACCCCAGCCACTCTCACCTCGAGAAATCTGTCGCCTTCGTGGAACAGCTCAAACCCCGCCGCGCCTTTTTTACTCACATGAGCCACGATCTCGATCATGCTGCAACGGAAGCGATCGTTCCACCTCATATCCGTCTTGCTTATGACGGCCTACAAATTACCTTCGAGATTGCCTGATGAAGATCTATCGACACCTCTCGGAAATTCCCGCGAACTTCGGCCCCTCGGTTGCCACCATCGGCAACTTCGATGGCGTACATCGCGGGCATCGTGGCGTGATCTCTGAAGTAGTTGAGCGCGCTCGATCTCTTGGCATAAGTTCTGTCGCCATAACGTTCGATCCGCATCCGGGACGGATTCTTCGGCCGCAGGCACATCAGCCGCTGATTACGCCGCTGGCACAAAAGATCGAGCTGCTGGCAACCACCGGTATCGATGCGTTGCTGGTATTGCCTTTTACTGGCGACTTCTCGCGGATGACTGCGCGCTCGTTTGCCACTGAGGTCCTGCAGCAGGCATTGCATGTCACCGAACTTCACGAAGGCGAGAACTTTCGCCTTGGCTATCAGGCAGAAGCGGACGTCGACAGCCTTAAGCTGCTCGGCGAAGAACTGGGCTTCAGCGTGCGCGTCTACACGTCGCGGATCATCCGCGGACAAGCAGCCTCTTCGAGTCGTATTCGACAACTGATCTCACAGGGCAATGTCAGCCAGGCGCGCGCTCTGTTGGGACGCCCCTTCTCGATCACAACGACACCGGCCTCGGGACGCGGCTACGGCACCCGCTACACGGTTCCCACCATCAATATGGCGGCCTATCCGGAGTTGCTTCCCGCAAATGGCGTTTACATCACATCGCTCACTGTCGGGACGGGGTCATCCCAGGAGACCTTCGACGCTGTGACCAACGTCGGCAACCGCCCCACCTTCGGAGCGGACTCGTTCGCCGTCGAATCACATCTGTTGAACTTTCATCCGATCGATTTGAACGATCGGACTCCGTTGACGTTGACCTTTCTGCAGCGGATTCGCGCCGAGATGCGCTTTGCCAGCCCGGAGGCCCTGCGCGACCAGATCGGCAAAGACGTTCTCAAAGCCCGGCGCTATTTCACCTTGTTCCATTCGGTGGCTTCGAAACCCAGAAGCTCGGGGACTCACCCGACTGTTTTGGCGCACTAGTCTTTTTCGCTCCGGTTGTGGGAGGCGGCGGCTTCGAGACCCAAAAACTCTGAGGCTCAACAGATTTTTTCGGCGCAGCAGGCTTCTTCAAGCCGTCTTTGTCCATAGGTGTTGCTTGCCCTGCCGCGGTCTTCGGTGCAACTGGCTTCGGAGGAAGCACAGCATCTCCCGGCTGTCCGGACTGCACACTGAGCGGCCTCTTAGGCGCACCTCCGGTTGCGAAGGCTTCATTCGGCTTATCCGCAATCGCCGCCCGCATGAACTCCATCCATATTGGCAGAGCGGCGCGCGCACCGGTCTCCTTTTCGCCCAGCGACTGCCGATTATCAAAGCCAACCCAGGTACCGCAGGTCACCGACGGAGAGAAGCCGATAAACCAGGCGTCCGTATAGTTATTTGTCGTGCCTGTCTTTCCGCCCAGCGGATAATTCAGTTGGGTCGCTGCGGTTCCCGTCCCCCCGCGAACAACGGTTTGCAGTAGTTGCATCATCTCGCGCGCCGTATCAACGGAGATGACCTCGTTTACCTGTGGAGGCTTCTCGTCCAGCGGCAGACCATTTGCCTGCGTAACCCTGCGAATATAGTGCGGCTCGACGCGGATGCCATCGTTCGGAAAAACGCTGTACGATCCCACCTGCTCGTATAAGGTGATGTCCGCCGCGCCAATCGCGACCGGTAGAAATGCCGGGATATCGCTTGTGACGCCGAAGCGGTGCGCGGTCTCGATGACCTTTCGGATTCCATATTTGTAGGCCAGCTTCAATGCGGGAATATTTCTCGACTCCGCAAAGGCATTGGTCAACGTCATGGCTCCCACATAGTTCTTCTCGTAGTTGTGTGGGGTATAGGGTCCGCTCGGAGTCGGAAAAGTTGTCGGGCCGTCCACAATGATGTCCGTCGGCTTGGCGCCTGCTTCGAAGGCCGTCGTATAGACATACGGCTTGAAGGACGATCCAGCCTGACGCTCCGCCTGGGTCGCCCGATTGAACTGCGAGAGTGCAAAGTCGCGTCCACCGACCATGGCCACTACCTCGCCGGTCGCGTTGTCCATCGCCATCAGCGAAGCCTGCGCGCCTGAGTCCTGCTGCAGCGAAGCGCGCAGTGTGCCGTCGGGCCGATTTCCCTCGATGCGGAGATAGACGATATCTCCGGTACGCAGAAAGCTGTCTCCGTCGATATTCTGCGTCCAAGCCCAATCTTCCGGCGTCAACACAGCCTGCTGGTCGCCCATCTTCACGACAACTCGCTTCGCAGCGACTTCGGTTACAACTCCGTGGACATAACTTCCCTTGGAAACCTTCTGTGTCCAGTCGGGATGCCGATAGCTCTCCAGATCCATCCCGGAGAGCACCACGTTGCGCAGCTTCCCCTTCCATCCCTCTCGGCGTTCATAGGAAGCCGTGCCATCCAGCACAGCCTGGTTGGCGACCTCTTGCAGCCCAAGATCGAGCGTCGTATACACGCGCAATCCAGCGCCGTGTACCTCTTCCACGCCATACTCTTTTTCCAGCTGCCGCCGCACCTCTTCCACAAAGTAGGGCGCGATGCTGTTGGGGGGAGCCTCAAGATGCAGGCCCAGCGGCGTGCTCTTGGCTGCATCGGCCTGCGCTTTGGTAATCTTGCCGTCCTGCAGCAGCTCGCTCAGCACCAGGTTGCGACGCTTCAGCGCGCGCTCGGGATAGCGTACAGGCGAGTAATACTCCGGCCCCTTGGGCAGCGCAGCCAGCAGGGCGGCCTCGGGCAAGGTCAGATCGCGCACATGCTTGCTGAAGTAATACTCCGACCCCGCCTCGAAACCATAGGTTCCCCTGCCCAGATAAATCTGGTTCGCATAGAGCTCGAAGATCTGCTGCTTGGTGAACCGTCGCTCGATCTGCATGGAAAGAAATATCTCCTGCAGCTTGCGGCCGTAGGTCTTCTCGGACGAGAGAAACAGGTTGCGGGCCAGTTGCATGGTGATAGTGGACGCGCCCTGCGCCCGCTGGTCCTCATGCAGATCGCGATACGCTGCCTCCACCGCTCGCACCAGGTTTACACCCCAGTTGCTCTCAAAACTCTTGTCTTCAATCGAGATGATCGCCTCGCGCAGGATCGGCGGAAAATCAGCATAAGGCACAACCACGCGGCGTTCCAGCGCAAAAGACCCGAAGACCCTTCCGTGAACATCCAGTAGCTCCGTGGTGGTGCTGGGACGATATCGTGCAAGATCGGTCATCTGCGGCAGGTTGATGGAGTAGATCAACATCAGGCCGCACATGGCGCCGAAGACGGCGGACAGACCAAGCAGCGCAAAGAACGTCATCCGCCTGGCGATCCGGCGACTGGGATAGTCGGGCCCATTCAGCGTTACACGACGGATAACCCGCTGCCATGTCGGTTCAGTTTCGACCTCGGGGGGTCGAGGTCCACGGCTGAATAAACTCTGCACGACCTTTTCACGATAGCACGGCCAGCCACGAAATCGTGGCTGGCCGTCATGTCGAAACCAAAGCCGTCAACTCCCTTTCGGGAATTCAGGCTGCCTTGTTCTTCAACAGGTCAAGCGCCTTCGTCAGCTGATCATCTACCGTCACAGCAGGCTTCTGCGTCGGTTTGGTTTCGGAGGTTTCGTCCTCATCTTCATCCGGAATATTCGAGGCCACCAGCACCTCCGGCATCACGGCGTCATCCTGCAGCCGCTTGCCTGAAGGCGATTCGTACTTTGCAACGGTAAGAATCACCGCTCCGCCGTCGGGAAGCTCGAACGTTTTCTGCTGCGCTCCCTCGCCAAAGGTCCTCTCTCCAACCAGTTCGGCGCGCTTGTTGTCGTTCAGGGCAGCAGCCACAAGCTCCGCAGGTCCGGAGGTTCCACGATTCACCAGAACCACCACCGGGGCCGTTGCATTAATGGTCTTCGATGGATCAACGGAGAACGTCTGCTTCGCTACCTTCTGCCCTTCAAGCGAGGCAATCGTTCCGCTCGGCAGCAGGAAGTTGGCCAGCCGCATCGCGTCCGGCATGTCGCCGCCAGCAACATCGCGCAGGTCGAGCAATATCTTTTTGTTCCCGGCCTTCTGCATGCCTTTCAGCTTCTGCTCTATCTGCTGCACATGCTCGTGGTCCAGAGTGTCCGGCTTCAGGTAAAGGATCGACGAGTTCTCATACATCGTCTCGGTAACGGCGGGATAGTCCACCACTACCCGCGTCATGGTCAGCTTGTCCGGAGTGGCCTTGCGAGGCCGCACCACCGAGATCGTCAGCTCACTTCCGGGTTGGCCCTCGAGCTGTCTGCGAATCATGGCCAGCGACAGGTTACGAGTATCCTGCGCTCCGATTGCCTCGATGATATCGCCATCGTTCAGGTTGGCCTTGTCCGCCGGGCTACCCGGCACCACCGACACGACCGTGGCATAACCAAACCGCTTGGACACGTTGATGCCGACCTGCGCTTTGCCGTCCTTATCAGTCTTGTAAATCTTGTACTCTGCCGGTGTCAGATAGCTTGAGTCCGCATCGAGCGACTCGAGCAGGCCTCGCAGCGCTCCATCGGTCACAGTATTGATATTAGGATCGACGACGTAGTCGGTCTGGATATGCCGCAATACCTCGCTGTAAACATTGATCTGGTTGTATGCGCCGTCCTGGTCCGATGCCGCGCTGACCCCGCTCGAGTTCACGCCCAGAAAAACAGTCAACACCAGTACAACCGAGACAACGAGCAGCAGGATCTTTGAAATCTTAGGCATAAGGCGAAGCAATCTCCACGGGCATCTGCGAATCAGGGATTAGACGTTCCCCACTGTCGAAATGATACTCTCGTACGAAGATTGCGCGATACGGGTTGGCAATACGACATTGGTGGCGGTGGGCAGAATCGAACTGCCGACCTACGGGTTATGAGTCCGTCGCTCTAACCATCTGAGCTACACCGCCTTAGTGTGTATGGGCTGTACCAGCAGGAAGATCGCGCGACGAGCAGTTTCAAGGAGAACCGTCGCGGCACAGCCAGTTCCAATCATACTTGATTCGCGCCCGCTCGAAAAGCAGCCGCCAATCGTTCTCGGCGTCATCCCCGCGCGGCTGGCTTCGACGCGCCTTCCGCGTAAGGTCCTTCGCACTATCGCCGGTAAACCGATGCTGGCCTGGGTCTATGCGGCCGCAAAAGCCTGCCCCCAGCTCAACGACGTTCTCATCGCCACCGACTCGCCCGAAGTCGCCGGGCTCTGCGAGCAAAACGGCTGGCCTTTTCAACTGACTTCGCCCGATCTGCCCAGCGGCACCGACCGCGTCCATGCCGTCTCCCAGCTCATCCACGCGGATATCTACGTCAATATTCAGGGCGACGAGCCTCTGCTCAAACCTGAGCATCTCACCTCCCTGCTGAGTCCGTTTGCGCGTCCCCATGTCGAGGTCTCGACCCTCAAAGTTCTCTGCACGGCAGAAAACATTAACAACCCGAATGCGGTCAAGGTCGTTACCGCTGCGGACGGACGCGCTCTCTATTTTTCTCGCGCCACCATTCCCTACGACCGCGATAAAGCCAACCCGCAGTATTGGAAGCACATTGGACTCTACGCGTACCGCAAGAGCGCGCTCGAGCGCTTCCCTTCTCTCCCCTCCAGCACACTGGAGCAGACCGAACGGCTCGAACAACTCCGCTTCCTCGAGAACGGAATCAACCTCTACGTCGAGCCCACGGACTACGACACCATCGGCGTCGATACCGAAGACGACCTCAGCCGCGTAGAGGAAATTCTACGCGGCTGATTCGGGTCCCGCGATGTTCTACTGGATGGCCTTGGCTCGCCAGTCGGCGGCCCAATGCGATGGCTTCGGCCCCATCACAAAATGCAGCGTCGAACCGGCCATCATGTCCTCGTATCGAATCACAGGCTTCGACAGTGGCTTACCGTTCAGCGTCGCCGACTGAATGTACACGTTGGTCGCGGAGTTGTTGTCGGCAATCACCGTGAAGCGCTTTCCATTTGCCACCTCAAGGCTCATGCGGCTGAACATCGGGCTGCCAATCATGTAGTCTCCGGACGCAGGATTCACCGGGTAGATGCCAAGCGCAGTGAACAGATACCACGCCGACATCTGCCCGCAGTCATCGTCGCCATCGAGCCCTACAGGCTGGCCGGCGTACTCTGCCGCCGCGATCTCACGCACCTTTGCCTGCGTCTTCCAGGGCTCGCCGCTGAAGTCGTACAGATAGCCGTAGTGATGACTCGGCTCGTTGCTGTGAACATTATGACCACCGGCAAAGTGCTGGTCGAGCTTCGCGTTGTAAGCACTTGCTCCGCCCATCAGGTTCAAGATACCGGCCTCATCATGCAGAGGCGCCCACGTGTAAACCCATGCATTGCCTTCCGTCCATCCAGCGTCCTCACTGGCCCATTTTCCGTCTGAAGTTTTGCCCCGCATCAGGCCGTCCGCCGAGTTGTACAAATTGCGGTAGTTCAGCGACCTATGGAGAAAGAATTGATAGTCCTTCTCTTTGCCCAGCGCCTTTGCGACCTGGGCGACGCACCAGTCGTCGTAGCTGTCCTCCAGCGTTCGCGAGGCGGCCTCCGCAGTCTTGTCGGTCGGGATATAACCGAGTTCCTTGTAGTAGGTGAGACCACCGCGTGCTTCATAAGGAGTATGCGGGGCACGATCAGCCCATCGTTCGCCCGTGTCGCCATCGGGCGGCGTCATCGCATCCTTGTAAACAGCCTTCCACGCCAACTCACGATCGAATCCATGAAAGTTCTTGCGGATAGCCTCTGCCACCAACGAATCCGCATGGGTGCCGATCATGATGTTCGTATAGCCCGGATTCGGCCACTTCGGCATCCATCCGCCCTCGCGATAGTCCTGCAACAGCGCAGTGACCATTCCATCGACTCGCTCCGGCGCAAGCAGCGTCAGCATGCTGTTCTCTGCGCGGAAGGTGTCCCAAATGGAATAGGACGTATACGATGCGCCGTTATGGATCTTGTCATCGAACGCGCTGTAGTAGCGGCCATATTCTGAAAAGACACGCGGATAGAGTAGTGCATGATATGCAGCGGTATAGACCGTGCGGCGCGCTTCGTCCGAGGCTCCCTGTACTTCAATCCTGTCGAGCTTTGCGTTCCATTTCTCCCGTAGCGCCAGACGTACCTTCTCGAAGTTCCACTCCGGAATCTCTTTCTTTAGATTTTCTCGAGCCTGCTCCACACTGAGAAATGAGGTGCCAACGCGCATCTCTACGACCAGCTTTCCTTTTGACGGAGCAAATGCCGCATACGCTCCGCGAGCATGGCTGGCCTGCACATCGTCCATTCCGTAGGTGTCGGCCTTCACAAAAGCCTGCCGGAACTGCACAACAAAGTAGCCCTTGAAGTTTTTGAGCGCAGCCGGCCCGAGATGCGCATCCATGCGGTCCGGGTTATAGCCGGTAATCTCGTGGTTCGCCGCATCGACCTGCACATAGCCCGCATGGCCCGGCCGGGAGGCTTCAATCAACACTCGCGCAGAGGTGTTCGCCGGAAAGGTAAACCGCAGATAACCGCAGCGCTCGGTCGCGGTCATCTCCGAGCGAATCTGTTTGTCACCTCCGGCGTCGAGCGCCACCGAATAATAGTCCGGATGCGACACTTCGTCAGCATGGCTGAAAGGAAGCTTTCGCGAGTCGGGCGTCGTCTTCAAATCGCCGATCTCCGGCATCAACGTGACGTAGCCGTAGTCGCCCATCCAAATCGCCGGCTGGTGCGTCCCCATGAATCCAGAGATCGTCTTGTCGCCGTAGTTGTAGGAGACGATGCTGATCTTGTTCTGGCGAGTCTGCGGCGTCCAGTTCGTCATGCCAAAAGGCGGAGTAACGAAGGGCATCGTCCCGCCATAGCCGATCTTGCCGCTAGCCGTGCCAATCAACGGATTGACCCAATCGATTGACTCAGCAGGAGGTGCGGCCAGCATGGGCACAGTTGCGCCAAGAAGGACAAGTGACGCCAGGACACGAAGAATGGATGATCGATACATAGCACCCAATTTATATCGAAATTGCCAGCCTCGTTATATCCAAATCGTCAGCTTCGGTCATTCGGAGAATTTATTTCAGCTTCAGTTCACAGGCTTGAAACAGAAATCGAGCCTATCGGCGTGCACAGTGACAGCGACGCTCTCCAGCGACGCCGCAACCCACTGCGCCTGCCGCAGTTCCTCCAGCGAGTGCGTCCCCAGCACTCCAAGCACGCGGCATCCAGCGGCAATTCCCGCACCCACTCCCGATGGCGCATCTTCCACAACAACGCAGTCCTCAGGGCGAAAACCAAGCAGTTCGGCTCCGCGACGGTACGGCTCGGGATCGGGTTTGCCGCGTTCCACCATGTCCCCACTGATAATTCGCTCCGGAATCGGCAGCCCTGCCGCCTCTAACCTTCCCAGCAACAACCGCCGCGTGGCCGAAGTTACGATGGCCCACCGTTCCAGAGGAAGGCTCTCCAGCAACTTCTTCACGCCGGGCAGCACCTTGAGATCGGCCATGTCTTCGATCTCCATGTCCTCGATCACGCGCAGCCCTTCCTGCGGGTCGATATCGGGGCGCAACGACTTGACGATGTCGATCGCACGAACACCATGAGGCACCGTATAAGTCTCTGCGTTCGGTACGTTATAAATCTCTGCCCACCGCCGCCAGCAACGAACCACCGAACCAATGGAGCTAATCAGCACACCATCCATGTCAAACAACAGGCCTTTCGCCTCGATGCAAACCGACTCGCTCAAACAGCGCTCCCCTGCAACACAAACCTCTGCGCCGCTTCTAATATCCTCGTAACCGATTCGACCGAACAGCTCTCGCAGTAGACACGCAGCAACGGTTCCGTACCAGATGCACGCAACAGCAGCCACGTCTCTGCGGCATTCGGCTTGCCTGCGCAATCAGGGTTATCAAGAAAAAATTTAATGCCATCCATCGTCTCGACGCGAAGCACCTTCATTCCGGCGATCTCCGTCACTCCAGCCTTCGCGCGTGAAATTGCCGACTGCTTGATGGCCTCATCGATGTGCATGTCCACGCGGCCGTACTGATGTTCACCGAACTCTTCCTGCAACGCTGCGACCAATTCGCCGAGCGTCTTTTTCTCGTCGGCCATCACATTCGCCAGCAGCAGCGAGTTCAGCATTCCATCCCGCTCCGGCAGATGACGGCTGATGCCGACTCCGCCCGACTCTTCGCCGCCGATCAGGATCTCCTGCTCAAGCATTAGCTCGCAGACATATTTGAAGCCGATGCCATGCTCATGCAACCGCCGACCATACTTTGCCGAGATGCGGTCGATCATCTTGGTGGTGTTGAAGGCCCGCGTCACATCGCCGGGCCACTTCTTGCGCTCCAGCAACCACTTCAACAACACCGAAAAAATCTTATGCGCATCCACCACGTTGCCGTGCTCGTCCACGGCACCGATGCGGTCCGCATCGCCATCGGTAATCAAACCGGCATCGCAATGCTCTGCGACTACGACGGCCTGCGTCTCCCGAATATTCGGAAGGATCGGTTCAGGATTGATCCCGGGAAACGACGGATTGATCTCACTCCGAATCTCCACAAAGGGAACCTGCGCCTGGGTAAAGATGCCCGCGAGCACACCGCGTCCTGCGCCATACATCACATCAATCAAAAATTTATAGCCGGACGCTCGAATCGCATCGAGGTCCACAAACCGCGTGATCGCGGCAATGTAATCCGGATTGAAATTCACCTCTTCGATTACCGCCGGTGTTGCACTCTTTGCCAGAGGCTTGCCGAGATAACTTTCAATCGATGTCATGATGGAAGGCAAACCGGACCCGCCATAGCTGGCCTTGTACTTCACGCCGTTCCACTCCGCGGGATTGTGGCTTGAAGTAATCATCACGCCACCAGCAGCCTTTCGCTCGCGCACGGCGAAGGAGAGCGCGGGAGTAGGAGTAATCTCGGACGCCAGTGCCACCGGGATTCCGGCATTGGCCAAAACCTCAGCCACCACCTTCGCGAACGAATGCGAGCCGAAGCGCGTGTCATAAGCAATGCAAATTCCGGCCCCTGCATCTTCATGGGCCAGCACATAGTTTGCAATCGCCGCAGCCGCCACACGCACATTGGCGTAGGTAAAGTCATCGGCAATAATGCCGCGCCAGCCATCCGTTCCAAACTTTACCGCTGTCTCTGCCATCACTCTCGCCGTCACCCGCTAAATTAGGTCTTCCCGTCCAGCCTTTTTCAACTCCGCAACCACTTTGCCCACGTCCTGCGATCGCTCGCGTGTCGTAATCAGCAGCGCATCTTTCGTCTGCACCACGACCAGATTGTTCACGCCAACCAATGCAATCACCTTGCCGGGCGCGTAGACATAGTTGCCATTCGAATCAATGGAGATATTCAGGGGGTCAGTCTCGTCAAACACATTCGCAAAGGCCAGTTTCTCGGGGGAGCAGTCCGCCATATTTTCGTGCAGCGTGGCCCAACACCCCAGATCGTTCCATTCGAAGTCGCCGGGCAGGCAGTAGATCTCCGCTCCCGCTTCGCCCTTTCGCGACCTCGGTTCCAGCACGGCATAGTCGATGCTAATGTTCTCGCACTGCGGGTACAGCTCAGCAAACACGCGCGTAAACTCCTCAGTCCCATGGGCCGCGGCAATCTTTTCAAGCAGCGGCACCATCGCAGGACAGTACTCTCGAATAGCTCCGGCCAGAGTCCGCGCACTCCACAAAAATATTCCGCTGTTCCACGCATAGTTTCCCGCCGCTACAAACTGTTCGGCATGCTCTTTATCCGGCTTTTCGGTGAACCGCTTCACTCTCCGAGCTTCAATCCCATCCGCAATTTTGGTTGCATCCTCGGCGACTGCGCCCTGCTCAATATAGCCATAGCCCGTCTCCGCACGCGTGGGAGGCACACCGAGAACCACAATCTTGTCACCGCTCGCAGCCAGCGCTGCCCCTGCACGAATCACCTGCGCGAAGCGCGCACTGTCTTTCACGACCTGGTCCGACGGAAACACTCCGATGACCATGTCAGGCTCTGTCTTCTCCAGCAAAAATGCCGCCAAGGCGCACGCGGGAGCGGTGTTTCGCGCCGCAGGCTCGCTCAGGATGTGCTCACGCGGAACCTCGGGCAACTGATCGGCGATCACATCGTGAAGAAGCTCGTTAGTAATGACCCATGCCTTGGCGGGGTCCGTCACCGAGCTCAACCGCTGCAGCGTCTGTTGAATCATGGTCTCGTTGCCATCGAGAGCCAACACCTGCTTTGCATTCGCTTTCCGGCTGCGAGGCCAAAAGCGTGTTCCACTGCCACCCGCAAGAATCACTGGAGCGAAACGAATCTCCGACCTGCCGTCTTCTAGAGACATACAACTCCATCGCAAAGCAAAGACCGCACTTTACCGGTGCGGTCGATCCCTTGAGTCAATCTTTAGCCCAGCGTTGCAAAATACTCTCGCATCCGTTTCACGCCTTCATCAATGACATCGTGTGAAACCGCATACGACAGCCGAATATGCTCATTCGTTCCGAATGCCTCGCCCGGAACCACAACAACATGCGCCTCGCTGAGAAGCTTCGCAGCAAGGTCTGAAGCCGATCGGATGCCGCCCCTGCCGATAAATTTCTTTACATTGGGATACACATAAAACGCTCCCTGAGGCACCGTGCACGTCAATCCAGTAATCGTCTTGAAGCCTTCGAGCACCTGATCGCGCAGCTTGATGTAGTCGGCACGCATCTCCGTCACGCATTGCTGCGATCCGCTCACGGCCGCTATCGAAGCACGTTGCACCATGCTCGCCGTGTTGGAGGTGCTCTGCGACTGCAACTTGCTCATCGCTGCAATGATAGGCTTGGGTCCCAGCGCGAAGCCTGCGCGCCAGCCGGTCATCGCATAGGTCTTCGAGAGCGACCCCAACACCACGACATGCTCTTTGCAGTCGGTGAACGAACCGCCGCTGACGATCTCGCCGGTGAAGTTCAGATAGACATAGCACTCGTCCAGCAGAACGTAGATGTCATGCTGATGCGCCAGCCGGACAATCGCTTCCAGGTCTTCGGGAGATACCACCGCGCCGGAAGGATTCGAGGGCGTGTTCAGAATAATCGCCTTCGTCTTGGGAGTAATTGCGTCTTCGATCATCTTGGCCGTAACGCGAAAGTTCTCCGCCTCCTCGGTTTCGACCAGAACCACCTTACCGCCAGCATACTGAATGATGTCCTTGAACGAGACCCAGTAGGGTACCGGCAGAATGACCTCGTCGCCGTGGTCGACCAGCACCTGGACCGCATTGAACAGAGCCAGCTTGCCGCCGGTCGTAAACACGCACTCGTCAGGCGTGTAGTTCGAGCCGAAGTCAGCCGCGTGACGGTCTACAATCGCCTTCCGAATTTCGGGAATGCCAGCAACATTCGTATAGCGGGTAAAGTTCTTCTCAATCGCATCGATGGCCGCGTCCTTGATGTGCCGTGGTGTCGCAAAGTGGGGTTCGCCCGCGCCAAAATCCGCCAGGTTGACGCCCTCCGACTTCAGCTTGAGCGCCGCTGCCGTAATGGCCATGGTCGCAGAAACTTCAATGCGGTCGATGCGATCCGCAAATATCTTCGTTGCCGTTAAGCTCATGCATCTAGTTTGTCAGATTTACCTTGCAAGATAAAGCATTCCTTACGTTTTACAGGCTAAACACTCTGCCGAAGGCAAATTGCATTCTGGCTGAACATGCAAACCCACAAGCCGGGCCGGCAAAAGGACCTTCCGCAAAGAGCAAGTCGTTTCATCGAGATAGCTTCGATGCCTGTCGCTGCGAAATAGCGATCGAGGACGCAGCACCGGAAATGCTCGCGGCAAACCCCATCGAACTACGCGCGTTTCCGTACCACCCATGTGGTCATGCATCGAGCACCCTGCACTACCGTCGTCTTCAGCGGGTCCACCAGCTCCCCACCCAGATCTTCCGTCAGCCGCATCAGCAGCCCCTCGTCCGCCAGATACCACTCCATGCCATTCGGCATCAGGAAACGCCGACCCGCAATCTGTTGAATCAAGTGGCCGTGTTCGAGACCAATCGTCGAAGACAGGCGACAGAACAAAATTCCACCGGGCCGCAGCACCCGCCACAGTGATCGCACCATCGCCTCGAAGTGGGCATCGTCCCGCGCAAAGTGCAGCACCGCGCTCGACAGGACAACATCCACAAACTCGTCGGGAAATGACATCGCCTCGACCGTCTCTACGCGGAAGTTCTCCGCCGAAAGATTCGGCGCAAGAGTCGATGCCACGGAACGCAAATGCTCAATCGCTTCGACGCTCGCATCCACGCCAAACACCTCGCAGCCCTCGCGCAACAGATAGACCAAGTTGCGGCCGCCGCCACAGCCGGCGTCAAGCACCTTCATTCCAGGCGTTATATTTCCTCGCAACAATTGATCGAACAGATAGATGTCGATGTTGCCAAACTGTTCCACCAGATTCATCGTCGATCCCCACCGGCTAAACCCGCGCCGGAACCTTTGCCTTCAACCGCTCCACCACAATCGGAGGCACCAGCGCCGTCACATCGCCGCCCAGTTGAAAGACGCCCTTGATCAGTCGCGAACTGACATAGGTATATTTCTCCGCCGGCATCATGAACAGGGTCTCCAACTCGGGATCGAGCTTGCGATTCATCATCGCCATCTGAAACTCATACTCGTAGTCCGAGATGGCGCGAATTCCTCTCAGCACGGCCTTGGCCTCCTGCTGACGAGCGAAGTCCACCAGAAGCCCATCGAAGGTCATCACCGAGACATTGCTGAAGCCCGCTACCGCTTGGGTGATCATCTCTTCGCGTTCAGGAACGGTAAACAGCGGCGTGCCCTTCTCGGAATTGCGCAGGATCGCCACCACCAGATGGTCCACAATCTTGGCTCCCCGCGCAATCAGGTC
>NZ_DATKQC010000065.1:0-4114 GCF_035532915.1 Edaphobacter sp.
ATCCGAGCTTAGCTTCCGAAACAAGCCGTACGGAGTACGTGCGAAATTCATTTGCACAGCAAACATCACGACGGAAAATGCAATCGCAGTCGCGCCAACGAGCGCGCCTCCGAGCGTGACGAGAAAGTTGCGCAGAGTTCCGAGTCTGTCGCCGGTCGCGAACAATTTGCCTGCAACAGTCTGGATTTCTGGGGTCGCAACAGCACTCAGGAAAATTAAGGCCATTAGGAATGTTGCAGTAGTGACGCTGACGTGCCGGGTAGCCAATCGGACAGCGTAATAGCGAGCGAGATAGTATTGATGCCAGAGCCGCGCTTGGCGCTGCCGACTCGCTCTCACCACCGATTGCACCAAATCCCGGAGATTAATCTGGACCACCTTAACCTTCTTTCGGAGTCTCCTAGCTAATCTACTCATACTCAGGGTCTGTCTAAGACCGTTTCGTCCTTGCCTTTGCGACCGCGTCCGCGCTTGTCTAGTGTCCGAGAATATCCCGCAAGCGGCTCTTCAGAGCCATCTCCGCGGGACTTCTGGGCGCTGATTCCAGCCAAGTCTGAAAATCCTTAATTCGAACCCTGTGCTCGACTTTCGCCAACTTGATCGTTACGACGACGCTACCAGGGCCGCTATTGGGATCATCGCCGCGAGTCGTGCTCGCGGAAAACGCGAAGCGCTTGAGCCACGGCCTCGAACAGGCTCTGCACGATGACCTGGACCGTATGCTCGACGGCCTGCGCGTCCCGGCAGGTAACCCTGCATGTTCGGACCGCCATCCGCCGAAGATAACAGTTCCGCTATATCTTCGCCGATGTGGAGGTCGGGTGGAAGACGTTCGGTGATGGCCATCTTTGCTTGACCCGAGAATCACGCTTGCTGGTGCTGCGGAGAATCAGTTGGCATGAATAGGTGGTGGATGCGGAAAACATTGGTCTCATGGACCCGGTGGTGGTGCGTTTCTCGTACGCGAGGATCGTCTTTCAGCACCATCGAGGGTAGGAACGCTTCAGTCGCGGTCATGCATAGTGCGACGCGTTGCTTTCGGATATTCGCTTCGACGTTCGTCATCGCGCGAGAGACATTACCGTCTAGTACATAAGCTATCATCCCGCCATGTCGGACCGCCTTGGCATATTGCCCGGTGACGAACCTCAACATGCCAAACGTGACGTACTCCGCCGCATACGCACGAGTGCCGCCATCCTTGACCACGTTCAGGCGCTTACTTTCCAGACAGAAATAGATGTCCTCTCGTGGCACAAGGGGAATGAAGACAATGTCCAGGCGGCCGAGATCTTCTCCCGGTATGGGTTCCAACTCAACCAGTTGAGTGCGGATCTGAAACGGCAGACCCCGAGCGGTACGGTTTTGCATGAGAGCCCGGCACAAGGCAATCGTAATGTTGTCTTCCTTCTCATCCGGCGTTGGCGACGGCATCTCCTCCCAGCTCGCGATGACCAAGTTGAGGATCTCAGGCACCAGCGGGTCGATCAGGTCGGCCCATTCGCTGGGCATGCCGGCTATGGTCACGCGACCTTCTGCGGTGTCTGCATGAGGATGGTGCCCGCAATCTCGTCGGCGTCATTCAGGGCTGCCGTTTGTGTCCAGAAACGCTGGCCGATAGGCTTTACGAGGTACAGGTGATCCCGGTCGAACACTTTAGCGCCGCGGATTAGCTCGAAGGTGTTGAACGTCTGTGACGTAACCTTACGGAGACGCTCAAGCGCAGACAGCACAGTACCAAAATCCGTTGGGAGTTCAGCGGACGCTTCGCGGGAGCGAGTCTTCTGCAGGACTGCAACGCCAATCCCCAGTTTCTCCGAGGCCGTCGCAAGGCCCTGAACAATGAACGGTCCACTCTTCGCCCACCCGTTAAGGGTGTCGCACAGCCTTCTAATGTAGTCGTCCCACTGCTTTTTCTTACTCGGCTCGATTGTGGGCACGTATACTCGTGCCCTGGTCGGGCGGACGCTGGGGATGATCACTTGCACGGTGTCGTCGATCAGAAGTTTCTCCAACGGAAGGATATCGAAATACTCATCCATCAAAGGCTCGATGGACTCGTTTGCGACCCGCACCAATTCTTCACGGTTAGAGAAGTCATCACTGGCTTTTGCGCTCGCTGCGGCAACTGTTTTGCCAACCTCCTTCACTATTTGCCAGGCTCGTCGAGGGTCAGGCAGAGCCTCAGGTAGAACGAACGGCAGGCGCATAAGTTCGTCCACATGGATCTGCTGCCTCGTTATTCCCCAGTTCGATGAGGTGTGGAATAGAAAGTAGCTGGCCAAGCGAGAGCGCAAATACGCTGCGAGGAAAATGAGCAAGTCTCGATCTTGTTTCGGTCCATGGATTCCGCGCAGGAAGTCTTGAAAGGAGACATCAAAATCGGCAAAGGCGGCGCTCGTGAAACCTTTCGCTACAAGCACGTGCGGAGCCCGGAACACGCTAGTGTCTTTATTCGACCCGCTCCTTGCAGTGAACTCTGCCGAGGGTAGTTCAGTACAGTCCTTCGGGAGCAAGAACAAGTCCAGCTTGGACGCAGACGCCTCTATAAAGAGCCTCGATGGCAGCCGAATGGTCTCCGCCTTTGCTGGATCATCCCCCGTGCGAACAGGTTGAACGCCAACCGCCATTAGCCATGGCTTGTTGGTTCCCCCCTTTTCTCTCAGTTGCCGCACATGGTCGCGTAACCGCGGGTGGAGCGACAGCCGGTCAATCAATCGCCGATCTCGGGCCGTGGCCCAATACCGCTGCTTCCAGATTTGAGGTGCGTCCTTTCCCTCCAGGTCACGCAGCACCTGACCCACGTTCACAGTGCAGCGATCTTCGGGTGGAATGGCGATAACCTCAGCTCGCATGACCAGCCAATCAGCTTTAGGTGCCCAATATTCGATGGCATGTGCGTGGTTCTCCGGCGGCTGCTTTCGGTACGTGACCACAATCGCCGGATGGCGGGCCTCCTCGAATAGAAAAAACTGGTAGGCCGCGAGGTTCAGCACGCGGTCGACGGCGTGCAAATTGAAGAGGGTTCGCTGAAATGCCAGAGCCGTCGTGCTGTGATTAAACAACGTGCCGTGCGGCAGTACGAGACAAATTCTCCCGCTGTCCACGACGTGGTGTGCCGCTTTCCAAACAAACGCCACGGCGATCTGCTTGTCCGGTATGGGGTATTGGTGATCTGGATTGGCGCACCACTTGGCGGCCGCTGTGTCTGCCAATGCAATGCTGCCCCACGGCGGGTTACCGATCACCAGGTCGGCATCAACTGGGTACTCCGCGCCTTCAGAGAAGAAATCATCGCACCAAATATTACCTTCAATTTCTTCCCCCTGGTTGTTTTCCGTATGGTGAATGAGCCTTGGTAGCTTGTGTCCCTTCTGCCGCAGTTCCTGAACGTCCCGTGGGGAAAGTTGATCTAGGTAAGCCAGGTACAGGCTGAATGCCGTGATCCTGCACGCCGTGGGATTGATGTCCACGCCGCAAAGATTGTTGCAGAGTATTTTCCTCAGTTCCCTTGCTCGGCGGTCATTGCGGGCCTCGGGGTTCGCCTGCTTCCATTCTTCTGCCATGCGGTTGAACAGACCGACCAGGAAGATGCCAGACCCACAAGCAGGGTCGAGGTAGCGACGGTCAAGCAACGAGGGCGTCGTCGCGAGCGCCGTGTCGAGCACGACTTCAGCAAGGAACCGCGGCGTGTAGAATGCGCCTTGGCGCTTGTCAGAGCCTTTCAGGAATCGCTCGTAGATCGCGCTAATGGCCTCGATTGGGATTGCGGCGAAGTCGTAGGGCCAGCATGAACCCTGCCCGCTCAGAACGTCGGTGGCGCGAAAAAACTCGTCCAAAGGATCCATATACGAGGCGGGAACCAGTCTGGCTTCCGCTTCAAGGTCATCGCTGAACAAGTCGCCGTTGAAGTCTTTGCCAAGCTTTCGGAAGAGGTCGTAGATGTACCTTTTAGCCTGGGTCCTGGGTTGTAAGCTGAGCACGTCCCGCAAATGGCCTGCGCGCGGCAAGCCGATGCCATGCAAATAGGTTTCACCTACGACACCACGGTCAAAGAGATAGCAGGCAAACACGAGTCGGCAGAGCAAGGCATCGAGTACTTTATCGAGTACTT
>NZ_DATKQC010000066.1:0-4106 GCF_035532915.1 Edaphobacter sp.
CAACGGCGAGGCTGCGCCTCGCGAAGACTTCCTGAAGGACGCCTTGTACATCAAGGAGACCATGGGAGTCCGCATCGGCGTCTTCGTGGCGCCGGCGTATTCGTCTAATTCGAACACCTGGAACTTCCATGGGAAGACCATTCGCGAACAGCCATGTCCGAAAGGGCTGTCTTCCGTGCTCATCCACAGAGGCAAATACACTCCAATCGAATTTCTGGCCCTCAATGTCCGCATCGATGTGATCGAGACCAGCTCGGTGCATCTGAAGCTGCCCGACCGGAATGGAATCGTTCTGGACGATCAGTATCACCAGGTCGCCAAGGAAGCGCGAAGGACGATGTTCGAGTATCTGGCAACCTTGCCGGAACACACGGCCAGCTACGCTGACTTTCTGGAGGCCCGCGAGCTAGGGATCGCATTGCGAGAAGCTGCGCCGTATTTCACTACCTTCACCGCGCCGGCGGCGGCCGCAGATTCGATGGATGGTCCGTTTCTGGGAGCGAAGGAGGTTGTCCGCCTTTCAGACGGAGCAGCCCTGACCCGCTACGCAATTGTCGACACGTCCGAACCGAAGTGTGCCGAATGGCTTTTGTTCACGTTCGATGTTGCGGCGCGCATCCTGGTACATGACGTTCCGCTCACCATACTCGAAGACAATCGCCGGTTCGCCGGCTACTCCTGGTATGGCAAACTGCCGCGAATTTGTCCGGTGCATCTCGCGGTCAATGGCGAGGTCCACGAAGATGAATTCCAAGGCGAGGATGCTGTGGCGTTGGCGGATACCCTCAGCCTTGGACTGCAGCTTCGATCCTCAGACACGGTGGAGCATTTCGCTTGGGACATTCCCTTTGCGGGATGGTTTGAAGATAGCAACTTCCCCAGCGTGCAGATCGTTGTCACGCGCTCAAGTGCGTGGCTCGTGAAACGCGATGCAGAACCGTTTGGCTTGTTGGAAGCGGCGGTGTATGTCGGTTTCCAGCCTGGCGACGACATGGAGTGCGACAGCTACGACACCCAGCTGGAGTATTTTCAACATGAAGCCGAGGAGGAAATCACACGCATCCTGTACGGGCCAATGGACCTCGTGCAGATGAAGCTGAACGAATTGGCGTCGAAATTGAACTGCGATTTCCTCAACTCTCTGAAAAACGCTGACGTGTCCCGGCTGGTCTTTGTCTTAGGCAAAGACGATCGCTGGTCGTTCACCATCCAGACTGGGGCCGCGGCGGTTTCAGGCCAAGCGGTGGCGTAGATGGCCTGGTGGTACTGCGCACAGGTAGTGGCCGTTCTCTGTTCTTCATTCTCAGAATGGCCGCTATTGGCATCAATTGTGAGCGCTATGCGAACGGCATCTTGTTTTGAGCGTGGAGTTGCGTCACGGTTGAGGAATGAGTCAGCAAAATGCAGAGGTATGGGCGAAGTGGCGAGGACTGGTAAGCGAACAGGGTCGCAGTGGCCAAAGCGTGGCAGCGTTCTGCCGGGAGCGCAGTTTGCGCGAGTGGCAGTTCTACGAATGGAAGAAGCGGCTGCGTGATTCGGAGGCCCGTGAGTTTGTGGAAGTCGGGGTGGCTGCACCGCAGGGACAGATACAGCCGATGGGTGTGGGGAGCGGTGGGATCGAGGTGCGTTTGAGAGCCGGCTGACTTTGTCAACTTGATCTGGCCCCTTTTGATCGTCTGAATTGGCTCCACCTTGGGTTTGTGTTTGGTCATTCCGTTCTGTCCTGGTGGGAGGAGCCCGTAGGGCGACTGGAGCCAGACCAGAACGGAGCGCCTCTTTCGCCCCTCATCCAACGAGGCGATCTCGGGCAGTGATCTGGCTTCGGGCACCGTTTCTTCTGGATGGAAGATGTGCTCGAAGAGTAGCTTCTCTTTGGCTCTTTTCGGTCCCAGATCAATACTGAACTTCGTTTGGTTGGTACCCAGGCAATCGAGCCGGATCACTTCGGCCAGTCTGCTTTCGACCAGCCTCCTGCATTTTCGTGGCAGTCTTCGTCCATGCGGCCGATCAGGAGGGCCTGTTGAAAGGCGGCCTCGCGATTGTCGCTGAGGAAGATGTGGACCGCTTCCTTCCACTCGCGCAGTCCTTGCCGGAAGCTCGCGATATTGTTTACATCAGCCCCGCTGCGCAAGCAGAGATTCAAGGGTGATCTTCGACGCTTCAGATGGTTCCGCAATGTCAACCGGATTTGGAAATGCCGGGCTTCCTGATGACCAGAGTTCGACGTCTTCAGAGTGCGTGTCGTAATACTCCGGGTTGACCGTGACTCGAAGCTTCTTCTGTCCAGGTGCAAGGTATTGAAACTCGTTGTTGCCTGACGGCTCCAGGTGTATCTCGGGAAGGAAGACCCCTTGGTTCGAAAGGACATCGCGAAGCTCTCCTAGACCATACAGCGCGGCTGGTCGTTGCTCTACATCGAGTTCAGTGATTACCAGGTTATCGAGATCAAACGAGGATGCATCTGCCGCTGCGATATCGTCTTCGATCGATGTTGCGAGTTTCTTACCGTCTTCAGTTGCGCTCGCTGCCAAAACGGCTGCTGCGATTCTCTGCGACACGCTGGAGAGAATCGGCTGAAGCTTACCCACCACCGAGGTAAAGAAGCCGATTCGTTCTTGCAGAACCCTGTAAACCGTCGTTTCGATGGTGTCGTCGTACTGCAGGTTCACGATCCGGATCGTGGGGTATTTCTGGCCAACGCGGTCGATTCGCCCAATTCTTTGCTCAACTCGCATCGGGTTCCATGGAAGATCGTAGTTGATCAAGGCCCCACAGAACTGAAAATTCAGCCCTTCCGCAGCGGCGTCTGTACATAGCAGCACATCCGCGTCTCCGTTCTTAAAACGGCGCTTCGCCGCGTCCCTGGAGATAACCTCCCATTCGGAATCTCCAATTGGTACCTCGCCACCCCGACCTGAATAGCACATCATCCTGAGTCCTGGCGTGGATCGGAGTTGATTTCGCAAAAAGTCCATCGTATCGGTGAACTGCGTGAACACCATCACTTGGCCATACCCGCCGCCACGCAATTCATCGATGATCAGCCGAAGTTCTCGGGCCTTGGTATCTGGCGCCAGGCCACTGACGCGGCGAAGCAAATCCTCAACAGATGAACGCTCTTCAAAATTGAGGGCTTCCCGCTCCATTTCTGCAATCTCGTCGGTGTCGGGTTGCTCTTCAGCCAGGTCGTCATCAGGCATATCGTCTTCCGTCGGGCCGAGGAGTGATCCATCTCCCTGCTTGAGCGCGGCGAGCCGTTTCTCCAGCGTTCTGGCCAGAGCGTAGAAACTACTTGCCAGCCGCTTGCGATAGATCGTCATGACAAAACCGACAGCGGTTCTCGTTGCCGTCGAAGCCTGCTTGTATGTGTCACGAATATAGGTCTCTACTAGCTCGTAAATCTGCCGTTCCTCGACCGTCATGGCGAGGAACCTATCATCTACGCTGCGGTCGGCAATCGGCGTGGATATACGGCCCTCTTTGTAATATCGCCGCAACATGTCGCGAGTGTTTCGTGAGATAAGTCTGCCCACCGGCGAGTTCAGGCGGATGATGCGCAGAGCGCTCTCGCGGTCTTTCACTGATAACGATCTCCGAGGCATAGCGGCCTCATCTCGCAAATCTCGGAGCAGCTTTACTGCATTCAATCTGCTTGTCTGGACGATAGCCTGCACCGAATCAACCTGAGCTTCGCCGTATCGCTTCTCCAAGGCGCGGAACAACGCTGCCAACGATTCGAATTCCTCATGCGAGGGAGAAGGCTTGGCCAGCATGTCATAAAAGCTGACAAATGCTCGATCCGTCCATTCAGGTGGCATTCCAAGCAGATTCAAAAGGTCCCAAACTTCCACCGGATGGACTTGTAAAGGTGTCGCAGTCAAGAGCAGAAGGCCCTGGGTCTTTTCTCGCAGCCCGAGCATCAGCCGCAGCAATGCGTTGGGGCCCCGATCTTTCGTAGCACCGGGAGATTTCCGACGCGCGTGGTGGGCCTCATCCAGCACGATCAGGTCCCATGGTTCAGCTCTTTCTAGAATCTCTGCGGTGCGATCCGTCCGCCTTAGAAGTTGGCTTGACGCCAGCACAATAGGCTCTTCATGCCACTTGTC
>NZ_DATKQC010000067.1:0-14665 GCF_035532915.1 Edaphobacter sp.
TATCGGTCGGTCATGGTGCGGCCGGAGTCCAGCACGATCCCGTAGTCCCCGTCGGTGGGTATCTCAAGATCACCGGTAAACTGCTTGGCTCTGCGCACCTGCCGCTGCGTGCCCGCGCTGGTGGTAACATCCACGGACTGGCTGGCTCCCGAGGCCGCTTCAGTGAGAACCAGGTGATTGGCGGGAGGATTCAGCTGCGTCATTCCATAGTTGTGCCAAAGGATGGCATATCCGTTGCTCGACAGCAGGAACGGAATCGATATCTGGGTATTGAGCTGGACCAGCTTCCGCGGCAGCCTGGCAATATCGAGATAGCCATCCTGAAATTGCCCCGATCCATAAAGATGCTCGCCAGGTTGAAGCGCATACTGGACCTCCGCGGTCTTGACCGGCCCTGCCGATCCGGTGGAGGAAGTAAGTTGGCGGCTGCCCGGCACCTCTTGGGTGAGCAGCTTGCCCTTAGCGTCGAAGAATTGGATATCTCCCGAGCGCTTGTCGACGACAGCCTTAATCTGAGACGTCCGCAGCCACGACGAGCGAGCGTCGGAGCCCACGGAAGTAGTTACGCTCGCGGCCGGAGCAGTAAAGAGCAGCTCCGGCAGTTGCGTCGTGGCGGAATCACCGCAGCGCACCCGGATCGCATTGTCCGCCTGAGCCGTGAGGCGCAACTCGCCGCAGGTCGAAGTGAGCTTCAACTCC
This sequence comes from Edaphobacter sp., assembly GCF_035532915.1. Classification (GTDB taxonomy): domain Bacteria; phylum Acidobacteriota; class Terriglobia; order Terriglobales; family Acidobacteriaceae; genus Edaphobacter. The sequence goes on from NZ_DATKQC010000067.1 coordinate 700, forward strand.
CGGGCAGTGTGCTGCGACTGCGCGAAGACAACGTGAGAGGCGACAAAAAGTCCCACAATAGCGAGTTGGCTGGCCGACAACCATGAATTGCGCGCGGTTTCGACCTGATGTCGTGCGATAGAAGTTGGCATCGTGAAAAAGAACCTCGGAATCTGTGGTTAGAAAAACATCATGAAACGGGACGGCATGCGCGTCCATCGCACATGCCGCTTGCTTTCCTAAGTCACATCCAACTGAATGATGCCAGACTCCAGCCCGGGTGCCTGCGCTCTGACAGTGACTTTTCCTGCTTTCCCTCGTGGCTGAACAATTGCAAGGCAGCGGCCGTGGTACGTGTTCGGTCTCTTAGACCGGAAGCTCGCAACATCCTTCGGATTCGCACTTCCGGCAGCAGCCAGATCGCCTGCCCCACTCACCATAAAGCTAACCGGAGCAACCGCATCAGGAACCAGGTTCCCTTTGTCGTCTACGATTTCTGCTTTCACGTAGGACAAATCGTTGCGGTCGCGCCGAACGCTCGACCGATCGGCAACGAGGCGGATCTTTGTCGGCTTTCCCGCGGTTGTCAGACTCTGTTCCGCGATGGGCTGCCCACCCTGCATGGCGATGGCCTTGAGTTCACCGGCTGCGTATGGAACTTGGAACTCAGCCTTGTACTCCGTCGCGCGGGACACTGGCTTCGTTCCAACTTCCTTGCCGTTGAGCAGCAGGCGCACCTGATCTCCTGTGGAAGCCACGCGTACAGCCACAGTCCGGCCTTCGTAACCCGGCCAGGTCCAGCTGCGCAACTCGTCTGACCAGCCCCACGCAGTGATGACCTCTGTTCTGCCGACCGGAAGTGGTCGCTGCACAACCATCTCCAACTTGCTGGTTCCCCACACTACGCGGCGGTAGTAGCCTTGCGGCTTCGTTTCGCCAATCAAGTCGATATCGCCGCAGTAGGAGTTGAACCACGGAAATGACAGATAGATGTTGCCGTAGCCGAATCCACCTCCTGGAGCAGCTGGCGCGCCCGGAGCACCTGGGCCACCCCCCCTGGCCGCGGTCCCCAATTGTGCATTGCCAAGAGAGGACTCACCAAGGTAATCCATACCCGTCCATGTGAAATCGCCGATTACATAAGGCAACCGTTCCACCGGCTCCCAGGTGGCGTACGCCTGGCGGGGGAAAGATTCGGTCCCAAGGATGATCCGATCCGGATGCCGCACATGGTCTGTTTCGTAATTCTTGATCATGTAGTTATAGCCGCCGACATCAAGGTGCAGGAACGCTGGATCAAGCTGCTCTCCGCCTCCGCGTGGGCTAGCGCTGTTGATTGCAGCTGTCACAAGGCGAGTCGGGTCGAGCTTGTGTGCGTATTCCTGTAAGTTCTTCGCAATTTCGACACCACGCGGTTGGGCCCGTTCAGGTATCTCGTTACCGATGCTCCACAAAATGACCGAGGGATGGTTTCGATCTCGCAGAATCATCGAGGCGAGGTCCCGCTGCCACCACTCTGCAAATGCCAGATGGTAGTCCTCGGGATTCTTCTGCACTTCCCACTGGTCGAACGCCTCATCTACCACCAGCATGCCAAGCCTATCGCAGCTTGCAAGAAACATGGGCGAGGGCGGATTGTGACTCGTGCGGATGGCGTTGAAGCCGTGAGCCTTCATCAACTCAATGCGGCGCTCCTCTGACCGGTCGTAGGCGCATGCGCCCAGGATTCCGTTGTCGTGGTGCATGCAGCCACCCCGCAACTTGGTGACTTCGCCGTTGATCCGCAAACCATTTTGTGCGTCGATCTCGACCTTTCGGATTCCGAACGGGGTGGACATCCGATCCACAACATTTGCACCCGCTATCAGCTCAGTTTCCAAGCGGTACATCTGCGGCGTGGCGGTTCCCCATAGTTTAGGGTTCGGAAGCGTGATGCCTTGTTCCATTTCGGTGAAACCTGTTGCGGGAATGGACTGCTTCAACTCCTGCGTTCCGGCGCTGGCATTGTTTCCATCAAACAGATGCAGCCGCACGGTCACGTCCTGGGCCGAGCCGGTCCTGTTCTCAACCTTCACCGCGACCTTCACCGTCGCGCTGGCCTTGCTGACATCCGGCGTGGTGACGGAGACGCCCCACTTCGGTATGCGGAGTTTGCCTGTCGTATCCAGCCACACGTGCCTGTAGATACCCGACCCGGAATACCAACGGCTGTTCTTGCCTTCGTTACGCACTCGCACCGCAAGTACGTTCTCGCCGCTCCTGCGAAGGTGCGGCGTCAGATCATACGAGAAGGTCGTGTAACCATAAGGATGCGTCCCAAGGAGCTCGCCATTCAGCCAAACATCGCTGTTGCAGTACACGCCATCGAAGGTGATCTCGACCTGTCCATCTACCGGAACCGCCGACGCCGAAAAGCTACGGCGATACCAACCGGTTCCCCCTACGAACCAGCCCGTGTCACGGCCACCCTGACTTAGTTCTGTATCGAAAGGGCCGGTGCGGGTTGCCGCGACGGCAAGACCCCACAGAGCCCCGGCGCCATTTTCCGTGTAGCCCAGCGAGGGCAGGTCCTCGACGCTCCAATCATGCGGCAGGTCCAGAACACGCCAGATGCTGTCGTTAAATCCGGGAGCTTCCGCTCCCGGCGCATCACCGCGTAAAAAACGCCATCCTTCATCGAAGGATTGATCACGTTTGCCTGCGGCAACTGCGAGAGGCGAGGTCCCCCGAGCCGGACGTGCATCCTGTGCTTCCGCAACGGCCTGCGAAACGATAGGGGTCATGGCCAGAACCGCCAGACCCTTGAGGATGTCTCGCCTGGCAACGGCGCCGGCGTTTGATGTCGGTTCCGAATCTTTGCTGAACGGGTTCATCTGCGGTCCTTGGAATGAGAGAAGTGGCGCGAAAATGGAATCTGACACACCGTACCAACTCCGTTGGATCCTGGCGGCCTTTGAGTAACCGTTTTCTCGTCCACACCAACTTACGGCTCGCATGATCCAGCGGTCAACTCATCTTGCTCTTTCGCTTGCCCCTAGCTGCAGATCGCTCCTTCAAGTCGGACAAGCTCTCGCGAGGTATGGACGTGGTTTCTACTGCGCTCGGGTCACGAAGACGGGCAACGCGCACCTGAGACGGATCGTGGTCGAAGCAGCATGGAGTTATCATCGTCCTCCTGTCATCTGGGCTGGTTTGCGAAAGCGACAGCAGAGTGCGTAGCAAGAAGTTACAGAGATTGCGTGGAAGGCACAACACCGACTGTACAAGCGATACGCGCGACTGGCGGCGAAGGGTAAAGACAAAACGAAAGATCGTCACAGCGGTGGGCCGCGAACTGCTGGGTTTTATCTGGGCCATAGGGACCAAAGCGGAAGCGACTGTAAGCGCGCGAATAGCAGCTTGAGAAAAGCAAGAACTTTCCTGAGGAGGAAAAACAAAGCGAACTCACTGATGAAACTCGTCGTCCAAATCGAGCACATATCAGGCCAATGCACTCAACGAAAAGCTCAGACAACTCTTCGCGCGGCCTGAAGCGAAGCTCTTCCACGTTGAGTTCGCCGATCACCATGTCTCGAAAGTACACTCTGAAGTACTCCCTTGCCTTCTTTGCGACTTCAGCAGGCCTTCCACTATGATCGAGGGATTCGCCACGCGCGACTTTCTCGCCGAGGGGAAGCGATATCAGGTTTGTGGTAGAACGGTCTCTTCCGTCACTCAAGGTTTAACAGCCTTCCGAGGCTGTTCCGGAATTCCTTGAAGGAGTTATTGCATGGCAAGTGTTTATCCGCACGAGACCTCGGAGATACGTAGCGCTGGTCTCGCGATCGCAACAGCCGGTCTAATCGCCGGGACATTGGATCTAGCGGAAACCCTGATTGTGTTCGGGGCTAAGTCTCCTCTCGTGATCGCTGCAGGCTTGTTGGGGATGCAAAATGCTTCCCGCGGCAGCGCGGCGATCTACATCCTGGGAGTGCTGCTGCATTACCTGATTGTGTTTTCCGCGGCGGCTATCTACTTTGCAGTGAGTCGCAGATTGCATTTTCTGATCGAACACTGGCTGATCTGCGGCTTGTTCTTTGGCGTAGCGATAGATGTTGTAATGAGAATGATTGTTCTTCCGCTTTCGGCCATGCACGCGAGGGGACCTTATCAGTACCACGAATTAGCTCACGGGCTGGCTGCTCACACCATCCTCGTTGGGCTTCCGATAGCGTTCGCTGTTCGGCGGTTCGGTGGAGTTGTCGAGCCGGAGGGTGAAAATGTCAGCCGCTAAGTCTCGCAATATCCTCGTACTGGGAGCCGGAGAACTCGGTCTCCCGGTCCTGCGCAACTTGGCGCGCCGCGCAAAGGACGTGCAAGGGGCCAAGATCAGCGTGCTGCTGCGCAGCAGCGCGGTTGAATCCGATGTGCCGGCCAAGCAGCGCGATATCGCCGAAATCCGCAGCCTGGAAATCGAGATCGTCCTGTGCGATCTGGTGAAAAGCTCGACCGACGAGCTCGCATCGGTGTTTGCACAGTATGACACTGTGATCGGTTGTGCTGGCTATGCCGCCGGGATCGACACGCCCATGAAGTTGGCAAAGGCCGCACTGCAGTCGGGCATTCCCCCGCTATTTCCCATGACAGTTCGGTGTCGATTTCGACGTAATCGGGCGCGGCGGACCGCAGGACATTTTCGACGCACAGTTGGACGTGCGTGAGCTGCTGCGTGCCCAGACCGCCACCGAGTGGGTCATCATCTCGACCGGCATGTTCATGAGTTACCTATTCGATCCGGAATTCGGCGTGGTCGACCTCGAAAGAAGCGAGGTTCATGCGCTGGGCACACTCGACACCGCTGTCACACTGACGACTCCTGATGATATCGGGGCGCTGACTGCCGAGATCGTGTTCGCCGAACCCACCATCAGGAACGAGATCGTGTATCTGGCCGGCGACACCGTGACCTACGGAGAGGTTGCCGACAAGCTTGAAGTGGCTCTGCATAGCCCGTTCAGCCGTTCGGAATGGACCGTGCCATTTCTGTTGGAAGAACTGGCGCGCGACCCGCAGAACATGATGCGCAAGTGCGCTCGGTCTGACAACACAGGTTCTCGTCCGAACGGTCTATCTGACCTCGGGCAGAACCCGGAAGCTCACACTCGGAAAGCAAGTCATCGAGTTGCAGCACGCCCCTTCGTGGCAGCTCGCTCTTGCCAAGGAGCCTGCTGGGGAGATCGTTCGGGCACTTGCTTGGGCTGGACCGGAGCGGGCGCAAGAGATCCTGAAAGAGATTGAACGGAAGGTTCCCCGGTCAGAACTTCAAAAGCTGAATCAGCACGTATCACTGTTTCCGAGCTGGCTGATAAAGGTGCTTTGTCGAAGCGATAGCTGCGCCTCGACGATGAAGGTCTGAATGCAGTCTTTTCGGTTTAGTTGAAGTTGATAACGAATGTGTTATTATTGGAGTAGAGATGATTAGGGTTCGTGAGTACCTAGACGCTCGTGGTCGCAACGAATACAGGGCTTGGTTTGACGGTCTTGATGTTGCGGCCGCAACCAAAGTCACCGTCGCGTTGGAACGTATTGCCGCTGGCAACACGTCCTCGATTAAGCCCGTTGGCGAAGGCGTCTCGGAATACAAGATCGATTTCGGTTCAGGCTATCGGATTTATTTCGGCAAGGACGGCGAACAGCTTGTCATCTTACTTGGTGGGGGCACAAAGAAACGACAGAATCAAGATATAGAGGATGCCAAAGCAGCCTGGCGCGAGTACAAGCAGTTCAAGAAGGACTCTCTGAAGCAGGCCAAGGCAAAGACAGAGGCGAAAAGCAAGAAAGCGAAACGCAAGTAGGAGGATTGACAATGGCACTTACGCGAGATTTCCGCGATACGATCCGTGAACGCGCACAGCGCGAACCCGCTTTTCGCCAAAGCCTTCTTCGTGAAGGACTCCAGCTCATCAACAGCGGCGACTTTGCTACGGGCCGTGCTGTCCTGCGCAACTACATCAATGCAACGATAGGTTTTAGTGAACTTTCCCGTGAAACAAAGATCCCCTCGCCCAGCCTGCAACGGATGTTTGGGCCAAGTGGAAACCCGAGTGCTCAGAACCTATTTGGTGTCATCGCGGCGCTTCAAAGAAGTGAAGGTGTCAGTATCGAGTTGCAGATGCACACCGCGTAGAGCGAAGCTCCGAAAGGAGATTGGAAGAAAGATCTTGCAGAGCGCCGGGAGGCCTTGGCCGAGTTAGCCGCCTATGACCAGGCAATCAACATATAAAGCCAAACTGTTCCACCTTTCTAAGCCGTAAAAGCAACCTTATACAAAGGCGGCGTAGGAACTCCGCAGGTCATCCACGACTACGAAGTATAGGTAATTTGCCGCGCCATTCTGGGCAGCGTCATTCCAAAATGGAATGACGCTCGCTCAAAAAGTCATTGGACGTTTCCGCGAACCGACCTTAGCTTTGCCCCTAGCTGACAACACCAAGTCAGCGGAGGTGCAAAGATGCTTAGAATCCACCGCGAGTTCCGATCGGAAATCCCCCCGAATCGGTCGTCCAATGCCGCCGCCCAACGGTGGTCGCAACTCTTCTCCAAACAAAAACTCCGCTATGCCGCTCATGTCATGGGACCGATATTGGTCGCTCTCGCCTTCGCGGGCGTAAGCAGCGGTGTCGCCCATGCCCAGGGAACGATGGACTTCTCCGGGGCGCAAACGCTGATGGGAACGTTTAAAACTTTCGCGATTTATGCGGGTGCGATTATCTGTTTCGGCGGACTCATCTTCGCCGGCATCCGCATGATGTCGGGACGTTTTCAGGATGCCATACCAGGGCTTTTCGGTGTGCTTTTCGGTGCCGGAGTGCTTGGTTGGGGAGCCGGTTGGATCGGACCTGATTCGCGCCGAAATTCACCCGATGGAAGAGGCGCGGGGATTCCGCGCCTTGCTCGACTTGGACGAGCCGAAGTACAGCATCGAGCAGATCGCGGCAAAGGTGGGCAAAACGCCCGTCTTCGTTGCTTCGAGGTTGAAATTGATTGACCTTGTTCCGGCAGCGGTCGATGCGTTCTACGCCAACGAAATCGGCGTGGGACACGCACTGCTACTGGCGAAGCTACCCGCCGACCAGCAGGGACAGGCGCTCTCCGCTTGCTTCAAAGAGGTATACAACAATGGAGCAAAGCCAGCCCGTATTCTGCTGCCTGTCCGCAACCTGCAATTTTGGATTGACAGCAACATCCTGTTGGTTCTGAAGGATGCGCCGTTCAACAAGCGGGACGCGGAACTTGTTCCCGCCGCTGGCAGTTGTGTCGACTGCCCCAAGCGGACGGGACACAACAAGCTGCTGTTTCGAGATGACCTCGGCAGACAGGGCGACCGCTGCACCGACCCCGGCTGCTATCAGGCCAAAGTTGCCGCGCATTTGGCCAAGACCATCGCCGCCAAGCCGGAGCTGGTGCAGATCAGCACAGCCTACGGTGGACAGAAGGAAGGCAGCCCTGTCTTGCCGCGCAACAAGTACACGGCCATTCGGGACGATACGCCAAAGTCGAAGGACGAGGCGAAGCGTCCTGAGTTTAAGGTTTGCAAGTTCACAACCGAGGCCATCATCACGGAAGGCAGCGAGGTCGGCACCATCCATAAGGTGTGCCCGAATCCATTCTGTCCAGTCCATCATCCGAAGCAGCAAGCCAGCCGGGACGATGAGAAGTACAAAGCCGAGCAGGAGAAGCAGCGTAAGGCACAGGCCAACGCCAACACGACCGGCCTTCGTGTCCTCGCGGCCGTGAGCGCCGCCGTTCCTGTCCGGCTGATGAAGCGTGACCTGCTTTTCGTCCTTGCGAAGCTCGTAAGCGTCATGGACGAGAATCGTTTGGAGATGCTGGCGCGACAACATGGTATCCGGCAGAAGCGCGACGATGGAGGCGTCAGCAAAACTATGGCGGCCTTCGTTCGTCGTGCCGATGAGGGTACGCTCTCCCGTCTGCTGGTAGAGGTGAGCATCTTGATTGCGTCCTCGCGTGGCAACCCGACTGCCGTTCTCAGAGATGCCGCCAACGCGTACAAGGTGGACACCGAAGGCATCGCCAACAAGGTGCGGCAGGAGTTCGCCGCCAAGGAAAAGGCGAAGAAGACGCCGCAGCCCACAACCAAGACCGCCAAGAAAGCGGCCTAACGATTCATTTAGGTGGGCGGCATTTCGCCGCCCATCCCTATTGCTTCGTTTGCAAAAAATCGCGCCGGGAGAAACCGTGCTGGTTTCTCCCGGCCCTCATCACGCTTGCTCACCCGACGGGCCAACCGATCAGGTAGCCCGATTCGGGTTCTATCATTTCTGCTTTTACCTGAGCACGATTAGCGATTCGAGGCGATAATAGACGCCCTGTAGCGTCGTGGATGAAGACCAGCAGGGTATCTGCGATGTTGCAGAGTTTATAGTCCTGGTCACCTTGTGTTCGGCGCCAAGGAGGCAGGCTCGTAGGCACCTGACCGGCAAGGGCGGCTCATCCGTCCGAGCCTGCGCTTCTCAGGGACGCAGTGCTAGAAATGCGTAGCGTCAGATCGCAAGCCCTCGGACCAAACGATCGAGTGATCGAAGGTACAGTTCTCGCAATCGCCCCTTTGGCAATCCGATCCGTCCAGCCAGGTGAAGCATGATCAGACCATGCGCCTCCGCCCAGATCGCCAAAGCCACTTCATGCACGTCGTCCGAGCGCAGTTGTTTCGACCGGATTTGCTCTTCCACCACAGAGAAGAGGATGTTCATCGTCGGCGATTTACCTTCTCGCAGATCGGTAGCGAAAGTGAAGGCGTCATCACGAGCCGAGGAGAACATGTAGCGGAATAGATTGGGGTGGTCGAGAGCATAGTCGAGATATCCGAGCATGCCGTGCATCCCGGGATCTTTCCCACGAGCATTTGCCCGGTGGAAGTAGCCGGCAATGCGTTCGTACTCGGCGGAAGTGGCGGCCTTCAATAGGGCCTCCCGGCTGGGAAAGTGCTTGTAGATGGCCATGGGGCTGAGTCCAACTGCCGTGGCAACTCGGCGAATAGTGACCGTTGCGCTGTTTCCCGACGAATCGAGCAGATCCAAGGCCGCACTAGAAATTATCGAACGCGTGTCTTTACCCATCTGGTGTACATGGTACACTTTCAGGAAGTCGTAGAGTGTACTAAGTACACCAAACGACCCACTCGGAGTTGTACGATCCTCCACCGCGGGTACTGCTTTCTTTCTCGCTGGCAGGATTGTGGATCACCGAGTACGAAGCTTCTGACGAGGTCACTCCATGAACCTACAGCCGGGAAGGGTGCACACTGCGCTCGCGGCAACCGCCACCATTCTTTCTGGGGCGGCTTTCTATTTCGGAACCGGGCTTCATCCGCTGTGGCCGCTCATGTGGGTAGCCCCCTTACCTGTGCTTTTGCTATCCCCTCGAATACCGTGGAGTCGTGCTTTACTTGTGGCGTTTGTGGCCCGCCTTCTGGGGGCCGGCAGCATGGTGACGTACCTTCGAGTGAGGCTGAATCAGGTACCCGTCGAAACCAGGCTGGCGTACCTGCTGATTCCGGTCTTTGTGTTCACGCTGGCCGTCATGCTTTCTCGCGCCTTCTTTCGGCGCGGCCAATTCTGGCCTGCAATTCTTGCCTTCCCATCGACGATCGTCGCCTATGAATACTGCAGCAGTCTGTGGGGCGGTACGTATTGGAACACGGCGTACACTCAGCTGGACAACCTGCCAGTGCTCCAGCTGGCGGCAGTAACGGGACTATGGGGCATCAGTTCCGTTGTCTTGCTGTTTTCCTCGGCTCTCGCTGTCATTCTGCTGACTCGAGATCCAGTACGTCGCCGGCTAGTGGCAACGTTGACTGGAACCATCGTTTGCGTTGTGGGTTATGGCGCCTGGCGATTGGTAGCCACACCTGCGACACACTCCATCGTTATGGGCCTTGTCTCGACCGCGTATCCTGGCTACGTCGCACCATTCGCTGAATCTCCGGAGATGCAGTTGGCTGTGCTTCAACAGTATGCGTCCGAAGCACGGCAACTTGGCACGCGCGGCGCTCAGATCGTAGTGCTACCGGAAATGATGACGCTGGTTCAAGGACCGTATTCCTACCAGGTAGATCAGCTCTTCGAGGAGACGGCCCGCGAAGCCAACGCACAGGTGCTGCTCGATGTGCTGCATGCCACTGCCGGTCGCACATTCAACGAAGCGAGGTTGTATTCCGCCGCCGGTGGTCTCGAAGCGGTCTATCGGAAGCATCATCCCGCTTATGTGCTGGGGGAGAATGTCACACCGGGTACGGGCATTTCGGTGCTAGATCGGCCCGAAGGCATTCTTGGGTTGGCGGTTTGCAGCGATATGGATTATTTGAATCCTGCGCGAATATATGGCCGCAGAAAAGTGGGCGTGTTGCTTGTACCCGCATGGGACTCATCTTTGGATGAGTCCTGGCACGGTCACATGGCGATCATGCGTGGGGTTGAAAACGGCTATTCCATTGTCCGCTCGTCAAAAGTGGGGTTGCTAACGGTGAGCGATGATCGTGGGAGAATCCTTGCAGAAACTTCCGCGCATCCAAACACGCATTTCACCACCATGCTCACCACCGTTCCTGTGCGACATGATCAAACCGTCTATCAGGTGCTGGGAGATTGGTTTGCATGGTTGAACCTCGCCGTGTTCTCGGGCCTCGTTGCTTGGTTGTTTACGAGGTGGAGATGCCCCGCCTCCAACTGAGCGGAGATCTCCGCGCCAGGCGTTGGTAGCCTACGTTGCTAGTTCAGCATTAGTACCCATAAACGGGCTTGTATCGATCAAACGGCGACCTTTCTAAGACCCTATCGAACACCCGAAACCAAAAAACGGGCAAACTTGACCCCAACCTCTGCCGCGCACGGGCAGAGGTTTACGTGAAGGCACAGTTTCTCTAGTTCACGACAGCGGCGGACATTGATACATTGATCGTGATGAGCAAAGGTTCCAAGACGCTGGCAAAGATGAAGCCACGTTTGCAGAGATTTCCAAGCTAATCTCCGCCTCGCGCGCACGCGCTCTGTTATCGGTGAACACGGTCTTGATCGATCTCTACTGGAATATTGGCGAGATCATCAGTCGCAAGATTTCGGCGGCGGAGTGGGGAGACGGAGGTCTCGCAGAACTCTTCTGTTCCGAAGAAGAGAGGCATGTTGTCTCGGCAGCTATTCGACCCAGCCGTTACCAGCCACACCTATGCCGATAGGCTCTGCGGATGGAACCGCAGGGTTACCTCACAAATCCTCCTGTGTTGAACATCATTCAAACGACATCAAGTCGCTCTCCACGTTCCCCTTTACTGCCTGTGGCGCTTAATCCTTTGACATCGCCAGTGCACTGACCAAAACATCAGTGTTATGCGCGAAGCGGAGGCCGAAAAAGCCATCTGTTGATTTCAACTTGCCTTCGCCTATGAGCGCAGCTTTGTCGTAGCTGGCAACAATCGACCCGTTGACTGAGCACTCCACCTTGTTTCCTCGTACTGAGACAGAAATGTCCTGCGTAACAGGCTGGCCTCGCCCAGCAGCTCTATGGACTGCGTTGTTGCTATCACCCAGCAGCCCATTCATTCTGAAAGGTTCTGGCCCGAATCCGCGCACGATGAACTTTCCGTTTCCAAATGCGGCGCAGTAGAGCTCCGTTTGACCTGAGGTTCCCATGTCGTTTCCGCCGATAAAGATACCGTAGGGATGGGCATGTGAGTTGCGGTTCATGTATTTCGGCTCGTTGAATGTCGCTTTGACAGTGAAGTCTCCTGAAGCGGTCGCGTTAGTTTCCCAATAAGTGGTTGCGGGTCCCGTCGTGACATGAAGGGCATCTCCTTCTTGAGCAAGTCGTGCCGCATCGAGGGTCATGCCCGCCCTCTCTTCAGCGCCATCGACTCTTCCGTTCCAGCCGGGAATTTTAATACCCCCATCGATGACAGCACGAGAGCCTTCGACGGTGGGGCTGCCGGGGCCTCCGACGAACTGCTTTCTTGCAAAGAACAATACGATGAGTAAAGCGGCAAAGAAGACCGCAAAGCCGATGATGATTTTGGATTTCCTATTCATTGTGAGACCTCAGATGGAAATAGTGTTCTCGTCGACGACTCGGAGGCCGCGATTGTTCCTCCGGTGCTCCGGTTGAAATCGAGAAGCGCTTTGGCCTGCTCTGGAGTCCACACACCTGTATCTCTATGGCGTCCAACCGCCGCCAAGAGCGCGGAAGGAGCTGACGGCTGCACGCGCTGCATCTTCGCGTGTCGAAGCCAGATCGTCTTTCGCTACCAGTAATTGGCGGTCAGCGTCCAGGACGTCTGTAAGGGGAATCACGCCGGCTTTGTAAGATTGTTCGGAAAGATCTTTCGCCCGTTGCAGAGAGCTTATTTCGCGGGCGAGCTCATCCCGCCGCGACTCCGATTGTGCCAGCGCATTGAAGGCATCCTCAACATCCTCGGTAGCACGCAAGACAGAGCTGCGGTACTGGACCAAGGCTTCGGCGTTCGCACCACGCGCTTGCTTTACTTCGGCGTCCACGCGCCCAAAGTCGAAGAGACGCCAGCGCAGACTCGCGACGGCGGCGGGTTGAAAGGCTCTTTCGCGGAAGAGATCCCCTGGACTGATGGCTTCGGTGCCGAGTAACGCAGCGAGGGAAATCTTAGGGTAGTACTCGGCGATCGCTTGCCCAATACGGGCGTTGGACGCGGCGATTCTTCGCTCCGCAGCGACGATATCTGGACGGCGCCGAATAAGATCGGAAGCATCAAGAGTGTTGGCTATATTCGGAAGAGTCGGAATATCTAAGGGCACCTTCAGTTCTGTAGCGTAGGTGCCAGGCTGCGCACCCATCAGCACGTCCAGTCTATTTAGCTGGGCTTCAAAAATAATGTTCAGTTGCGGGACGGTCGACCTGGCCTGTGCGAGAAGGGCCTCTGCTTGTGCGAGTTCGCGATCGGAAGCGACACCAGCATTCTTTCTTTGCGAAACCAGGCTCCGCAGATGCTCATCTGTTGAGATCTGCTGCTTCGCAAAGGCGAGCCGAACCTGCGCGCCGCGTATCTGCATGTAGGCATCGGCAGCCTCAGCTGCTACTGAAACTCGGGTCCCCAGCCGCTCTTCCTCGGCAGCCTGCGCCTCCGCATTTGCTGCTTCCGCACCTCGTCTCAGACTGCCGAAGATATCGGTCTCCCATGTGGCTCCGATTCCGAGATCAAGATAGTTTGAATTGCGTTGGAATGCCCCCGGAAACTCAGGGGCGAGTCGCCCTGTAGGACTGTCGAGCGACGCGCGCGAAGCAGTGCTGTCTCCCTCGATATTGATATCCGGCATACGCTGCGCGCCGGCTTCTTGAGCCACCGCTCGTGCCTGTTGGACCAAGGTGAACGATGCCGCCAGGTCGAGATTTTGCGAAAGTGCGCGCTCAACGATTTTGGTAAGCGCGGGGTCGTTGAAGCCTGTCCACCACTTATCAAGCGAAGGAGCCGGCAGCATCGTCGTTCGCGACTCGATCGCTGGAGCGTTATGGTATGGCTGAAGCTTCGTGATCGGCTGTTTGTATCTCGGCCCAACCGAGCATCCGGATAGAGCAATGACCGCAAATGCCAAGACGTAGGTCGATCTTAGAGCGATTCTGGTCTTGATTCCGTTTGAGGTCACGAATTCATGGCCGGGCAATGGGGGCATTACGTTCGAGGATCGCATGACGAATAATGAATATCGTAAATCGTATGCTTGTGTCAATATAAACATTAATCTATTATCAGGCTATGGATCAAGAAATCATGATTGATGCGAGTGGAGTTTCTGGGCAGAGGGGTCCTGCGGACAGTGAACGTCGCCAGCAGATCCTTCACGCTGCCTTTGAGCATTTTCGACTCTACGGCTACCGGAAAACCACTGTTGCGGACATCGCCAAGGCCATTAATCTTTCAACGCCGTATCTCTATAATTTTTTTGATTCCAAACAGGCGATCGGAGAC
>NZ_DATKQC010000068.1:0-27755 GCF_035532915.1 Edaphobacter sp.
GGCGCGCTGGACCTTGTCGTTACTCGCTATGGCTATCAGCCGATGAGCCTCTATAAAAATCAGGGTGAGACTGGCTTCACGGACCGCGCCGCGGTAGCTGGTTTGACGCGCGCCTCGGACCAACTCGTGGCCTGGGGTGCAGGGTTTGCGGACTTCAGCAACGACGGCTGGCCGGATATCTTTATTGCCAATGGCAATGTCAGCTCCATGGTCGACAAGCTGCCGCACGAGCTGAAATATCGTGAGCCGATTCACCTCTACCGCAACCAGCGTAACGGTACCTTCACTGAGGTTGCCGATCGCTCCGGTCTGAATGAAGGGCCACTGCATTCGCGACGAGGTACGGCGTTTGGCGATATCAACAACGACGGCAGCGTGGATGTCGTGGTCTACAACGTCGGTGGGCCGCCGTCCCTGTTTTTGAATGAGACGAAGAATACGAATCATCGCGTTCTCTTCCGGCTGGTGGGCAAGAAGAGCAATCGTGCTGGCATCGGTGCGCGTGTCACGGTCACGGTCGGAACACTGGTCGAGATCGACGAGGTGCGTGCCGGGGGGAGCTACCTGTCCTCGAACGATCAGCGGCTTCACTTCGGGCTTGGCACTGCCGCGACAATGAAGCAGGTGAAGATCGAATGGCCCAGCGGAGCGACCGAGGAGCTGCACGACGTTGCCGCGGACAAGCTCTATACCATCGTCGAAGGACAGGGCATCACGCAGACGGTCGAGTTGAATGAGCCGGGACGCTAGGCTCGTTCAACTCGAATGGTTTGTTCCGCCTGTTTAGTGTGGAACTGTTTTGAAGTCGATTACCTTGCCGGTCGCCGGATTCAGGTTGCAGGTAAAGGTGAAATTCTTCCAGCCCTGAGGCGTTCGAACCTGTCCGCTGCCGGTCAGTCTTCGGTTGCTTTCGAGCCTCAGGCTTTGCGGAGCGTCCGTTCCGAGGAAGACGCGGTCGGCTCCTCTGGCTTGCTTTTTCAGAACGGGTAGAGCAGCTGGGCGACAGATCAGCTCGGCGACTTTTTTCGCGTCGCTCCAGCCCTGAGCGACGTTGCGGTCGGTGGAGGATCTCAGGGTTGCAATCTGTCGGGATATAACCGCACTTTGCGCTGGCGAGAGCGCGGGATCAGGATGATCGGCGGCGTTGGAGGGAGAGCAGAGCGTGATGAGCAGCGCGAGAGTGGCCGTCTTCCAGATTGCACTTTTCATGGCGACCTGATCATCCCTCAGAAAAGGGAGCGATGCAAGGCTTTGTATGGAGAGGGCTTCGCGTGTAACGTTTTAAGCGAGTTCGATGAGTGGCGCAACGTTGTGACGAAGCACGGCGCGGCTGCACCCATAGTCACGCTTGCGACGGACGTTTATGGATCGTTTGGCTCAGCTCTATCGGTGGCTGTTTGACTCGCGGGAGGGCGCGGGGAACTGTCTGGTAGCGAGATGGCTTTTTCTGAGAGCGCTGGCTGCAATCTACTTCTCTGCATTCTTCTCGCTTGTCTTCCAGATCAAGGGGCTCATCGGGCCAAAAGGAATTCTTCCGGCGCAAACCTATTTGGCCTGGGTCGCTCACTCTGCCGGTACGAGCCGATACTGGGATGCCCCGTCGCTGTTCTGGCTCTCGGCTGACTCGCACATGCTGATGGCTGTGGTGTGGATTGGCCTTCTGGCCTCCGTGCTGGTATTTCTCAACGTCTCTCCCCGGCTGAATCTCCTTATCTGCTTCGTCTGCTTTCTATCGTTCGTTGCGGCGGCGGGGGACTTTTCGGGCTATCAGTCGGATGGCATGTTGCTGGAGGCCGGATTTCTGGCACTCTTCTTTGCGCCAGCCGGATTGCTGCCCGGATATGGCGCGGACCATCCGCCGTCGCGCGCAAGCCTATTTCTGCTGCTATGGGAGTGGTTCAGAATTTACTTCGAGTCGGGGATGGTGAAGATCCTGAGCGGTGACCAGCAGTGGCGAAATCTCACCGCGATGGATGGCTACTACCAGAACAGCCCGCTGCCGACTTGGGTTGGATGGTACGTGGCGCATCTGCCGCATTGGTTTCATGCTACGACTGTGGTGATTACACTGCTGCTGGAGTTCGTCGTGGTGCTGATGCTTTTCTTCCCGCGTCGGGTAAGGTTGGTCTGTTTTTGGATCGTCACGCCGTGGCAGATTGGCGTGATCCTCACCGGAAATTATGCGTTCTTGAACTACCTAGTGGCAGCCTTGGGATTTTTGCTGCTCGACGATCTCGGTCTGCGCAATTGGATTCCGGCAAAGCTCCGTCCCTCGCTGCCTGTTGACGAAGGCAGCGTGGTGGAGGGAAGTGCAATGCCGTTTCGAGCGGGATTGCACACTGCGGGTGTGGCCGTGGCGGCAGTGATGCTGACCTGGGTTGGTTACGCTACGGTTGTCGAGATGGGAGCGATGGGGATGTCTCGCGTGCCGCTGCCGGTTGCCCCCGTCAAGGCGCTCGAACCGTTTCGCATCGCCAACCAGTACGGGCTGTTCGCAGTGATGACGCATGGGCGTTATGAGATCGAGTTTCAGGGCTCCAACGATGGCGTGAACTGGCAGCCTTACCTGTTTCTATATAAGCCGCAAGCGTTGAATGAAGCTCCGCGAATCTATGCGCCGTATCAGCCGCGGTTCGATTGGAATTTGTGGTTCGCGTCGCTGGGCGCCTGGCGGCAAAATGAGATGGTGGTGCTAACGGAGGAGCGTCTGCTCTCGAATGATGGCGATGTGCTCGATCTATTCCGGGGCAATCCGTTTCCGCAGTCGCCGCCGCGTTTTGTTAGAGCAGTTCTGTGGCAGTACTGGTTTACGTCAATGGAAGAGAAGCGCCGAACGGGCGACTGGTGGCGGCGTCAGTCGCTGGGGCTCTATGCGCCGACGATCACGCGAGGCGCCGATGGCCAATTCGGCGCGGTGCAGATTCCGCAGGAGTTGCCACCGCATGATTAGCGAGTGGCCATCTCGATTGGAACTTATTTCAAGCAGGACACATGTGTCAGCAGCGGCCGAACTGAGCGGAAAAGCGGTTTGAGCAGGATATGATTCCTAGAGTGAGATCTTGCGCTCTCTACAACCTGGGCATGAAGTCGACGGGGTGGAATGTTGTGCGCGAGACCTCGAGAGATGGGGAACTTAAGTAAATGGCAATGACGAATGCAGGCAGCTCCACACAGATCGCCGCGATACCGGACTCCAGCTCAGGCACCAACTATCGCAGCGCGTTTGCGATGGTCACCACGCTGTTCTTTGTGTGGGGATTTCTTACCTCGCTCAACGACATTCTGATCCCGCATCTGAAAGCGATCTTCGATCTGAACTACGCTCAGGCGATGCTGGTGCAGTTTGCGTTCTTCTCGTCGTATGCCGCGTTCGGAATTCCATCGGGCAAGATAGTGGAGTGGATCGGCTATCAGCGAACGATGGTGCTTGGTCTGCTGACCATGGGAGTGGGCGCGGCGTTATTCATTCCGGCAGCCAACATGCCGTCGTTTCCGCTTTTTTTGGCGGCGCTGATTGTGCTGGCGGCGGGCATTACCGCGTTGCAGGTCGCGGCGAATCCTTATGTGACCGTGCTGGGACCGCCGGAGACAGGGTCGAGCCGCCTGAATTTGACGCAGGCGTTCAATTCGCTGGGCACAACCATTGGGCCTCCGCTGGGTGGCTGGCTGATTCTGCGCGGAGCCGGGAAGACGGTCGAGAACACCGATAAGATGACGCCGCTGATGCTGCATGCGTATCGGATTCAGCAGGCGGCGACGGTGAAGTTCCCTTATCTCGCGATTGCACTTGCGCTGGTGCTGCTGGCGCTGGCGATCTGGTTCTACAAGTTTCCCCGGCTGGATGCGACCCAGGACTATCGGCCCAGCAAGGCGGGCGAAAAAGGCCACAGCATGTGGCGTTATCCGCATGTGGTGCTGGGTGCGGTCGCAATTTTTGTCTACGTGGGCGCCGAGGTCTCGATTGGCAGCTTCCTCATCAACTACTTCAACCAGTCGGACATTGCTGGTCTGACCGCACTGGCCGCCGCGAACCTGGTTCCGTTTTATTGGGGTGGCGCGATGATGGGTCGCTTTATCGGTTCGGCGTTGTTGCAGAAGGTGAGGACCGAAAGGCTGCTGGCGTTGTGCGCTGTTGTGTCGACAGTCCTGGTTGTGATTTCCATGCTTACCGTCGGCCATGTCGCGGTGTGGAGCATCCTGCTGGTGGGGCTGTTCAACTCCGTCATGTTCCCCAGCATCTTCACGCTTGGCATTGCAGAGATGGGTCCACTGACGGGCGAAGCCTCCGGGCTTCTGGTGACGGCGATTGTCGGTGGCGCTATCATTCCGGAGTTTCAGGGAATTTTGGCCGATCACATTGGCATCCACCATGCCTTCATCGTGCCTGTGCTCTGCTACCTCTTCATCATCTATTACGGATTGAGGGGTTCGCGGGTAATCCAGCCATCCGTTGCCTGATCCTGTTGCCTGATTATTACGATTCAAGACATCGTCATCCAGATCGTCCTCTACGTTTCAGAGGGTGGTCTGGATATTTTCATTTAATTGGGGTTACCTAACACGTTCGTGGAATAGTTGAAGCGGTGAAACATCGATATGGTTCTCTAGCAGCCCGAAATAATCTTCAGCTGCGCGCCCGACGGTCTGGTTTCTCGTCTCGCCAATTGCCATTCAAACAAATGGCTGCACGACCAGCGGCTCTTGATTGGCCAGCGAACGACCAGGGATGCAAGGGAAGCTCCATCCATGAATCAAACCGCAGACAAGCAACACTCTCCTCGCAGAAACCATACCGGCCATCAACTGACAGGTTCCTCTTTTAATCAGCCATCGGGCAAATCGCGTTACAGCCACATGGTCCAGCTGGGACTTATCGTTTGCCTGTTTCTGATTGGCTCTCTTTCGCAAGCTGTGGCGCAAGCCGCCTATGTCTTTAGTCCTGCGATGGCCGTGGGTGGCACCCCGCAGGTACAGCCGATTCCGGTCGTCATTCAGACGGCAGGAACCCTTGGTACGGTCAAGGTGTTGACCCAGGGAACTGCAAATCTGGACTTCACCCTGTCTTCCGTGGGTGCCTGCGCCACCGGAGCAGGGCAGACCTGCAATGTTTCCGTAAGCTTTTCGCCGAGATATCCCGGACTTCGCTTCGGAGCAATCGTGATCCTCGATGCTGGCGACGGGCATATCATGGCCAGCCAAAATATCGTGGGCACCGGTCAAGGCTCGCTGAGTGTCTTTTCGCCGGGTCAGATCACCACTCTTGCGGGAGATGGCTGCCTGAGCGATGGTCCCTGTCCAACAAACAGCGGTACACCGGCGACGACGGGCGCCGCACTCAATCTTCCGTTGGGTGAGGCAACCGATGCGGCTGGGAACCTGTACATCTCCGACACCGGCAACAATCGCATTGAGATGGTCACTCCCGGACCGGCAGGGACGGTCTCGACGATCGCGGGCAACACTGGGATTGCAGGCTCTGCAGGCGATGGCGGTCCTGCACTTTCGGCTGAAATCAGTGCTCCCTCGGCGATCTTCGTGGATGGTGCGGGAAATATCTTCTTCGCGGACACCGGCAACAGTGCTATCCGCGAGATCAACGCAATTACGCAAAAGATTTCAACGGTGGCCGGAACCCTGGGTACCTCTGGATCCACCGGCAACGCACTCGCCGGGCCACAGGGTTTTGCCTTCGATGCCAGCGGCAATCTCTATATAGCGGACACGGGCAACAATCGCATCCAGAAAGTCGATACGGCGGGTGTGGCCACTACCGTGCCGGGCACGTTCAACCAGCCCTGGAGCATCGCAATCTCGTCAAAAGACGGCAGCCTCTATATCGCAGACTTCGGCAGCAACCGTATCCTCAAAATTGATCCTCTCGGCGTTGAAACTACCGTTGCGGGTACCGGCACGGCCAGCTACGGCGGAGATGGGCAAACTGCCACCAGTGCGACATTGAACAGCCCCTCCAGCGTCGCGGTCGATCCGGCGGATAACCTCTATATTGCGGACTCGGAAAATAACGCAATCAGGAAAGTAATCAGCTCTACCGGCAAGATCGCAACCCTTGCGGGAGATGGCACCGCTGTCTTTGGTGGCGACGGCTTCAATGCAAATCTTGCCGGACTTTATAAACCCTATTCGGTCTATCTCGATGCGTCCGGCAACCTCTTCATCGCCGACCGGCTCGATCTTCGCATCCGGGAGGTAAGCGCCACTGCCGCGGGAATCCACTTTCCTAACATGAAGGAAGGCAAGACCTCCCTCCCCATCGCACAAACGGTTGAAAACGACGGCAACGCCCCGCTCAATCTGACTGACCTTACCGCGGCTCCCGGAACGACGAACGCCACGATCGATCCGATTACGACTACCTGCTCAACGACAGTTCCGCTGCCGATCGATGGCACCTGTATCCTTGCCGTCGAGTTCCAGCCGCCTCCGACAATTGCTGATGGTGCTCCTCTAAATACGGGGATACTCGGAACTGGCGCTCTTTCGGTCGCTTCGGATTCAGGTAGCAGCCCCATCGCGGTCGATCTTTCGGGAACTGTACTCTCGGTCAACCCAAGCTCGACCACCGTCACCTCCAGCTCCAATCCCGCAGCGGTGAACCAGGGCATTACCTTCACTGCAAACATATCGAGCCCGAATCACGTAACCGGAACCGTTCAGTTCTTCGACGGCGCCACTCCCATCGAGGGCCCTCAGCCCGTCATATCTGCCTCGAATACCGCAACGATCAATTGGTCTTTCACCTCTCTCGGAACGCATTTCATCACGGCGGTCTACGGCGGCGATAATCTCAATGCGGCCAGCACTCCAAATAATTCGCTCAGCCAGGTGATCGAGCAGTCGACAACACTCATTGTCGTCCCCACTCCAAATCCAGCCACAGAGTTTGCGGCGATTAATTTCACGGCAACTCTCGGCGGATGGACGACTGCCCCAACCGGCAATGTGACCTTTGCCGATGGAGCACGCAGCCTTGGCTCCGCCGTTATCGGCGCAAACGGGATTGCCAATTTTCCAGTTACTTCCCTGGCAGTTGGACAACATACGATCAACGCCGTCTTTGCTGGAGATGCGAACGATTTTGGTAGCCAATATTCCTTCGTCCAAACCATCAATTTTGCTCCAAGCTCGACAACTGTGATACCCAGCACATACGTCGCTCAATTTTCAACTCCCATTACCTTTACCGCAACGGTGACGGGAGTTCCCGCATCCACGCCTACGGGCAACGTCGCCTTCAAGGATGGCTCCTCCGTCCTAAGCACCGTGCCAGTCAATTCACTCGGTGTTGCTATCTATGTCAATACGACCCTCCCAGCGGGCACGCACAATATCACGGCTGTCTACCTGGGTGATTCCGACTATGCCGGGAGCACTTCCATATCGAACGTCACGATAACGATCAACCAGACTGCGACCACGACTCACCTCTCGGCCAGCACGCTCAACTCCATTGCCACCCGGCCGGTTACCCTTACGGCGACGGTCACGGCACTTGGTGCGATACCGACCGGCACCGTCAGTTTCATGAATGGAAATGTGCTCATCGGGACGGCAATCCTCAATCATGGCGTTGCTTCGGCCGTGACCTCCTCACTGCCCGTCGGGACGGATAGCGTATCCGCGATCTACAACGGCGACTCGAACGACACGGGAAGCACCTCCGCGCCTCCTCTGGCCGTCACGATTGTGAAGGCGCCTACCACGACGGTCGTCTCCTCGAGCCAGAGCCCGCTGCCGACGCTGACTCCCGTTGTCATCTCCGCGACGGTCGCAAATGGCGGAACCCAGAAGCCGACCGGCCTTGTGACCTTCGTCGAAGACTCTGTCTCGATTGGCGTCGGTACACTCGATGCCAACGGAGTCGCAACCATCTCGATTCCTTATCTCGCCGCAGGCTCCCATACATTCGTTGCGAACTATGCTGGCGACGGTCTGGACCTTGCCAGTGCGGCGGCTCCGTTCCTCGAGGTGGTTCAACTGCGCCCGACCACCGACGCGCTTACCAGTTCTACAACGTCGCTTTCAGGTGGACAGCAACTCACCCTGATCTCGGTCATTCGGCCGACGGGCACAATCGGCTCCGTGGCCCCCACCGGAACAGTGACCTTTATGTCGGGAAGCATCACGCTGGCGACGGTTCCGGTTGACGCCTCCGGCGTGGCGACCGTGACGGTCCTGCTGCCGGGAACCAGCGCCAGCCTGTCTTCGACCTATAGCGGCGATTCCAACTACGCTACCTCCACTGCTTCGCCGTCTACCGTTCCGATTGGGCCCGCGCCAGACTTTACCCTGGAGGCGACTCCGATTACGTTGCAGTTGCAATCCAAGCAGCACCTGGACGTAAAGGTATCGCTGTCCTCGGTCAGAAACTTCACCGATACGTTCTCCTTTGGCTGCCTTGGGCTACCCGAGGACACAACTTGCACCTTCTCGAAAGACAAGGCGAACCTGCCCGCGGGCGGCGTTCAATCGGTCACGCTGACCGTCGATACAGGCCATCCTCTACTCAGCGGGAGTCAGGCGAGCAATGAGCAGCGCTCCAATTCAAAGATAGCCATGGCCTGCCTGTTTCCCGGGGCTTTCGCGTTCGGCTTCCTGGCATTCAAGCTTCGGCGTGTACGCCTGGTCAGCGGCCTGCTTCTCTTTGTGGGCATCATTGCCATGACATCAGGCCTCTCCGGTTGCGGGACCATTCAGAACAGTGGAACGCCTCCCGGGACCTATAACTTTCTGGTCAGCGCGACCGGCCAGACCGGCGTCTCTCAATACGTCGACATCACGATGACTGTTACGAAATAACGATGACGCCTGCGATGAAAAAACTTCTTTTTGCCGTCTTTTTTTTGATTGGTCTCTCTGGTTTTCAGGATGCCGTTGGGCAGGCTCTTCCCGCCGCAAAGGCCCCGGGAGCCTATGTCTCCGTCGGAGGCACTTACTCCATCTTCCAGTCTGCTTATGGGCAGAGGGTTCTAGGCGGTGCGGGATTGTATGTCGACATCAACCGCTGGAGGCAGGTTGGAATCGAAGGCGAAGGCAGATGGCTGCGACAAAATAAACTAGCGAACACGACTGAGACCACCTATCTCATCGGCCCCCGCTACGAAATTCGTAGAGGCAGATTTTCGCCGTACGTTAAGACCCTGGTGGGGCTGGGCTACTTCAACTTCCCTTACAACTATGCCCAAGGGAAATATTTCGTCATAGCTCCCGGAGCCGGAGTCGACTACAACCTCACCTATAACGTCAAGATTCGTCTGGTCGACTTTGAGTACCAGGAGTGGCCGCAATTTACCTTTGGCAATATCAATCCCTACGGTGTCAGCGTCGGCATCAGTTACCACTTCCTGAATGGGGTCAGATAGCCGCTTACCCAAGCCCTGATGCGGGCGAGTACCCCTGTCAGCGAAGCTGAGCCTCGCGGATTAACTCCGGAGGCTCGCTTGCTTTTCGATGGCTATCAGCTATGAATTTGTGTTCAGAAAGCTATTGATCTCATTGAACTCCGCCTCCGATAGGCGGAAGTCGAGGGTAGGGGCAACGCCTTCAACTTGTTTCGCGTTGCGGCCGCCGACGATGGCTGCGGTGATGGCGCGATGGTGTAGCGTCCAGGCGATGGCTATTACCCCGGCTGTGACGTTGTGGCGGCTGGCAATGGACTTGAGGAAGTCGGCGATCGCGAGGTTGCGCGAGAGCTGCGGCTCCTGGTAGTTCTTTGCCCTGCGCCGGAAGTCATCCTCTGGAAATGCGGCAACGCGCTCTTTGCTCATGGCTCCCGTAAGCATGCCGGAGTGCATGGGAGCGTAGTTGATGACGCCAATGTTATTTTTCTGACAGTAGGGCAGTATCTCCGCCTCGACGCTGCGATTAATCATCGAATAGGGCGGCTGGTTCGAGGTGATGGGAGCAATTTTTGCGGCCCGCTCCATCTGTGAAACGCTGAAGTTAGAGACGCCGATCCAGCGAACCTTGCCCTCACGTTGCAGGTCGGCCATGGTGGTCCAGCCCTCTTCGAGGTCCTCATCAGGCTTGGGCCAGTGGATCTGGTATAGATCGATCGCATCCACCTGAAGCCGACGAAGACTGTCTTCGACTTCGCGGCGAATCTGTTTCAGGCTGTTGGTGATTTCGCGCTTCTCATCCCAAACCATCGCGCATTTGGTAAACACATAGGGTTTTTGCGAGGCGGACTTGATGGCCTTGCCGACGACCTCTTCGGAGTGTCCAAGGCCATAGATTGCGGCTGTGTCAATCCAGTTGATGCCGAGGTCGATTGCCTTATGAATGGCGGCAATAGAGTCGTTGTCGTCCTGCGGGCCCCATGAAAAGGCCCAATCGCCCCCGCCTATTGCCCACGCGCCGAAACCGATAGGTGATAGCTGCAGATCGGAGTTGCCTAGCTGTCGTTTGTCCATATCTCAATTAGACGCTATGACGGCCAAATAAGTTCTGGGAGCCGCACTTGACCTGCTTCGTGCATCTACGAGCAGGAGTCGTCCTTGAGTGGCCGGAAGGAAAAAGAGCGTCAGGAAACCTTCGCGACCACCACGGTAAAGTCGTCCGATTGTTCCACCATTCCGGCGAAAGCAGGCACAGCTTCGCAGATGGCATCTACGGCTGAGACCGCGGAATCCCGCGCGTGCTCATCGAGAACCTGTTCCAGTCGGTCTACCGAGAACTGCTCGGCCTGATTGTTCTCCTGCTCGGTCACGCCGTCGGTATAAAGTGCCAGAATGTCGCCCGTCTCAAGACTGATCGTGACATTCGAGTACACCGCGTTGTCGAGGATTCCGAGGATAGGCCCCGAAGCTTCGAGCAGGCGGGTCTCCCCGCCCGGACGCAGAAGGATGGGCGGATTGTGACCGCCGTTAGCGTACTCAAGAGTCCTGGCTGCCAGATGGAAGCGAGCGTAGAACATAGTCACAAAGCTAGCCGGACGGGTGACCTGCATGAGCACTCCGTCAAGGTCCTTCATGATTGCGGCAGGCCCGCTCAACTCGCGGGCGCGAAGGCGAAGGGCCACGGAGAGCGACGGCATGAGCAATGCCGCGGCCGCTCCTTTGCCGGAGACATCCGCGATAACGACGTCGACGATATCGTCGGAGATCTGAAAGAAGTCGTAGTAGTCGCCGCCGAGCAGCCGCGCGGCATGCATGGTGCCCGCCAGCTCGAGTCCTGAAAAAGTACGAGGCGCGGGCAGCACCTGTTGCTGAACCTGGGCTGCAAGCCCGAGGTCGCTCTGATATTCGTCCCGTTGCTCACGCACTTCGTCGATCAATCGGCTGCGCTGACGTGCGATAAGCCAGACCAGGTAGCCTGTGACCAGAAAAACTCCGAACATGATTGCGTCATGTGCAATCCGCAGAAATAGCGTATCGCTGCGAGGCCCGAAGATGTCCTGCAGAAAAGTACACGCGGTGGCGAGTGAGACCGTGAGCAGCAATGGATTGACCAAAGCGCTGAGCGCGAGAGGAAGAACATAGAGATAGCCAAGCGAGATATTGGCGACGACAAACCAGTCGGTGTAAGCAACCGAAGCGATTGCGAGCAAAACAACAAAGTTGAGCATGCCGAAGATTCGCTTTTCTTCGAGATGCTCATAGCGGAGGTGAGCGTCACTATCTCTCTTTGATCTGAAAAACGCCATTGCCGAATCGTCCTTGGGTCTGACGTAGCCATAGTACAAGCCCTTGGCATTGATGACCTTCAAATCTGCGGGAGACCGGCGTGGCCCGGCTCAAACCATAGACCCCAGGGAACCTGTCCACAGTGGAGACCCGCCTATACAGCCCACAAAAATCTGAGGTCAGCGCTCGGCGTCGACACTTTCAGTTGTATTCTTATTGGGCGCGGCGGAGTTACGACTTTGATCGCAACGTTAACACTGCTTCAAATTGGAAACAATTTCACTGAACTGCGTTCAGCTATTTTGGCGTCCCCGATGGGATTCGAACCCATGTTATCGCCGTGAAAGGGCGGTGTCCTGGGCCGGGCTAGACGACAGGGACGCTGCGGAAGGACGGCTCGCGCTACCCGCCGTCTTCGCTTTCAACGCTATCAATATAGGTAGTTCATGTCAAAAAACTGTCCGAACCAAGCCTGAGTGACTGCTCTCTCTAAATTCCTTGAATTATTGAGAACCTTCCCCAAGGGCGGCATCATCTAAAATTGAACATCCTAGTGCTCTTGCGGAATCAGACACTTAACTTATCTGCGTTCGTCCGGCGCTGATGTTACCCCAGGGCAGGCCGTTGCAATTGACGTTTTGAATTTGAAGGAGAAATACTGTGTCCTTGACTCTGAATTCCCGCCGCATTCTGCTGCTCGCCGTCTGCGCGACCGTGTGCTTCTTCGCAGGTTGCAAATCTGCTCCGCCGCCGGTAGCCGCAGCGCCACAGGCAATGCCTGTTAAGGTGGCCTCTGTGACCCTTTCGCCGGTTGCGAACAGCGATACCTATGTTGCCACCATTAAGAGCCGCCGGTCAGCCACGATGCAGCCTCAGGTCGACGGCAATATTACGCGCATCGACGTGAAATCGGGCGACACCGTCAAAGCCGGCCAACTCCTGATGCAGATCGATCCGCTCAAGCAGTTCGCTACCGTGCAGCAGCAGCAGGGAACCGAGGCGCAGAAGAAGGCCGTCTACCAGTACAACCAGGGCGAAGTGGAACGTCAGCGCAAGCTCTACGAGGCTGGTGTCACGTCAAAGCAGGCTTATGACCAGGCGGTGCAGGCCTATCAAAACTCCAAGGGAGACTTTGATTCGTCGGTGGCCCAGACCAACACGCAGAGGCAACAGTTGGCCTACTACCAGATTCGCGCCCCGTTCGCCGGCGTTGTCGGCGATATTCCCGTCCATCTTGGGGATTATGTTTCGGCAAGCACGATGCTCACCACCGTAGACGAGAACGCGGACCTTGAAGCCTACGTCTATGTTCCTACCGAGCGGGCCTCCGAGGTAAAGCTTGGCCTCCCCGTCGATATCCTCGACAACGACGGAACAGCGATCGTAAATTCCAAGATCAGCTTCCTCTCGCCGCAGGTAGACAACGGCCTGCAAAGCATCCTCGTCAAGGCCGAGATTCCGCGCACGGCCCAGCGTCTGCGCAACCAGCAACTGGTCAAGGCGCGCATCACCTGGAATACCAATCCGAAGCCCGTGATTCCTGTGCTTGCGGTCTCGCTGGTCGGCGGTCAGACCTTCGTCTTCATCGCAGAGCCGAAGGGCGACGGTTATGTCGCGCACCAGATCCCAATTACCGTTGGGGAGACTGTAAACAATACCTATCCAGTTCTCTCCGGCCTCAAGCCCGGGGACAAAGTCATTCTCTCCGGTCTCCAGTTCTTGCAGGAAGGTGCTCCCGTCAAGCCTTTGGGCTAGTCGGCACCGCGTACCCACGTCTGCGGAGCTGGACGCCAGCTCCGCACCTTCTCTCGTTTACCGCCAGGGCTAAGCCCGCTGGCTAGAGGTACACCTTGGTAGATTTTTTCATTCGTCGCCCAATCTTCGCCACGGTCTGCGCGCTGCTCATCGTCCTTGCCGGTGCCGTCTGCATTCCAACGCTGCCGATCTCTCTTTATCCGCAGTTGGCTCCCCCTCAGGTCATCGTCACGGCCAACTACATCGGCGCGAGTTCCAAGGACGTCGAATCAGCGGTCACGACCATCCTCGAACAGTCCATCAACGGCGTCGAGGGCATGCGTTACATGAGCTCGACGAGCTCCAACGACGGTACGTCCGCGATTACCGTAACCTTCGATACCGGTTATGACCTCAATATTGCTGCAGTCGACGTTCAGAATCGCGTCGCGTCCGTGCAAGGGCGCCTGCCTGCCGTCGTCAACAACACTGGGATCACGATCACCAAGGCCAACTCGAACTTTGTCCTTGCCGCAGGTTTCGTCTCTCCCGATCACTCGCTCTCTCCGGCCTTCATCTCGAACTACCTTGATGTTTACGTCAGCGACGCGCTCAAGCGAGTTCCGGGTGTCGGTGCCGTCGTCATCTTCGGCGAGCGCAAATACGCCATGCGCATCTGGCTCGATCCGAGCCGTCTTGCCGCCCGCGGCCTTACCGCGCTTGACGTGACCAATGCACTCGCCGAGCAGAACGTAGAGATCCCGGCAGGGCAACTGGGCCAACAGCCCGCTGATCCCAAACAGAACTTCCAGATGGCAGTCCGCGTTAGCGGGCGCCTCTCCGATCCCAGACAGTTTGAAAACATCGTCATCAAAAACAGTTCCACGGCCAGTGGAATTGTCCTGCTCAAAGACGTAGGCCGCGCTGAAATTGGTGCAGAGAACTATGACACCGCACTCAGGTTTCAGGGTGGCGGAGTTCCCGGCGGAGATGCCGTTGGTATTGGTATTCAACAGCTCTCCAACGCAAACGCTCTCGACGTCGACAAGCGTTGCCGCGCTGTGCTGGAGGAACTGGCAAAGTCTTATCCTCCGGGAATGAAGGGGATTATCGCCGTCGACACGACGACAGTCATCGGCGACTCCATTCGTGAGGTCGTTGAGACCATCGGCGAAGCCGTCATCATCGTCATTATCGTCATCTTCCTCTTTTTGCAGGACTGGCGCGCCACGATTATTCCGTCTGTCACCATCCCTGTCTCGCTGATAGGAACATTCGCGTTTATCAAACTCTTTGGCTTCTCCATTAATTCGCTAACGCTCTTTGGCATCACGCTCGCTACAGGACTGGTCGTCGACGACGCGATTGTCGTCATCGAGAACGTACAGCGACACATTGAGAAAGAGCATTGCGACAGCCATAAGGCAACGTCAGAAGCAATGGCCGAAGTCACCAGCGCCGTCATCGCCACCTCGCTGGTGCTGATCTCGGTGTTCGTTCCCGTAAGCTTCTTCCCAGGAACAACCGGCATCCTCTATAAGCAGTTTTCGCTGACGATCGCCTTCTCGATTGCCATTTCGGCGTTCAACGCGCTTACCCTCTCACCCGCGCTTGCCGCTATTCTGCTGCGCGGAGAGCAGAAACATACCGGCATCATGGGCTTGATCCTCAACCCCGTCGAGAGTTTCATCCAATGGCTCATCCGCGTCTACGCCAGGATGGTCACCTTCGTTGTACGCATGCGCTATGCGATGCTGGTTCTCTTCTTCGCGGGCCTTGGTGCTACCGCTTTCATGTACAACCACGTCCCCACTGCGTTTGTTCCGCAGGAGGACCAGTCTTACTTCCTCATCATCGTTCAAACGCCTCCGGGTGCTTCGCTGAGCTATACCAGTGAGTTTGCAGACCGCGTCGCCGCGCAGGTTCGCAAGAATGACGGTGTCTTCGGAACCTTCTCGGTCATGGGCTTTTCGCTTGCCGGCGGAAGCTCGCCGAACTCGGGACTCATCTTCGCCCCCTTGAAACCCATCAACGACCGTGCCAAGATGGGAGCGCAATACAGCGCCAAGGCCATCGTTCAGCAAATCGGGCCGCAGCTCTTCGCGATCCCCGGTGGCATTGCTTTTGCCGCGGAGCCGCCCGCTATCGCAGGTATTGGTACCGTCGGCGGATTCCAGTTCATCCTCCAGGATGGCGGACGTAACACCTTCGGAGATATCGATCGCGTCGCCCACACGATCGTTGCTCAATCCCGGGCCCCGGGCTCCGGACTCATCGGCATGAACACCACCTTCACCTCGAACGATCCTCAGCTTCACGTCACCATCGATCGCGAGAAGGCCAAGACCATGGGCGTCCCCCTGAACCAGATCACTTCCGCTCTGGGTACTTTCATGGGTTCGAGTTACGTCAACGACTTCGACTTCAACAACCGCTCCTACCGTGTTTACGTGCAGGCTGACCAGCAGTTCCGCCGCAATGCCCAGGACATTCGGCAGTATTATGTCCGGTCCAATTCCGGGCAAATGATCCCGCTGGACAATCTCATCACACTGCAGGAGACCTCGGGGCCGCAAGTCATCGACCACTACAACCTCTTCCGGTCGGCTGAAATCGACGGTTCGCCAGCTCCAGGCCTCAGCTCCGGTCAGGGACTTCAAGCGATGGAACGCCTCTTCCAAAAGAACAAGATCCAGGGCATGACCTTCTCCTGGACAGGACTTGCACTCGAAGAGGTTGAGTCCGCGGGCAAGGCCATCATCATCTTCGGCCTCGGATTGCTCGTCGTCTACCTTACGCTCTCCGCGCAGTATGAGAGCTTTGCCCTGCCGTTCATTATTCTGCTTGCCGTTCCGATGGCAGTTCTCGGTGCTCTTGGACTTGTCGCCGCGCGAGGTCTTGTCGACGACGTATACGTTCAAATAGGACTGGTCATGCTCATCGGACTCGCGGCGAAAAATTCCATTCTCATCGTGGAGTTTGCCGAACAGCAACTGGAGATGGGCAAGTCGATCATCGATGCAGCCATCATTGCGGCCGAACTGCGTCTTCGACCGATCCTCATGACCTCAATCGCTTTCATCCTCGGCGTCCTGCCTCTCTATTTCGCCACTGGAGCAGGAGCCTATGGTCGTCACTCAGTCGGTACTGCGATTGTTGGAGGCATGGCTCTTTCCACCCTCCTCAATCTCTTCTTCATCCCGGTTCTTTACGTCATCCTCAAGACACTTCTTGGAAAGTTCAAGAGAGATCCAAAGGCCCGAAACCCATGCGATGAAGAGTTGCCTCCGCCTGAGCCTACTCACTAGCTCCGGGTCTATGTCTCCGATGTGCGTTCATCCTGAACGCACATCGGAGGTCAGGCTGGCACAAGACAGACTTTAAAATGC
Source organism: Edaphobacter sp. (assembly GCF_035532915.1). Classification (GTDB taxonomy): domain Bacteria; phylum Acidobacteriota; class Terriglobia; order Terriglobales; family Acidobacteriaceae; genus Edaphobacter. The sequence continues at coordinate 16,766 of NZ_DATKQC010000068.1, forward strand.
ATCTATATTCGAGAAAACCCGCATAAACATTCATGTTGACGCGGGCCGCCCATGCTGCGAAGCTCATCCTCAGAGGCACGTCGATGAGCACAACCATCAGTCCGTCTCCCGGTAATTTCGCATTACCTCTTTACGCTTCGAAACTTGTTCCGGCCCCAGTTACGTTTCTGATGTGCCCTCCAAAACTCTATGACGTAAGCTATGTCATCAATCCATGGATGGCCGGCCATCTTCATGACTCTTCGCAGGTCGTAGCCGCGGAACAGTGGCAGCATCTTCACAACGCAGTGACCGAGATTGCTGAGGTCGTTCTGGTTGAGCCCGAGCCCGGTTCGCCTGACATGGTCTTTACCGCCAATGCCGGATTAGAGCGCGAGGGAGTTGTCGTTCTCAGCAGCTTCTCCCATAAAGAGAGACAGGGTGAGGAGCAGCACTTTCGCCGCTGGTTTCATCAAGCCGGATATACCGTTCTGAGTGTTCCGCATGAGACCCCATTCGAGGGCGAAGGCGATGCATTGTTTGCCGTCGACGGCTCGCGCCTTTGGGCGGGCTACGGTCCGCGAACCCTTCAGTCCAGCCATCGCTATCTCAGTGAGGCATGGAAGATTGAAGTCGCTCCCCTCCATCTCGTTGACCCGCGCTTTTATCATCTGGACACTTGCTTCGCTCCACTCGAAGACGGCTCAGTCATGTACTATCCACCGGCCTTTGACAAAGCTTCCATCGACCGGATTGAAGCCTGCTACGCCGAAGACAAACGCATTATCGTTACTGAAGCGGATGCCCTGCGCTTTGCCTGCAACGTCATCAATATAAATCGCACCGTTATTCTCAACGAGGTCAGCAGGGAACTGAGCGGCCAACTCAAGCTAAGAGGCTTTCGCGTAGTTGAGGTAGTGTTGAGCGAATTTCTTAAAGCGGGCGGCGCGGCAAAATGCCTGGTGATGAGACTGAGCGGCGCAACTCACTAACCCAACACGTTAGGCCGAGCGCTTCATTCCGACACTGGCCAGCGCCTCCGCAGTAATGCGTTGTTTCATCCCTGCCATCGTCTTCCACGGGTCGGTCTTCAAGCGTGCCTTCCATTCTGCAAACGCTGCCACAGAAAAAACTGGCCGCTCAGTCAAATTCAAATCCGACCATTTCAGAGGCAGCGAAACGGGAGCGCCCGCCCGTGCTCGCGGAGAAAAGGGAGCAACCGAAGTCGCGCCACGCTCGTTCCGCAGATAATCCAGATATATCTTTCCCTTGCGCGCAGCCTTGGTCATCTTCGTTAGATATAACGAGGGCTTCGCCTTCTCCATCGCGTTTACAAATCCATGCGCGAACTCTTTAGCCTCAGGCCAATCCAGCTTAGGCGCGATGGGCGCGACGACATGCAATCCCTTGCCTCCGGTGGTTTTCAGAAAGCTCTCCAGCCCGATAGCTTTGAGGCGCTTTCGTACTTCAGCTGCAGCGCTAGCCAGCACATCCCATCCAAGCGCTTCGTCGGGATCGAGATCGAAGATCAGCCGATCAGGATGCTCGAGGTCTTCATTGCGCGATCCCCAGGGATGTACCTCGAGCACCCCCATCTGTGCCAATCCTGTCAGAGCCTCCGCGGTCGAAAGTGTAATGTAAGGCTCAACCTTTCCGTTCTTGTCTGCGACGTCCACACTGCCGATTCCGTCGGGTAGTACATGGCTTGCGTGCTTTTGATAGAAACATGGCTTATCTGCGCCATCAGGACATCGCACCAGGCTCAATGGCCTGTCCGCAATATGCGGCAGCATATCCTCCGCGACGGCCCAGTAGTAATCCGCCAGCATCTGCTTCGTCAATCCTGATCTCTCATCCAGCACTTTTTCCGGATGGGTCAGGCGAACCGGAGCGCGCTCCATGGCAGCTAGCTCTTTTGCTGCCACGTGTCCCTTCACTCTATGGGTAGCGGCAGCTCTTGCATTGGCAGTTTGTTCTGCAGCCTTCTTTCCCGAGCCCTTCGGTCGCGGAGCAACAGTAGCTTCTTCACGAACCACCTCTCCTGCGCTCTTGTCCTCACGCACTCCAAGGAACGCTGCCTGTCGAACGAGATTGTCCGCGGTCCATGTAGCAAATCTCACCTGAACCACAAGCTCAGGCTTGAGCCATTTCACTTCCCGTTTCGCCTCCGATGGCACCTGCTCAAACGGCACGGTTGTTTGAATTAGTTCATTCAGTCTTCTTCGGATTGATTTGTGCGTCTTCTGCGTAAAGCCAGTGCCGGTGCGTCCTGCATAGATCAACTGGCCGTCGCGGTAATATCCGAGGAGCAGCGCCCCCACGCCTTCGCTTCCGTTCGAAGGCAGCGTAAATCCTCCCACGACGAACTCCTGCTCGTGGAGACACTTCATCTTCAACCAGTCCCCACCGCGTCCAGAGGAATATCGGCCAGCCGCTTTCTTTGAAACAATCCCTTCGGCGTGAAGCTCACAAGCCTTGTGGAATAATTCTTCACCGTTCGTCTCAAGGTGCTCGCTGACCCGCACCACCTCTTCGTCCGCTCCACTCAGAACGCTGCCCAGTATCTCCTTGCGCTGCCTCAAGGGCAGCTCCCGAAGATTGCGGCCGTCCACATGTAAAAGATCGAAGCAGAAATAGGTCAACGCATTCTTTGCTCCATCCTGAAACGACGCCTGCAAATCCGCGAAACTTGTCGTGCCATCTCCCGCAACCACCACGACCTCGCCGTCGAGCGTCACCTTGTCCACCGCCAGCTTCGCCACTTCCATAGCGAGGGCACGCACGCGATGTGTCCAGTCCAGCCCTTTGCGGGTCAGCATCTGCACCCCACTTCCGTCCTTGCGAGCCTGCATTCTATATCCGTCCAGCTTCAGTTCATGCAACCATCCTTCACCCGCAGGCGGGGAGATGGCCTGCAGCGCAAGCTGTGGCGCGACGAAGCTGGGCTGATTTTCTTTCGGTAATTTACTCAACCTCTCTTCAAATGCGCTAACGGTCATCGCACGTTTCTTCTTGAATGCCAAACTCTTCTCATGGCCTCCTGGATCGGGCGAGGTGCTACTCCGGTCCCCAGTCTCCTGACTGTTGCCAATCTGCCGATACCAGGCCTTTCCTTTGGCCGTGTCCTTCGAGTTCCAGACGTGATCCTCGTTGTGTGCGATCTGCTCCATGCTGCGGCCCGTCACAACGCTGTCAGGTTCTTTGACCGTTACACAGGGATCGTCTTTTCCCCGCTCGAAATCGTCGTGCTCTTTAATTAAAAGCCAGTTTGGTTTACGCTCGTTCGCGGCCCTTCCTCCCATGCGAATCAGCGCCCACTTCCCTTTAATCTTGGTGCCGTGCATCACGAATTTGAGACTGCCCTCGCGCAGTCCTTTGTCCACATCTTCGTGGCCGGCCTGCGGCTCCCATGTTCCCTGGTCCCACAGCATCACCGTGCCACCGCCATACTGGCCGGATGGAATGATGCCCTCAAAGCCGCCGTATTCCATGGGATGATCTTCGACCTGCACGGCCAACCGCTTATCCCCGGTAAAGTAGCTCGGGCCTTTTGCCACCGCCCAGCTCTTCAACACGCCATTCCAACCCAGGCGAAAGTCGTAGTGCAGATGCGATGCGGCGTGCTTCTGAATACAGAAGGGAAGCTGCTCTGCACCACGTCCACTCTTGCTGGCGCCACCGCTGGGCTCCGCCGTGACATGAAAATCGCGCATCGAACGATATCGCGCCAGTTGCTCATCCACAGCATCCGCGGCGTGGGTCGCACTCTTGGCCTCCGCCTTTTTCAAAGGGGTTGGCGAAGCTTTTTTTGCTGTTCTCGTCTTCGGCGCAGGCCTTTTCGCCGCGACCTTCTTTGCCGATTTCTTTGCCGGGGCCATCTTCCCTCCGCCCTATCCGGTCGACTAAGCCGACTTCCGTTTCCTGCCGCTTGCAGCGGTTGGCTTCGAGGAAGATTTAATAAGCGACAGACCACGACCGCTCTTCGCCGCGGGCTTCTTCTCGCTCTCGCGGGAGCCTCCAGCCTCTCCGCCGCTGACGCTCTTGCGCAGAGCATCCATCAGGTTGATCACGTTTCCGCGCTTCGGAGCGGAAGTCTCGTCCTTGGGAATCGGCGCGTGTTTAACCTTCGCCTCCACCAACTCTTTCAACGCCGCTTCATATCCGTCGACGAACTTCGCAGGATCGAACTTCGCTGCCTTCTTCTTGATCAGCGTCTCCGCCAGCTCAAGCGAGTCCTCATTGATGGCAACCTTCTTAATATCCCGAAAGTATTCCGCCGGATCGCGCAACTCTTCCTGATAGCGCATGGTGTACGCCATCATGCCGGCGAGCTTGTCGTCGTCAGGCGCCGTTATAGCGATCACATGTTCGCGCCCACCAAATGCGATCTTTCCCAGCGCCGCCTTCTTCGTCTTGCGCAGCGCTTGTCGCACCACGGCGAAGGCCTCCGCCTGCACATCATTTTCAGGAACCACGAAGTATGGCTTCTCCAGATACTCTGGCTCAATCTCATCCATTCCGACAAATTGCGTCACCTCAATTGTGTGCTTCGAGGGCACGCGCAACTGTTCAATCTCGCTGGGCTCAATAGCAACGTACTCGCCCTTACGATACTCATACCCCTTGACGATCTCATCTTTCTCAACCGGCGCGGCGGCCTCATCCGGAGCCTCCTCCCGCGCCGATGCCAGCACCTTCTGGTGACGCACCCGCTCACCCGTCTTGCGACTTATTTGATGAAAACGAATCTCACCCTTGGCCTCGGTGGCGACAAACAATTTGACGCCAAAAGAGACCAGCGATATCTGAATCTGCCCAGACCAATAAGGACGTGCCACAGGAAACCTCGCAGGACGGAGAACTCCGCCTCAGTTTAGGATTCCTATCAATCCGGCAAAGATGCCCATCCATCAACCGGCAGCTCAATCCGGCAGCTCAGAACCCTCTGCCCCAAACCTCAGGTTGACCTTGCCCGCAGTTGAGAAGGTTACATCCGCAACCGCCCCAGCCGAAGCCAGCGTGCACCCGGTCCAGCTTCCGGTCGTGATCCAGTCGCCGCGCCTCAGGCCGCCGGTCCGCTCCGCTCCCTCGTTGGCGAGAAAGGGAAGCAGCCGCAACAGGTCTCCCGAGGTGTTCGAGCCGGTCCGCTCAACCCGGACTGACCCATCGACGGCCAGGGTGACGTGCTCCTGCGAGAAATCAATATGCTGCCAATCCGGGACAGCTTCCCCATAGACGAAACCACCATGGATCTGCAAATCGGCGATCATCGACAGTTTTGCCACCTGCATCGGATCGACGAATGCCGTCTCCAGAACTTCAATCGCGGGGTGACAACTTGCAACCGCGCCCAGAACTTCTTCGCGCGAGTAAGGCGTCTTCCTCGGGGGCAGGTCCTCGCCCATCAGGAAGGAGATCTCCGCTTCGAGGCCGCGATATCGGTGCGTTCTGCCGCGCATCTCGCATCCGCTGCACGAGATCCATGCCGCAGGCATAGGCGCAAACATGGGTGTGGCATCGGCCGTCGCAGCGCCAATCTTCCATCCGCCGACCGCCTCATAGGCCCACGACAACTTGTCCTGGACGAAGTAAGCCTCCTCCAGGGTCTCCGGACGCAGATCCACCGGAAGGTCCGCGATGGGCTGGTTCGTCCTGCGTGCGTCGAGCAGTAGGTCCACTGCATTCATCATCTGCCGTTGCTGAGCGCCATTCATCATGCAAAACAGTTTGCACCAACTTGCCCTGTTCTGTCTCGCCGAGCGACCTACTTCACATTTTTTCCAATGCTCAGCAGGTTGGCAAACAGGCGGTAAGCTCCCGGAACCCCCTCGGGTAACTGTCGATAAAGCGCGTAGGCAACATAGACGTACGCTCCCTTGCCTGTCCGCGCATAGAGCAGTCCGCCCATTTGCGGATCTTCGCCGGGATCGTGCGTCTCCAGCAACGCCTCATAATGCGGGTCCCAGGTTTCGATAAAGCCATGCCCGCGCTCCTCGACCCAGCCCTCAAAATCACGCGAAGTAATCTTGTTCGGCCAGCTAAGCAGCGGGCTCGACGGCTTGAGCAGGCGTACCGGATCGGTCTCATTGATGACCCTCTCCGCGCTGCCCAGCGACAGCGGATACGGGCCATCTCCGTCGTACTCCGCCGTGTTGTACTGCACAATCACCACGCCGCCATTCTTCGCATAGTCCAAAAGCTGCCCATTGGCGGAGGCAAGCTCCGGATGCGCCGCATAGGCGCGAACTCCCAGCACGACGACGTCGTAGCCCGCCAACCGTCCTTCCACTACATCGGCCATGGTCAACGTAGACGCGTGGACTCCAATATTTTCCAGCGACCTCTGCACGTCATCGCCCGTCCCCGGCAAATATCCCACCTTCAGATGCGGAGCCACCTTCACATCCACGCCGCTCGTCCGGTAGGTCGCCGGAGAGTACAGATTCGACCGCGTCAATCCCGCATATCCCACGGCCCGGTAGCCCTCGGCGTAGGTTCGATTCGTGACAGACGAGGTCGCCTCTGCCGTCAGGGTATACGCCTTTTCGCCCAGCGCCCCCGGCGTCACGACGAATGGGACCGCCTGTTCCTGCCCTGGAGCACTTGTCAGAAAATTCGCCGAGTCCGGCTGCGATTGCCATCCGGCAGGCATCTTCAGCCGCACCGTTCCGCGTACACCCTGCGGCTCCGCGCTGCGCACATGAACGGTCAAAGGAAAGCTCCGCTCGCCAAGCGGAATGATGCCCGCCGAAGGCTGCATCGACACGCTCATCTCCGGCTCAAACGCCAGCGGCTGCGACACGACACCGGCTGAAGTCTGTTGCGCGGCCAGCGCCACCTGCCCAAACCGAACATCCACGCCGTCATACTTCGCCGTAATCCATACCGTCTCCGCAGGCAGAGGCAGCGGAGCCAATCTCATCGCCGCGGCTTGAATGTCGTAATAAGGCTGCTCCACATTCTTTTGCGTGAAATAAGGCCGCGTCGCCGCATTACCATCGGCCTTCTCGCTCACCTTGAATCCGCAATCGAGGGTAGCCCCCGCATTCAAAACTCCATCGCCGGGAGTTACGCTGGAACCCTCCGTCCACCTGCTGCCATCCATCGAGCGCTCATCCCTCGCCACGACGCGAACGGGATCCTTGCCGCTATTGACCACCTCTACCTTCACGTCCACCAACGAACCCGGCACCACCGCACTGCCCGCCGCAACGCGCGCCTCTACACTCAGGCCAAGCGCCTCCACCAGCGCATCGTTGAACTGCGCCTCCTTCACGCGCAGCTCATGGAGCACGTCGTACCTCTCCCGCGCCGTCATATCCTTTGCCGCTTCGATTCTGGCGATCAAGGCCCGGGTCTCCACTAACCCTGTCTTAAGCAAAGGAGCAATCTTCTCAGGCGCGCCAGCCGAATACTGCGTCTGCGCTTGATCGATTACTTTAGAAATCCTCTCTAAATCATTCCTTAAAAATGATTTTTCCGTGGGCGCAAGGTCCGCGATTCCCACCACCGAAACATCCACGCCATCAAAAAAGCTCTTCTCCGATGCCCCTCCGCCGACACGTGAGCCATACCGCGTATACCCAACATCGAACTTGCCCGCCGGTGCGGTCCGTCCTTTCGGACCCATCTGCGACCGCTGCAACGACAGCCCGCGCCGGGCAAACTGCACGTAGCTCATCCCCAGCAGATCGCTGTGATCTCCCTCCGGAACCTCTACATTCGCCGCAGGAGCTTCGCTCGACCACGTCTTCGTCACGTAGTTATAAAACCGTGCCGGAGCATACTTTCCGGTCGCATAGTCATACATGCCCTTCTCCGTCACCCGCGAGAACGGCTCCCGCGCATAGACCTTGGCCGGGGCCCACGGCTCCAACCCCATCTCGGGAAACACCTTCGGGTCGGCCGCGGCAGTAAAGACCTCCTGCGCGATCTCTCCGCTCACCTGGTGCTGGCCATGCCCATCGGTCACGCCGCCCACAAACACGCTCGTCACCACCAGCGGGCGATACAGCCGCACAGCCCGCACAGCGTCATACAAGACCCGTTCATGCGTCCACTTCGCAAACGACTCTTCCTTCGTCTTCGAGAAGCCGAAGTCCACCTCGGTCCCGAACATCTGGTCGACGCCCATATAACGGTCCGCGGCCAGCAGCTCCTGCGTCCGCAGTAGCGCCAGCGCGCCGTCGAAGTCCCCGGACATCGCATTTTGCCCACCCTCGCCCCGGGTCAGGGTCAGCATCCCCACGCGTGCGCCCTGTCCTCGCGACTCGTAGGTCAGCATCCCGCCGTCCTCGTCGTCGGGATGGGCCACGATCATCAGCAGGCTTGCCCGGGTCGAAAGTTTCTTCAGGTCCTGCGCCAGCGCTGCGGCGCCACGGTTCGCGGGCAACGCATCCGCTACCACCGATGCCTTGACCTGCTCCCCGGCAAGATTTGCCGGGTCATGCGGCGTCTGTCCCCACGCAGTTACGCTCGGCAGCACTAACGCAATCGTCGCAAGAATTCCAAATCCTGAAAAAGCCCGTCTAATCATCATTTAGCTTTAATCTCTCATATCTGATGCCCCGGAAGGCACATCCGAACCGCGGGCCTGGGCGTAATCTATAGCAATAGGGCCTTGCGTTGTAACCAAATCCCCTCTGAGATGGTCTCAAAACAAGGAAAGAGGAAAGCCCAATGCTGATTCGCAAGTCCGACCGCCTCGGCCCCAATATCCCGTCCTCCGAAATCACCCCGAAGGAAGTCTTCGAGCAGCCTCGACAGACTCGCCGCAACTTTCTCGCCGGAGCGGCAGTCCTCGGAGCAGGCGCTGTCGCCGCCACCCGCATCCCCGGCCTCTTGCATCCCGACCAGGAAGTCCACGCCGCGACCCAGCTTCAGACCGTTCCCAGCAAATACACCGTTCCAGACGCGCAGACCCCCTTCAACAAAGCCACCAACTACAACAATTTTTACGAGTTCGGCGTCAATAAATCCGACCCTGCCCGCAACGCCCACACCCTCGTCACCCGCCCGTGGACGGTCAAGATCGACGGCCTCGTCAAAAAGCCCCAGACGCTCGACATCGACGGCATCATGAAGTACCGCCCCATCGAGAGCCGCGTCTATCGCCACCGCTGCGTCGAGGCGTGGTCGATGGTCATTCCCTGGGACGGCTACTCGCTCTCCGAGCTCATCCAGTTCTGCGACCCTCTCCCCAGCGCCAAATACGTCGAGTTCACCACGCTCCTCGACCGCAAGCAGATGCCTGACATCCCCGGCGGCTTTAGCTGGCCCTACACCGAAGGCCTGCGCATGGACGAAGCCATGAACCCGCTCGCCCTGCTCACCTTCGGCTGCTACGGCCAAGCATTGCCCAACCAGAACGGCGCACCCATCCGCGTCGTCATGCCCTGGAAGTACGGCTTCAAAAACTGCAAATCCATCGTCAAGATCAGCTTTACCGCAAAGCAGCCGCACACGCTTTGGAACGAGATGGCGCCGAACGAGTATGGCTTCTACTCCAACGTCAATCCGCAGGTCGATCATCCTCGCTGGAGCCAGGCCCACGAGCGCCGCATCGACTCCAGTTTCTTGCCCCGTACCATTCCCACACTGATGTTCAACGGCTACGGAGATCAGGTAGCGAGCCTCTACAGCGGTATGAACCTCAAAAAGAATTTCTGATTTTCGGTACTTCCTGAGAACCTGTAACAATTCAAAGAAATGTCAGCGACCCTCACAAAAACGTCATCCCAATCTTGCACAAAAAACGTCATCTCGACCGGGGCCGCGCAGCTTCATCGCGCGGCGCAGCGGAGAGCCGCCAGTATTCGCCTTTGCCTGTTTTTCCATAAAATCCTCCCTACGAGTCCACCAGCAGCACGCACGCAGATAACCCATCCATGTCGAAACGATCCATCATCGCCCTCAAGTTCCTGCTCCACCTCCTGTGCCTCGCTCCCTTCATTTACCTGTTGCACCTCTATCGCAACGGCACGCTCGAACTCAACCCCGACCCGGTCAACTACATCACCCATTTCACCGGCGACTGGACGCTCTACATTCTGCTGGCCACGCTCGCCATCACCCCGTTGCGCCGTCTCTCGCCACGTATCAGCTTTCTTATCCGCTTCCGTCGTCTGATCGGTCTCTACGCCTTCTTCTACGCGACGCTCCACCTCGCCACGTACGTCTTCCTCTTCTCGGGCTACGACATCGCCACCGCCCTCAGCGGCATTCGCTCCGGCCATCCCGGCGAGATCATCACGCAATGGAAGATCATCTGGCCGGCCATCGTCGACGACCTGCTCAAGCGCCGCTTCATCCAGGTCGGCCTCTTGGCGTGGGTCATCCTGTTTCTGCTCGCGGCCACCTCGCCGTCCTTCGTGATGCGGGCCATGGGAGGCAAAAACTGGCAGCGTCTGCATCGGCTGGTCTACGTCGCCGCAATCGCCGGAGTCATCCATTTCTGGTGGCTGGTTAAGACCGGCGTCCGTACGCCGTGGAAGGACACCGCCGTTCTGACGGTGCTTCTACTCGCTCGAATCGTCTACATGGTTTGGAAGCGTTCACGGAAGAGCAAACCCGCAATCAAAATCAATGCTGCGGCCGTTAGAGCAAGGTAGCAGTTGGTTTCGAGTCTGCCGAGCCCTTTGTTTGTCATTCCCGAAGGGAATCTGCGGTTGCCTTCCTCCACACCAACAGCAAATTTGCTCTAGGGAACTCCTGATTAAGTCTTCGTTTTGAAAGGGCGTGGCTTCAGCCACGCCACCAATCGCTCATCTGTCACGGGGCTTTAGCCCCCGAGGGATTGTTCAGGAACTTAATCAGACCTTCCCTAGTAAATAAAGCATCGATCGTTTGTCGGTGCCAAACTTACTGAGGCGGTGCATCCGGCTGAGACTGCTTATCCTTATCGCCACCACCGCCGAAGAGCTTCTGGAAGAAATTTTTCTTCTTAGGCTTAGCCTCCTGTGTCTCAGGAGCGTTTTGTGCAGGTGGAGCATTTGGCCCAGGTGCAGGAACA
>NZ_DATKQC010000069.1:0-6249 GCF_035532915.1 Edaphobacter sp.
ATGAGTGAACAGAGGCGTAGGGCGGTGGTGCTGCTCAGCGGGGGCCTGGATTCGACAACAGTGCTGGCCATCGCGAAGGCTGAGGGATACGAAACGTACGCGCTCTCCTTTTCCTATGGACACCCAAGGCGATCCGAAACATGCTCAAGAGAAACGACCTCAGCTTGCGCGAGATCCGGTGCGACCTGTTTTCAGTAGAGAGCCTTGCAATAGCCCTCCACGTTCGAAAAGCGGAGATCGTCTTCTGGATTGAACAGGGATGGCTTCAGGCATCCATCGCCTGCCGCGGCAAGCGGAGATCCTACACCATCACGCCCGAAGCGCTGATGAGCCTTTACAAGCAGCATCATGCCGATGTCTTGAAGCGCGGCATTCCGAATCAGGCTCTCTTCGAGGCGTACGTCCAGTACTGCTTTTCTCCGAAGCACACGGTTGGAGAACAACTTCTGGATGTCCGGCGGGACAAACGCGAGCGGGCCGCCTACGCGGCAGCTGGAACCAGGGAACCTAGTGGCGATGATGAAGAGGAAGAAGAGGAGGGACAAGATGTGGACGACGAAGGAACCTATCGCGACAATATGCAGAGCTCTAACCGGATCAGGGAAGGCTCAAGGATCGAGTGTGAATGACGTTTGCCCGTCCTGCGGTGCAAGAGTCACGTCGCCTCGGCCATCAATTCGAGAGGTTGCTGTGACTACCATTGGAGGGTGCCTCTTGGTGGTCATCTTGGTGTCCACCTACTGGATCAGCGAACGATGGATCGAGCGGGAAGGGCAGCGAATCCTCGACAACATGATCTGGCACGAACCGCTCGATAGCTGGAGACTATGAACACTGAGTGCGGGATTCGCTTTGAGGGATTGTGAAGTCTATCCCCGCTTGAAGCTTCTCCAGGTCTCCCCAGCGACTCTGGCCGCATCATCTCGCTGATCGCCCGCATCACAGGCAGCTACTATTTGGATCGTTTGCCTCGCCAACCAACCGCGCCACGTCTCCTGGTAGCGATGAAAGAATCTCCGTCGTTAGGGGCATAGAATTGATGCGGACAGGTTCTACGAGAGCGCGATCGCATGGACGATAGTACGGGCGAAGTCAGAACTGATGAGCAACAGGAATCCGGTGAGGCAGCCCTGGCAACTGGCGGCGGCAATGCAACTGCGGCTGGAGTAACGTTTCATGGAGCGCTGGGCGCATTGTTCGCTACTGCGGCGATTGCAGATAGGCCCCTGGACGCCAGACTTGGAATCGGAACTGCACGTGTCCGCGAATTGCGCTTCGAGACCGATGCTCCACTCGACGATATTCTGGTTGCGACGAACGCCGACGGCTATGTCTTTACCCAAGCAAAGACATCTCTTACTCTTGCGAAAAAACTCGATAGTGAACTCGGCAAGACTGCCGAACAGGTCGTTCGGCAATGGCGGGCCTGCGCTGGCGGAGATGGGAGCCTCGGTTGGAATAGGCCACTTACGCTCGGTCGAGATCTGTTCCTGATCGCCGTCGGACCGGGCGCAGCCGGCACTGTTGCGAACGATCTAGCCCAGGCTCTTTCACGGCGGAGGGCCAACGCAAACCGCGCGACGACTCCAGCCACTCAGGAAAAAGCACTCGAATCATTCAGCACGTTGCTTGAGACGGCATGGCATGAAGTGGTCGGAAGCACGGCGACGCCGGAAGATATAGCACAAATGCTCGACCTAACCGCCGTCGTGCGATTTGACTTGGAAGGTCCAGACGCTGCGGTCGCCATAGAAATGTTGAAGGGCGCTCTGCTCCGGCCTGATGATGCACCTGCCACGCTCGAAGTTCTCGGCGGTATCTGTGAACAGCACATGGCCGCGCGAACTGGCGCGGATACGCGTGCGCTACGCCGAAGCCTTGAGGAGAAGTCCATCCGGTTGCTCGCGCCCCCGGACTACCGAACGGATGTCGAGGCATTTCGCGCAGACAGCGGGCGGAATCGCAACGCGTTGGCTTCATTCGAAGCAATCAGAATTGACGGCGAAGATCTGACCGTGCCGAGACAGTGTATGGCCGCCGCGCTGAACGCCGCGCAGGACGGGTCTTTCCTGCTTGTCGGTGAACCAGGCGCGGGGAAAAGCGCGGTTCTGAATATTCTGGGACGAACTTTGAGCGAGCGCGGAAGCGAAGTCCTGCAACTCTCGGTCGACCGGGTACCCGTCACCGGGCTGGATGGCCTTAGAACCGAGCTTGGCCTGAGCCATCCGATCCGCGATGTCCTTCAGAATTGGCCCGGAGCCGCGCCTGCATTCCTGTTGATCGACTCTCTTGATGCCGTTCGGGGTGGTGCCGGGGAGTTGGTCTTCAAGGGCCTGATTGAGGAGGTGATGTCTCTGCCGGGGGGAAGATGGCGAATCATCGCTTCAGTAAGGTCCTTCGACCTCCGACTTGGAACGCAATTCCGGTTGCTCTTTCCAGGAGGGCCACCTGCCCCGGAGTTTGCTAACCCTGACTTTGGCAAGGTGCGGCATGTTCAGGTATCGCCCTGGACGAACGAGGAACTGGACGACTTGTTGGCGCGGGCGCCTCGGCTCTCTGCAGCGATTGTCGCTGGGGGGCAGAAGCTTAGAAATCTCGCGTTGGTCCCGTTCAACACCAAGCTACTCGCTGATCTCATCTCCGATGGCTTGGTGCCTGCCGCGTTGGGCTCATTGCGCACACAGGCAGAACTTCTCGATTTGTATTGGCAGCACCGTGTTCAAGTGTTCGCACCCGATGGGGACGCCTGTTTGCGAGCAGTCCTGCAGGAGATGGTCAACGGTCGTTCTCTGCGTGCCTCGCAGGATACGGCCTTTCGCAGCGGCGGTAATGGACTACTGCGACTCCTCGGTTCCGGGGTCCTGGTGGAGCAATCTGGCGGTCGGCATGTTGCTTTTCGTCATCACATCCTATTCGACTATGCGGCCAGCCGCCTTTATCTCAATCCGTTCGACAGCGCCGGAATCCAACAGGCATTTCTTCGGGCGAGCGGACTGGGATTGTTGCTTGGCCCGGCACTGGGATATGCGCTGCAGGAGCTTTGGAACAGCAATGCCGACCGCGAGCAGTACTGGAACACGGTTGCTCAGTTGATCGGGGATAGGACTGTCGACCCGATTGCCCGAAGCATCGCTGCTCGCTCAAGTAGCGAACTACCGGTCGTCAGGGCCGATACGGACGGACTCATTCATCAGCTAGTGAAAGACGGAGTAGGCCGATCAATCTTCGCGTCGATTATTGGTTCACTCGCTATCTGGAATGAGGATCACCCCGACACTGTACCCCTAGTGCCCTGGGCGCAAGTTGCCGTCGAGGCGAGCAAGATTCCCGATCTTATCGGGGTAATTGGCTTTCTGCTTGGCATTCTGATGAAGCAGACATCGGCTTCAAGGCATCAGAATGAATTCGGCACCGCTGCGCGCAACCTTCTGGAAGCCACATTTGCCCACAACGATAAAGAATACTCGTCTGGATTGGCAGCGGTGGGAATCCAGTACGTCGCTGAAACCTATGCCTCCGATTCGCAGGCTTCGCGCGCTCTCTTGAGCAAGGTATTCGCGGCGGGGAGATTCGAGGCCCACGGCTATGTTGAGGCGCCTGCTGTTGCACGTCAGATCGCCACGATCAAAGTAGTCGATCCTGAATTCGCCATCACGGTTTACGGCGAGGTCTTCTCACACCGCATAACATCTCAGCAGACGACCCGAATGAGCGACAGCCAGATCATGCCGTTTATGTCTAATGCTTCCCAAGACTATGAGATGGCTCGCTATCAACTAGCTCATTACTTTCCCGAATTCTTGAAGGATTCACCCCTGGAAGCCACGAAAGTATTGATACAAGCCGTCGATGGCTTCACCGGAAGCGAACACGCGCAGCAGGAACCGCATGGTGACTGGACTCTCAAAGTAGGCAATAAGGATGTCCGCGTAACCGAAGACCTAAGCCACATCTGGGCATGGGATGTAGTGGACACGCACCCTGACAACGTCATGATTCTTGTCCAAGCGTTTGTGCAGTGGTTGCGGTCTGCCTCCCCGGAGGAGGCCGCCGCAGTTGTTGAATTATTCTTCAGCGAAAATCATCTCGCCCTGCTCTGGACCCGCTTCTTCATGGTTGCAGCGGAGCGGCCAGAGGTCTTCGGCTATCTCCTCTGGGAACTGGTCACGAAGCAGCAGGTTCTCCTGTCGTCCGATCTGCGAAAGGACGCGATCGATCTGATTGCTGCACTGTATCCGAACAAGTCGGAGACGGAACGAACGGAATTTGAAGAAGCCATTCTTCAGACGGACTTCTCGGGCTTCGTGCAGCCGGAGAAAGCGAAGAGAGTTCTCTTATCATCTCTCTTCCAGGCCATTGGGCAGGACTACCTTGCTACAGAAGCTGCACGCGCCCTGGTAGAGTCCGCCACCGAACAGGCTGCTCCTATACCGAATAGTCGACCCTTCTCGATTGAAGGTGGTCCGGTGGCGATGGAGGAGTACTGGTGGCTGCATGAGCAGAATATCGAGGTGGAAGCACCGGCTAACGCAGCTATTCTTGCGCACACAAAGTCGGTCAAGGCAGCGTTGGGGCTGAGGGACGCACAGCCACTTTCTACGATCTCCGATGTTCCCGCCGCACTGAATCTAATAACAGGCCTTGAGACGGCAATGCATGCCGCCGAGGTTGCAGGCGTTCCTTTGGAGGTGCTGCGCGTGGCTGCTGGCGCGGTGGTAGATGGCTGTTCTGCCATCCTCTCTGGGCGGGGAGAGCAAGCACTGACCGATGAATCCCAGATCGACTCAGTTAAGGGGATTACGCTTCGACTTTCTCACTCGCACTTTCCTGTGGGGAGCGCTGCCGAGGAGGCGCGCTTCGAACGTTCGCAATCGGTCGGGGGACCGGCGCCGAGGATCGACGCCGCACGGAACTTAGTGCAACTGTGCCAGCTCCGGCCGCAGGCCGATGCTGAGATTCTGGCGAGGTTAGAGCAGTTGTTGTCCGATCCTCATCCAGCAGTTCGCGGAATCGTCGCGAGCACTCTTGCAGTTCTCTGGAGCCGGGGCCGCGAGACGATGTGGAAGCTTGCAGATTGGATCGCGCAAAACGAACCAAACAAGGCAGTCCTGTCTGCGTTCACGCAGTTTCTCGGTAATGTCCGCAATGCAGATCCAGAGCATGTGGAAACATTGGTCCTCACATTGCGTGATCGGCTGGCCGCCGATCCAGTCCCGAGTGATGCAAGACGTGGAGTCCGTGAGAATGTGGCGGCGCTGCTCGCGATGCTCTATGTATGGAATGGTCGCACGCAATGTGGGTCGGTTGTGCTGGAGTGGTGCACTGACCTAGTCGCACATGAAACTGACCTCAACTCCGCGTTGAGTGCGGTGCGTGGCGCTTTGATCGATGGATATGCCGATGATTCACCCGCAAAGCAAGGCTATCGCCAACGGAGCCAGGAACTGGTTGCCCACGTTGTCGACAGCACCTCGGACTGGCTGGCCGCCTACTTTGCGCAGGGACCTGGGGAGCAGTCGCAACAGAAGGATGAGGCTACGTCAGTGGCGAAAACACTTGACCACGCCTGCAGCCAGCTCTACTTTGCTTCCGGCGCCTTTCATGCGATGAACCCGCGTGAGCCTGTCGGCATGGAGTCGCTGAAAGAGAAGATCGCTTTTTTGGGTGAGGTCGAACCTATCCTCCGAAGGATCGGCGACCTGGGAGCAGCCCACACAATTTATCACCTCCTACAGATTCTCGAGTTCCTGCTACCCGCGAATCCAGGAAGAATCTTCGACCTCATCGCACATGCGCTACTTGAGGGTGGGAAGCGCCAGGGCTATCAGTTTGATTCGATGGGGGCGGATGTCTTCGTCAGGATTGTTGGGGTATGTCTTGCCGACCACCGGGACATTTTCCGGGATGAAGCTCGTCGGCAGGCTCTTGTGGACTGCCTCGATGTGTTCATCGAAGCTGGTTGGCCATCAGCGCGAAGGCTCATTCATAGACTGCCAGAGTTGTTCGATTAGCCCGCAAGGGCAGCCTGGTCAAGTGCAGGTTCCCGTGTGCTTGGTCAATGAACTACACGTCAGAGTTGGGTTCTAAGCCAATTGTTCGATGAACGAAGGTGAGCGCTATATAAAGCCCATCTTGTTTGGATCTATGTCAGGCCTCAATCTTGAGGAATGAAACAGCTCAGGGCAGAACTATGGACGAAGTGGCGAGGGTTGGTATCAGAGCAGAGTCAAAGCGGACAGACGGTCAAAG
>NZ_DATKQC010000070.1:0-20549 GCF_035532915.1 Edaphobacter sp.
CCGCCAGCAGCTCGCTCTGGAAATCTCCTACCAGTCGCACCTTCACCTTGTCATCGACGACGTAGGCCACGCGTCCGCTCAGGTCTACAGCGGCAACGGCGAGCGTCTCATCCATCGCCATCACAAAGTACCCGGCGCGCATGATGCCCTTCTTATCGCCGAGAGCTTTGTTGAAAGCCTCGCCCAGAGCAATGCCGACATCTTCGACGGTGTGGTGTTGATCGACATCCAGATCGCCCGTGCACTTCAGCGTCAGGTCAAACCCTCCATGCCGGGTGAACAGCTCGAGCATGTGGTCGAAGAACCGTATCCCGGTCGAGACCTTATAGACTCCCTGGCCGTCGACGACCAGCTTGAGCGCAATCTGCGTCTCTGTTGTGTCGCGCTTTACCGTTCCTGTTCGAACCTTGCTCAAACTCTTTGCCATTACTCAAACTCCCTTTCGCCTTCGCTGCTCTGCCGAGCTATATCTCCTTCAGCAGGCTTCCATCCAATCTCTTCGAGCGACGACCGCAGCGCCGCCAGTCCAAGCCGCACATGCTCCTCGATCCCAATCGTGATGCGCACAAAACCATTGCATCCGGGATCAGCCGAACGGTCTCGAAGCAGCACTCCATGCTCGCGCATCGCGGTCACTAAATCCTTATGCTTTGGGCCAATCTTCATCAGCACAAAGTTCGCGTGGCTGGGGAAGTAGGGAACACCCAACTCGTCCAACCCACGCATCATGCGATCTCGTCCCACGCGCACTTGTTCGACATACCATGCAAGGTAGTCCTCATCAGCCAGGGCTACGGTCAGGCAATCGAGCGCAACGCCATTCACGTTGTAAGGCGAGCTGACCTTGCGCACATACTTCATCAGTGCGGCATTGCCGGCCAGCATTCCAATGCGAAGATTCGCCAGCCCGTAGGCCTTCGAAAACGTTCGCGCGACAAGCATGTTGGGCACGGCGGACAAGTCGCCCATCGTACTCTCGCCATGAAAGTGGAAGTACGCCTCATCCACCATCAACACGGCTTGCGGAGCGGCTTTCGCAAGCGCCAGCAGATGCTCGCGGCTCACCACGGCACCCGTAGGGTTATTGGGCGAAGACACGATAATCAGTTTCGTCCGCTCCGTAATCGCCGCGAGAAATTTTTCAAAGGGAAACTGCAGCGTCTCATCCGCCTGTACCTTGCGCAGGTTAGGCGTCATCATCATGACGCTCACGTCGTACATAAAGAAGCCGGGCGTGCAGATCACCGCCTCGTCGCCCTCTTCAAGAAATGCACAGCAGACCAGGTGGATCGCCTCATCCACGCCATTGGTCAACAACACTTCCTCGGGTTTCAGCCCAAAGTGCTTTGCTGCAATTCGCTCACCGGGCTCGCGCTCGGGATACTTCGTCAACCCCTCTGCTGTTATTTCGCGCAGGCGCTCGATTACTTTCGGCGAAGGGGCAAACGTGTTCTCGTTGAAGTCCAGCCGCAGCGCATCACGCCCCGCCAGCGGAGGATGATACTCCGGCATCTGCAGCACAGCTCTGCGCGGGTTTACTTCGGTTGTAACACTCATCGCATCCTCACTCGAACACTCTCCGCGTGACTAACCAGTCCCTCGGCTTCCGCCAGCGCAATTGCGTGAGGGCCAATCTTCCGCAGCCCTTTGCGCGTGTACTCCTGCACCGTGATGACCTTCACGAAGTCCATCACGCTCAAACCGCCGCGTACACGCCCCACGCGCCCGGTCGGCAGCACATGGTTTGGCCCCGAAACATAATCTCCCATCGACTGCGGGGTATAGGCTCCCACAAAGACACTGCCCGCATTGCGGACCCACTTCAAATCTTTCGGCGAATCGACGGTTAAATGCTCTGGGGCCAAGCGGTTCGTCAGCTCTTGCGCCTCTGAAACCGTAGCAGTTACAAATATTGCCCCCTGCGCGGTCAGCGACTGTTTCGCAATCGTATTCTTCGCTGCTTGTAGCTTCACTTCGGCTGCAACGTTTTTCGCGAGAGCTTCATTACTTGTAACCAGGATAGGGAGAGCCTCAGGATCATGCTCTGCCTGGGCCACCAGGTCTGCTGCAATTCCCGCGGCATCGCCGGTCTCGCTGGTAACTACTATCTCCGTCGGTCCGGCGGGCATATCAATACCGCACTCGGTCGAAACAATTGTCTTCGCCGCAGTTACAAATAGATTTCCCGGGCCCACAATTTTGTCGACGCGTCCAACTGTCTCGGTGCCAAAGGCCATTGCTGCAATCGCCTGTGCTCCGCCGACGCGATAGAACTCCGTCACCCCGGCAATCCATGCCGCAGCCATTGTCTCCCGTGCGGGCTTGGGCGAGCACACTACGATTCGTTCTACTCCCGCTACTTGTGCAGGTGTCACTGTCATCAGCAGCGTCGAAGGCAACGGATACCGCCCTCCCGGCACATAGCAACCCACGCTTCCCAGCGGGCGAATGATCTGTCCCGTCTTTACACCGTCAGCCGGAGTAATCGTCCACTCCTTCGGTCGCTGCGCCTCGGCAAACGCGAGAATATTGCCTCGCGCCACCATCATCGCTGCCTGCAACTCCGGTGCAGTCTCGTCCCAGGCGGCCTGCATCTCTTCACGAGAGACCAGAAGCGCTTGCCCTTTCGTCAATCCATCAAACTTGGCCGCGTACTTCCGCAGGCCGGCATCGCCACCTTTGCGAACGTCCGCAAGAATCCGCCGGACCACCGGCTCAACCTTTGCCGTGTTCGACGCGCCACGCTGCTCCAGCGTCTCCACCAGAGCAGCCGCAGCCGCTTTGCTCCGCCCAAATGTTCGTACCAGCTTCATCCATGAACTCCGAATAACAGCGCCCGGCCCTCAATGACGAAGAGCCAGGCGCGAAAAGACATCGTTAGAGAACAACCTTGCTCAGTGGATATTCCACAATTCCGGTAGCGCCTGCAGCCTTCAGCTTCGGAATCACGTCTCGAACCTCGGCCTCATCCAGAATCGTGTTGAGTGCAATCCATCCCTCGTCGCTGAGCTGCGAGATGGTGGGAGAGTTGAGCGCAGGCAGAACGCCGATCACGGCTTTCAAGGAGTCTTTGCGAGCGTTGAGCATCAGGCCCACGCGGCCCTGAGCAGCGATCGCCGCATTCAGCATCAGCGAGATGTTGCCGATCTTCTCGCGCTTCCAGTCGTCCTTGTACGCAGCCTTGTTGGCGATGAGCTGTGTCTCGCTCTCCATCAGCGTCTCGATGATCCGCAGCCGGTTCGCGCGGAGCGAACTGCCGGTCTCCGTCACTTCGACAATCGCGTCGGCGAGGGTAGGAGGCTTCACTTCGGTTGCGCCCCAGCTAAACTCCACCTTCACGGGAATGTTCTTGTTGGCGAAGTAGCGCTTGGTAAATTCAACCAGTTCGGTTGCGATGATCTTGCCTGCGAGATCTTCGGGCTTCTGGAAGGGCGAGTCTTCGGGAACCGCGAGCACCCACTTTACCTTCTGCCGGCTCTGCTTGCTGTAGGTCAAGCTGGTGACGTATTCCACGTCGGTCTCATTCTCGAGGACCCAGTCATTGCCGGTCAGTCCGGCATCGAGCGCGCCGTGCTCGACGTAGCGTGCCATCTCCTGCGCGCGCACCAGCATGCACTCGATCTCGGCATCGTCGATCGAAGGGAAGTAGCTTCGCCCATTGGCAAAGATCCTCCATCCAGCCCGCTCAAACAGCGCAATCGTCGCATCTTGCAAACTGCCCTTGGGAATTCCCAGCTTCAGCTTCTTCGCACCAGACATTATGCCTTCTCCGTTTCAATATTTTTGGTAAAGCAGCTTACTGTGCCCTCGTGGCATACCAGCCCATCGCCCTCGACCTCTACCTTGAAGAGCAGAGCATCATTGTCGCAATCCGTTGCTGCCGAGATTACCTTTAGCCGATTGCCGCTGGTCTCGCCCTTCATCCAAAGCTTGCTTCGCGTCCTGCTCCAAAAGGTCACAAAGCCCGTCTCGAGCGTCTTCGCATAGCTCACTTCGTTCAAAAAGCCGAGCATCAGCATCTCGCCCGTCTTCGCATCCTGCACGATGCCCGGAACCAGGCCATCCATCTTCGCAAAATCGATCTTTACCGCTTCCATCGTCATCTCCTGAATTTCTCTCTTAGGCCATCCAACTCGCTTACCGGGCAGCAAAAAGGCCCGCTCGCGATATGCGCGTTAGCGGGCCTTTCCAATCCTTAGTATGCGTTCGTTACTTCGCCACACCGGACACAGCCGCCAACACGCTTTGCGCATGATGATGGTGATGGCCGTGATGCTGGAGACGAACGCTCATTGCTTTTAAAGGTAGCTGCGATGCCATCGCTTGTCAATCAAGCGCCTGTTTTTTGCGGCTCCGCAGCCAAAATTTCATAAGGCCGCATCATCTCGTTGTCCTCGTGCTCCAGCAGATGACAATGCCAGACGTAGCGGCCGGTATAGCCCTTGAATGGGACAATAATTCGCGTCAGCGTTCCTGCATCGGCCCGCACAGTGTCCTTCCATCCCGCCTCGATCCCGGTCGCTGGTTCGACATCCCCGATAAACTTCACCGACCTGTTATCGAAGAAGGCGTTGGTATCGATCCTCTGCCGATCGAGAATCTGAAACCGCACCAAGTGAATGTGAATGGGATGCGTGTCCTCAGTAAGATTGACGAACTCCCAGATCTCCGTCGTGTCGATCACTGGGTTTTCTGTGACGGGCGCATGCCACGGAGTGTTGTTCAGCATCATGTCCATCGACTGATCGGCCAGGTTCAAATGCTCGTCGAGCGTGAGCAGCCGAGTTTTCACCGCTGTCTTTTCTTGAATTCTCTCTACCGTACGCAGCTTTGCAGGAAGCACGCTGGTATCAGCCGCACTCGTAGCGGCTACACGAAACTGCATCACGGGCAGGGAGTCGCTCGCAAGCTGCATTCGCTTGCCCGCATACTTGCTGAAGTCCACAATCACATCGGCGCGCTCTGCCGGAGCAAGCTGCAGGCGCTGCAAAGCCACCGGGCCTTCGAGCAGTCCTTGGTCGGAGCCGATCACATGAAACTCATGCTCATCTTCAAAAGCCAACCGATAGAATCTGGCATTGGATCCATTCAAAATTCGCAGCCTATACTTGCGTGGCTCTACTTCGAGATAAGGCATGGCCTTGCCGTTCACCAGCACGACGTTGCCAAATACCTCAGGCACCCATGGCTTGCCAGGTATAGGCGATACCGGATACTCGAGTTGCCCATCCTTGCGCAGGAAGCGATCGCAGATCACCAGCGGCACCTCGTACTTGCCGCTCGGCAGGTTCAACGCATCTTCAACCGCATCGCGGATCAGGAACATTCCCTGCAAGCCTGCATAGATGTTCAGGCGATTAATTCCCATCGCGTGGTCGTGATAAAACAGGGTCGTCGCGTCCTGTCGGTTCGGGTAGAAATTGATCGCCGATCTTCCCGGCACGAACCAGTCATCGGGATATCCGTCGCTATCAGGAGGTGTTCTGCCGCCGTGCAGATGAACGACGCTTCGCACTTCGGGAACATCTTTGCCTGCGCCGTGCAGCGTGTAGTCAATCGGCAAAAAATGCTTCAGCGGGAGCTCATTCGCCCACTCCACTAGAAGTGGCTCCCCACTACGCGTCTCGAACACCGGGCCGGGCGAGCTGTCATTGAATCCCCACAGCCTGGCTGGTGGCAGATCGCGATGCACCTTTACATGCATCTCGCGCATGGCGATCCTGTAATAAGGAATCTGCTCGCCCTTGCGCTCCGGGTTCGCCCGCGTTCCCATGCTCTTCGCAACCGGAGGCAGCGGAAGCGCATCCACAAACGGCGTCAACACTCCCGGCCCCAGCACCGAGTCGCTCATCGCGGCTTGCATGGGAGCCATTGCAGAGCCTGTCTCGGTCAGTAGCAGGCCGGTTGCAAACACGCTGGCCTGACCCAGGAACCTTCGTCGAGTAAGCGTCACTGCTTCACCACAACTCCGGTCGAATCATCGAGAAGATACCGCCGCGCATCGGGATGTTCAAAGTCGAACATGCCGGTCATCGGCCCCGCAATCGAGTCGAAGGAGCCTCCGCCAACACGCTCGCCACCCAGCCAGTTGTCCTCGATGAAGCGAAGCACCGAGGTCTGATCGGTCAGGGTGTGGTCGACGAAGTTCTGCTTTGCGTAGGGAGAGATCGCCAGCAATGGCAACCGCGGCCCGTAGCCGCAGCGTCCCTGCGCGTGCGCGGTGTGCGGTCCCGGCAGCGAAGTCGAGCCATCGCCGCACTGTCCCGGCCCGGTCAACGCATCCGCCCGCGTTGTCGACTGATTCACAATTGGCCCCATCTGATGGTCATACCATCCATCGGAGTCGTCATACGCCAGAATCACAACGGTGTTCTTCCAATCCGGTTGATGCTGAAGAAAATTGATGACCTTCACATCGAACGCCTGCTCATCCAGCGGGTCGGAGTAGCCCGCATGCCCATCCTGATAGGCCGGGGCCTTCAGAAAACTTACCGCCGGAAAGTTTCCGGCCTTTACCGCATCGAAGAAGTCATCCGTGTCGTATTGATGGTTCGCCGCATCTCCGTCATGCCCGATCATCTGTACCGATGTTGGACGCAGATGCTGTAGATTCGCCGTTTCCTTGTAGTACTGGAATGGCTCGTGATGCGGACTGTAATCGAGGTCCGTCACCTTGACTACAGTGGAATAGGTGCTGCGGCGGCAGCCCGTCGTGCCGTTGGGATTCTTCTTCGTCAGGTCGAAGCCACCCTGAAACCATCCCCAGGTCACGCCGCTCTTTGAGAGCATTTTGCCTATGTTGTTGCCGGTGAAGTGCAGCATTGCGCCCGAAGGCACAGAGCACACATCCCCAATCGGGTCGCCGTCGCCGATCTCGGTAAACGTGCCATCGCCGCCTTCGATCACGGTGTTGCCTGCATTCACCTTGTCGGTCACACCATTGGTCTGCCCCGAGATCAAGTCAATTGCTCCCAGAGTCGAAGGTCCGAAGGTAGAGCCGTACGAGTTGTCGTTCAGCGCATAGCGTTGTGCGTAGTTCCACATCGCGGCCACGGTGTTGCCGTCGAAGTAGCCCATCACCAGGCCCTTGGTCTGAAACGCATACTCCTTCGCGCCCTTTACCTTTTCGCTCCCCAGGCGCATTCTCGACTTCGGAGAGCCAAGGATGCCCGTATAGCGAGGAAATGAATCCAGCAGCCCAGCATGGAAGGCGCGCTGCTCGGCGGTATAGTCATGGTTCTCGTCCGCGGTCGCTGCCTGCGCGCGCGACAGACGGAACGGCCCGGTCGCATCCTTGCCGTTTACCCTGGTATTGATGAAGTTCGGGTTGTGCTCCAGCAGCGTCTTCGTCAATCCGTTCACCGTAGGCGTCCCTGCTTTCGCGTGGAACGCCGGTTCGTTCGGCGGGTTCAGCGCGTCGGGATAGGTCCCGAAGTAGTGGTCAAACGAGATATTTTCGCCAAAGATTACGACGACATGTTTGATTGGGGTTGCCGTAGCTTTCGCATCCTTGCCTTGAGCCCGCGCGACACACGGGCTCAACAGTGCCAGCGACAGAAGCGCGCCTCCAAAGGAGAGAGCGGTGAAAGTCTTCATCGATACCCTCGAATTTCCCTCCTAGTCTTTCAGATAGCGCTAACTTTGTCTTCACAGAGGCGTGATGACACAAATAAAAAGGTATTTTCCTTTGACCAACCGCACGGCCTCATCTACTCTTGCATCGCAAGTACTCATTTAGGAGGCTTTGTTCTCATGTTCAAATTCATACGCTCCCCCTTTACGCTGGCTCTGGCGCTGCTGTTGTCGGCGCCAGTCATGGCCACGGCGGCCCCGTTCGCCGCGCCGCCAAAGGCCTCGGCCTCGGCCAGCGCCGCCACGGGCGATAAGCTCGACATCAACACCGCCTCGCCCGACCAACTCAAAGCATTCAACGGCATCGGCGACGCCTATGCAAAGCGGATCATTGATGGCCGACCCTACACCGCGAAGAATCAGCTGGTAACTCGCGGAATCCTGCCCTCGGCCACCTACAACAAGATCAAAGACCAGATCATCGCGAGCAAGCCCAAAAAATAGATATTCCAGGCGCAAGAATTTCAAGGCTGACTGCTGACGATGAGCAGTCAGCCTTTTTTTCTCTAAGCCGCAGACGGTTTTGCAGACGCACGGAAGGTAATCCTTCCTTGAAATAGTTTCTAAAATTAGGCTACGCTTCTCCATGCCGTTCAACCGCCGCTCCTTTCTTGCTCAATCTTCGCTGGCTGCCGCCGCCACCCTTCTTCCTCGCGAACTCTTCGCGCAGACCGGAGCCGCCGCAGGCGCAGCCGACGCCTACGCCAAGGCCCGGCCCATGATCGCTGGCCCCTTCCAACCCACATGGGAGTCCCTTCGCGACAACTACCATGTTCCCGCCTGGTTCAATCAGGCCAAGTTCGGCATCTTCATCCACTGGGGCCTCTACTCCATTCCCGCGCACGGGAACGAGTGGTACATCAAGCACATGTACACCACTGACTCGGAGTGGCACACCGTGCACTATGGCTCGCCCGACAAGTTCGGCTACAAAGACTTCATCCCGCTCTTCACTGTTAAGAAATACGAGCCCAACGACTGGGCCAGGCTTTTCCAGCAGGCGGGGGCAAAGTACGTCGTTCCTGTAGCCGAGCACCACGACGGTTTCGCCATGTGGAACTCCGACCTTACCCCCTGGTGCGCCGGAAAGATGGGGCCGAAACGCGACCTCATTGGCGAGCTGGCCACCGCCGTGCGCAAGCAGAACCTCATCTTCGGCTGCTCCAGCCATCGCATGGAGCACCACACCTTTGCCTACCCCGCCCCAGGTGTCCCCAATGATGAGTTTGATCCCAAGTACGCAGGCTTCTACGGGCCACCCATCCCCGGCAACATGAACGACGGCAACGCCAGCAAGGCCTTTCAGGAAGACTGGCTCGCCCGCGTGCAGGAGCTCGTCGATAAATATCAGCCGCAGATGATCTACTTCGACAACGGCGTCAACCCTCGCGACTACGACGACGTCAAACTCCGTGCCGCTGCCTACTACTACAACCGCGCTGCCCAACGCGATAAACCGTCCACGATTGCCACCAAGGACGTGGCTTACCTCTTCGGCTCGGTGCAGGACTTCGAGAAGCAGCAGCGCGCCCCTCGCTGGATCTATCCCTCCGCCGGTTGGCAGTGCGACGACTCCATCGGCAGCACCTGGGGCTACACCACCGGCATGACCTACCGCTCCGCTGACAGCATCATCAACGAATTAATCGAGATGTGCTGCCTGGGTGGCAATCTCCTGCTCAACATCTCGCCCATGGGCGACGGCAGCATCCCCGAGCCTCAGCAAAAAGCGCTGCTGGCCGTAGGGGAATGGCTCAAATCGAACGGCGAGGGCATCTACGGCAGCCACGCCTGGACACATTACGGTGAAGGCCCCAGCGTCCCCTCAGAGGCTCCCGGCGACTGGAAAGGCGGCTCCACCGCCAACGCCGGACCCCGCCTCGGACGCCGCCCCAACATTCCCATCACCGAAGGCGAGTTCCGCTTCACCACCAACAACGGCAATCTCTACGCCTTCGGCCTGAAATATCCAGTTGCCGAAGCTAAAATCCGCTCCCTCTCCACGGTCGCGGCCAGGGTAGAGCGAGTAACCCTCCTCGGCCCCACGCCAACGCCGCTTAAGTTCAAGCAAACCCCCGAGGCATTAATCGTCACCATGTCCCCATCCGCCGAGTCGACCCAGCCGTACACTCTACGCATTGAAGGCACTCATCCACTAGGAGCGATATAGCCACGGCCTGATCCGTCTTCCAAAATCAACGAGCCAACTCCCCTCAAAATGCCCTAATATTAAGGGGCTCTCCCCGAACTAACGGCAAATGCCCCTCAAACCCCGCCAACTCGCCGCCTTGGGCCTAGCCGCTCTCATTACCTTGACCGGCTGCCAGGGTCTTATGGGCAATCCGTCCAGCTCGCAGGTCCGCATCATCGACGTCTCCCCCGACGCTCCCAACCTCGACATCTACCAGAGCCATGAAGCGCTCGCCTACAACCTCCGCTTCGGGACCATTACCTCCTATGTGCAGGTCACGCCCGGCACGTACACCATCGCCGCCAACTCCACCGGCACCGCGCAGGTGGTCTCTGCCGCCAAGGGGAGCTTCCTTCCCTCTACGCAATACACCGTCCTCATCGGCAACACCGCCTCCAGCTCGCAGCAACTCACGCTCAAAGATCAGAGCCAGCCTTCGCCTTCGGGCCAGATTGATCTTCGCTTCATCAGTCAGGCCTCGCGCGCTGGAGCAGTCGATATCTATCTCGTACCTCCCGGCCAAACTCTCGCCGATGCCAAGCCCATCGCCACCAACGTCAACTTAGGCGTCAACACTGGATATCTGAGCACTCCTACCGGCACCTATACCATCGTCATGCTGCCCGCTGGAGCCATCCCCACTGGCACCACTCCTCCTGCCTATGCCGGTACGCAGGTTGCCTATGCCGACGGCTCCGCCAGCACCATCATCCTGATCGATCAGCGGCAAATCAGCGGCTATCACCTGCAAATCATCACCGCCAATGACTACGACCCGCCCAGCGCAACCTGATAGCCCGAAGGGCAAGACAAAGGCCGCGGAGTAGCTTCTCCGCGGCCTTTTTAATACTGGTACAGCTCTTGTTTATTTTTTAATACCGATACTGCTCTGCCTTGTAAGGTCCATCGGGCGAGACCCCGAGATACTCGGCCTGCTTCGGCGAAAGCGTCGTCAGCTTTACTCCGATCTTTTCCAGATGCAGCCGTGCTACTTCCTCATCGAGCTTCTTGGGCAGGATGTAAACACCCGGCTTGTAGGTGTCTTTGTTCTTCCAGAGATCGAGCGCAGCCAGCGTTTGGTTCGAGAAGCTGTTGCTCATCACGAAGCTCGGATGGCCGGTAGCGCAACCCAGATTCACTAGCCGTCCCTCGGCCAGCACAAAGATGCTGTTGCCGCCGGGGAAGGTGTACTTGTCGACCTGAGGCTTGATGTTCAGCTTGCTCACGCCCTTGGCGTTGTTCAACTGGTCCATCTGGATCTCGTTGTCGAAGTGGCCGATGTTGCAGACGATCGCCTGGTCCTTCATCTGCCGCATGTGCTCGAAGGTGATGATGTCGAGATTGCCGGTGCAGGTGACATAGATGTCGCCGCGTCCCAGTGTCTCTTCAAGCGTTGTAACTTCGTATCCTTCCATCGCTGCCTGCAGCGCATTGATCGGATCGATCTCGGTCACAATCACGCGCGCACCAAGGCCGCGCAGCGAAGCCGCAGAGCCTTTGCCCACATCGCCGTAGCCGCAGATCACAGCCGTCTTGCCTGCAACCATCACATCGGTTGCACGCTTGATGCCGTCGACCAGCGACTCGCGGCAGCCGTAGAGGTTGTCGAACTTGCTCTTGGTAACAGAATCGTTCACGTTGATGGCTGGCACCAGCAGCTTGCCCTGCTCCATCATCTTGTACAGACGGTGAACGCCGGTCGTCGTCTCTTCGGCAACGCCGCGCCATTCCTTCGCCAGCTTCTGGAAGTAGGTCGCGTCCTCGCCATGAATCTTCTTCAGCAGGTCCTTGATGACGCCCTCTTCCTGATTTCCGGAAGGCGTATTGACCCAGCCATCGCCCTTCTCCAGCTCCACGCCCTTGTGGATCAGCAGGGTCACATCGCCGCCGTCGTCGATGACGATCTGCGGGCCAAGGCCGCCCTTATGCCGCAGCGCCTGATCGGTACACCACCAGTATTCTTCGAGGCTCTCGCCCTTCCACGCAAACACCGGAACGCCCGCCGCGGCAATCGCCGCCGCTGCATGGTCCTGTGTCGAGAAGATGTTACAGCTTGCCCAGCGAACGTCCGCGCCGAGAGCAACCATCGTCTCAATCAGCACAGCCGTCTGGATGGTCATATGCAGCGACCCGGTCACGCGAACACCAGCCAACGGCTTGGCCGCGGCGTACTTGTTGCGGATCGACATCAGGCCGGGCATCTCCTGCTCGGCGATATCGATCTCTTTGCGTCCAAACTCTGCCAGCGAAATATCCGCTACCTTGTACTCGGAAGCCACGCCTGCCTTATCAACAACTGCTGTCGCCATCACTGCTCCTTGACACCTTTAAATGTTTTTGCAAACCCTCTCAGGATACCATTCTGAGCAGTGAGGAAGCCTCTCAGAGGCGTGAACTCCTCCGTTAGTGAACTCCTTCGGACTCGAGCAATTTCTTCTTTCGCTCGGTGCCCCAGCGATATCCCGACAGGCTCCCGTCGCTCCGTATCGCGCGGTGGCAGGGAACGACAACTGCCACGGGGTTCGACCCAATCGCCATCCCCACCGCACGCGCAGCGGTCGGCCTGCCAAGCTCCTTTGCGATGCTTCCATAGCTGCGCGTCTCTCCTCGCGGAATCTGCTGCAGGGCCTTCCAGACCCGCTGTTGAAACGCGGTTGCCCTTACATCCAGTGGAAAAGTAGCTGCCAGCGGATGTTCTCCTAACTGGCTCGCAACAAAGGCAACCGCTTCAGCCAGCCAGCCAGTATTGCCCTTGGCCTGCACCAGTTGTGCTTTGTTGAACCGCTCGCGCAGATCGGCCACCAGCTCGGCGTCATCCTTGCCAAATGCAATCGAGCAGACTCCCACATCGGTAGCTGCTACCAGCATCCGTCCCAACGGGCTCGCCGTCGTGCAATAGCGAATCAACAACCCCGCTCCACCAGCCCGCATGACGCGCGGAGTCATCCCCAGCGACGCCTCGCTCTTCTCATAGAGTCGGCTGCTCGACCCAAATCCCGCCTCATAGATAGCGTCTGTAATCCGCGACTTCGGTTGTCGCACCTTGTCTTTGAATTTGGCCAGCCGCTGCTCTTTCGCGTACTGTCCCGGGCTCACTCCCAACACTCGCTTGAATCCTCGCAGAATCGTCAGCCGTCCTACGCCAGTGGCCTTGGCGACATCGGCGAGCTTTGTCCGCTCGTCCGCGTGTTCCTTCAGATACTCGGTCACGGCAACAATCGCTCCCGCCTGAGGATCGTCCTTCGGCTGGGTCCGCTCCGGCTCGCAGCGCATGCAGGGCCTGTATCCGGCAGCCTCCGCCGCAGCCGGGGTAGGGAAGAAGGCTACCTGCTTCCGCGTGGGTCTGCGGCTGGGACAGCTTGGCTTGCAGTAGATCTTCGTCGATTTCACTGCATAGAAAAACTGCCCGTCGGCGCTGCTATCCCGCTCCAGCACCTGCTGCCACTGCTTGCCGGCAAAGAAACTCGGGACCGTACTCGCTCTGGTATTTCCTTTAGCCATCGTCATCTCAGTATCTTCCTCTATCGCGTCAAGGACTACACTCCGTTTCGTTCACGCAAACTCGCGGCAGCAAACAGAAGAGGCAGGCCCTCAGGCCCGCCTCTTTCCCGGTTCAAACAAAAGACCTACTTGGCAGCTAACTGCGCAACCTGCTCTTTGAGGGCAGCAGCCTTATCGGTTGCCTCCCAGGAAAAGCCGTCGCCCTGGCGTCCGAAGTGCCCATAGGCCGCAGTTGCCTTGTAGATCGGCCGCCTCAGGTTCAGGCTCTCGATGATCCCCTTTGGAGTCAGAGAGAAGTTCTTCCGCACCAGCGCTTCGAGCTTGCCTTCGTCAACCTTGCCCGTGCCGAAGGTCTCGACCAGCACGCTCACCGGCTCAGGAACGCCAATCGCATAGGCGAGCTGAACTTCGCAGCGATCTGCCAGGCCAGCGGCAACAATGTTCTTCGCCACGTAGCGAGCCATGTAAGCCGCCGAACGGTCAACCTTGGTGGCATCCTTGCCGCTGAAGGCTCCGCCGCCATGACGGCCCATGCCGCCGTAGGTGTCGACGATGATCTTGCGGCCGGTCAAGCCGGTATCGCCCATCGGTCCACCGACCACGAAACGGCCCGTCGGATTGATGTGGTACTTCGTGTCCTGATCGAGCAGCGCGGCAGGAATCACAGCCTGAATCACGTGCTTCAGAATGTCCGCACGCAGCTCATCGTTGCCGACGTTCTCCGCATGTTGCGTCGAGATGACGACTGCGTCAACGCGCACCGGCTTGTTGTTCGAGTCATATTCCACCGTCACCTGGCTCTTGCCGTCGGGACGCAGATAAGACATCAGGCCCGATTTGCGGACCTCGCTCAGCTTCTGAGCCAGCTTGTGTGCCAGCGAGATCGGCGTCGGCATCAACTCCGGGGTCTCGTTAGTCGCATAGCCGAACATCATGCCCTGATCGCCTGCTCCGCCCGTATCGACGCCCATGGCGATATCGCCAGACTGCTTGTTGATCGTCGAGATCACCGCGCAGGTATTGGAATCGAAGCCGTAGAGGGCATTGTCGTAGCCGATCGCGGCGACAGTCCCACGCACGATGCTCTGAAAGTCCACATAGGCTTTGGTCGTGATCTCACCGGCGACGACTACCAGGCCGGTGCAGGTCAGCGTCTCGCAAGCTACACGGCTGTACGGATCCTGCTCCAGGCAGGCATCGAGAATCGCATCGGAGATCTGATCGGCAATCTTGTCAGGATGCCCTTCGGTTACAGACTCACTCGTAAATAGAAACTTATCGCGTGTCGCCAAAACAACTCCTTTTAGGTGCCCGAACAGACACTTAGCCTGATCAGTTTGCAACCCCTCTATTTTACCCGTCGCTTAGGCCCCTCGACAAAGGAGCGCACTTATCCGTGCCTATTTTCGGTTCAACGGCGATATCCTGCATCGAATGGGAGGGTTTTGCGGGAGATTCAGGGTAGTCGTCCATGCAGGACGAACTTCCAAACGCACCATGCCACAGCCAGCAGCGCAGCCATCATCATCGCCACGCCCATCCATTGCAGCTTAGTTCCGGACTCGCTGGCTCCTCTGTTTCTGCGTACGTTTTCGGCGAACTCGGACCAGTCCTCAACCTCGGTATCCTGAGCGCCACTCTCCCGCAGGCTTGCCTCGAACCGGTCGAGCCATGACGACTCCTCGAGTCCCAGCGCCGCAAGGTAGCTGCGCACAATGCCCTTGCGAAAGACTCCGCCGGGCAGCTCGCTGTACTCGCCCGCTTCGAGCGCACGCAGATGCCGCGGCGAGACCTTGGTCTCCTCGCAGATCGCCTCAATCGAGATCTTGCGCTGCTCACGCGCCCATCGCAGCTCGTCGCAGAATCTTTCCATTCGCTCCGCTCAGCCGTTAGCCTTACCGGACCCCAGATTTCTGCCGGATTTCGTCCAGTTGCTCGAAGCATAGACCTGCATCCCTATCGAGTCAAAGCACTTCCGCGTAATCAGACGCCCGAGAATCATCTCTGACAACCCCTCATTCCAAAAGGGACTCGAGAGCTTTTCCTGCTGATTGCGTTGTTGCGGAATCTCAGCGAGCTGTGCCGGAGATTCCGGATGCTCTGAACTGATTGTTCTTTTGGCTAAGCTTTTAAAGGTCTACATGACCCTATTTCCAGCCAGGTCCGATACTTGGAGCTTTATCTGGATGTTTAAACGGACGACGAATCCGGTCATCTATACTTGAAAAGTGCCTCCAGAAATCAGCCGCCAAAAGCCATTAAAGCGTGAGATCGAACTGGACTTTGTGCGTGGCATCGCCATTTTAATGGTGATTGATTTCCATTCGCCGCTGGGCATTCTGTTTTATCCATTCAGAGTATTGGGGTTTAGTCATTTTGGGTGGGCGGGCGTGGACGTCTTCTTCATCCTGAGCGGTTTTCTGGTGGGTGGTCTGCTGGTAAAGGAATGGATGCTGTATGGCCGAATCGACAGCAAGCGCTTTCTGATCCGTCGCGGCTTCAAAATCTGGCCACAATATTATCTTTTTATAGGCCTGATCCTGTTGACAGGCCACCGCACCTTCCACCAGATGTGGGGCAATCTGTTAAATATCCAAAACTATGTGGGAGGTGTCGCTCACACATGGAGTCTGGGTGTAGAAGAGCACGCTTACCTGCTGCTGGTATTGTGCCTGGCCATCGCTGCCCGGCGTGCAACGCGGATGAGAAATCTCTTCCTCTTTCTCGCAGGAGTGACGGGTACTGTCATTGTCCTGCGAATGATACTGACGATCTACGGTTTCGATACGTTCACAGCCACCCATACCAGGATTGATGGAATCCTTGAAGGTGTATTGCTCGCCATTCTTTATCACTATGCCCCGGAGACATTCAGGCGGTGGCAGAATCGCAGATGGATCTGGTTTCTTATCCTCGCCTTGGTGTTAGTTTTTTTCCGGCTCAATCTGCAAGCGCCGTGGGCGGATTCGCTCGGCCTGGACTGCGCCAACGCAATGGGAGTTGCTCTCTTAATGCTCCTGTACCGGCATCGGGAAGGCCGCCGACGGTCTGCGCTCTATCGTCTGGTTGCGTGGATTGGACTGTATTCGTATGGAATCTACCTCTGGCATGTTGCCGTCATTGCTCCCCTCGTTCAGGTGTCGCCACACCTGCCGCGATGGCTGGCGCCGGTATGGCTCGCGATTGCTCCAACCCTGTTGGGAGCGCTGGTCGGTATCTTCTTTACCAAAATCGTCGAATTCCCAGCCCTGAAACTACGAGACCGGCTGTTCCCCAAAAAGGTTGACTCCGCCGTAGGCAGACCAGCCGAAATTGAAGTAGAAGCCCAGGCGAACTCGACAACGTGAATCTGAAAGGGAATCCCGGACTGGAACCCCGGATTCCTGCTGGATCTGTTTCATTCGCTCGAAGTATCGACCTGCATCCCTATCGAGGCAAAGCACTTCCACGGGAGGGTCACTATATAATTAGCCCTTAAAGAGGCCTTTTTTATTATGTCCCAGCCCCTCCCCACTCGAGCTGCATCGATGTCCCGTATCCCCAGTCTCGATGGCCTGCGGGCTTTGTCGATCTTTCTTGTTGTGTCCCTTCATACGATGCAGCGCATGCCCTATCACCTCTCCGGCATCTGGTTTGCAATCTTCAATGGTGACACCGGCGTGTATATCTTCTTCGTGATCAGCGGCTATCTGATCACCAGTCTTCTTCTGCACGAGCAGCAGAAGACCGGATCAATCAGCATGCGCAGCTTCTACTTTCGCAGGGCCATGCGTATCCTGCCGCCAATTTATTTCTATGTCGCGGTACTTGTGCTGCTTGCATGGGCTGGTCGACTCGCAGTCACCAAAATCGATATCTTCAGCGCACTCTTCTTCTTTCGCAATTACGCCTTCGGCACTTCGATGTGGTCGCTCGAGCATTTCTGGACGCTCAGCGTTGAGGAGCAGTTCTACCTTATCTGGCCTTTTGTCCTCTACTTTTGCCTGCGCCATCGCTCTGGCATTACGGGTCGTTCCGCCGCTTCTAAAGTAGCCATCACAGTCATTCTCATCTCGCCCATCATCCGCGTCGTATCCTCTGTTTTGCCCGTGTCCTACCTGCACTATGGCGGAATGTTTCAGATGCGCGCGGACTCGCTGATGTTTGGCTGTGTTGTCGCCTTGCTGCAAGGAACGCCGGCCTTTGAGCGGGCCTATGCTCTCGCCACGAAAATATGGTGGATTCCTCCCGTTGTCATTTTTCTTTCCAATTGCCTCGGAGTCCGTTTTCAGAACCGTTGGCAGTATCCTCTGGGCTTTACTGTCACCGGCATCGCCATCGCTTTCTTCCTGCTCTGGTGTGTCCGCAATCCTTCTTCTGCTGTTGGCCGCGTACTCAATGCCCGGCCCGTCGTACATATCGGAGTTCTTTCTTACAGTATTTACATCTGGCAGACGTTATTTCTGCATAGTGGCAACGAGTCCGTCTTCGGTTCGTCTCTGAAGTTCATTAGCACCTTCCCAGGCAACTGGCTCGGAATTCTGCTTGTCGCAGAATTCTCTTACTATGTGGTCGAGCAGCCTTCGCTACACCTTCGGAACCGCTTGATGCGTTATTTCCCATCAATTTCCCCGACCAGTCACCGCTCTATTGCGAATGCACCTCGGAAAGCCGTTGATATTCAGTCCTGATCCCTCTGCAGGGAGTCTGGGAAACGGGCGATGATCTGAGCCGGGAACAACTCTTCCTCCTCTGAGATTTGGGAGAGCGTATTGCCGGATTACAAATTTGTAAAATGCTCGTATCTATTCAGCCTGAATCGATAAAGGGGCTATGGAGCGGATCGTTCCACCATCGAATTGCAGCCACGCTACGCTGCTCTGGCTTGCAATCTTAGCTGCCTGGGCGGAATCGAAGGGCAGGTTCCACCAGTAGGCTTGGACATCGCTTAAGGCCCGAACGTTGTCCTTTGGGCGAGATCCGCCAAGGTCATTCACGAAATAGGTCTTCGTTTTGCTGTCGTAGCACAAAATGCGCTGCAAGCCTGGATCTGCAATCAACGCCATGGCAATATATCCCGGAGCGGATGCTGGAAAATCCACCATCACCAATGTGTGATCGTCAGGCGAACTTGCAAGACTTTTTGATATCTGGTCATAGAGGACCTTCTCTCGATCCATCCCGTACGTTCCCCAGATGTAGCCACCTGAGGAGATTAATCCGGTTTGCTTCACGCGTATGTCAAAAAAACCGAGGATGACGATCAGATAGAGGGCAATATATGCGTTTCGCGCTGATGGCTTTTTGTCAGCCATTCCACCCAGTTGGGTGATGGCAATCCCTATCGCAATACTCAGCCAGAACGCAGACATTGCCCCATAATAGGCAACCGTTCGCGTCGGCAAGAGGATATAGAGTGAGATTGACGCAAGCGATGCCGCGAGCAGAAACGCAATATCGCGCGGTCTTTTGCCTAGCAGGGTGGGAACGCGCCAGACAAGGATGACCAGACCAACGCAAATGGCTGCTCCCACTACGCTGGTGAGGATGCCAATGATCTTGTACGGCCCCGGAACTTCAAATCCAATGAAATACCAGGTAATATACCCCAGCAACTGAGTGAAACCGCTCAGCGTGAGAGAGATTGGGTAAGGGACAGTTTTCAGCAGCGACCTTGCCTGAAAAAAGATGACCAGCGTCGGGACGGAATAGGAGATCAGAATCAGAATGGTTTGTCCGATTCTTCGACGCAAAGAAGGTAGTGCAGTCTGGCCTGGGCGAAGCAAAATAAGCAGCGCAACAATCAGCGGAAGGGTAAAGGCGCTCTGCTTGGCGAATGCAGCGATGACAAAAAGTATCCAGGCAAGCGCGTGATAGGCAAAAGATACAAAACCTGTTCGCCTGTTCGCTCGTAAAACCCCAAGGACGATCAGGCCGCCCAATAAGATGACGATGCCGTCGCCCAGCGCGCATGCCCATGCGTTAAGGGTGTAATTCAGGCCCCGAGTCATATACAGCAGAGAAGCGATCGCTCCAGCCGTCTTTGAGTAGCCCAACTCTCGCACTACAAAAAACGCAATGATGGATCCTAGTAAATTAACGATGAAATTTCCGCAGAGAAGTGCGAAGGCATGCAGCCCAAAGATCTTGAGCATGTACCCGAAGTAAAGGGTAGTTACCAGCGGCCGAAAATTGCCGTTGACCGTATCCAACGAAAACCATGCCAGGATCGGATGCAGGAAGATGATCTTCCGTGTCATCGCTGCTGCAACGACCAACCAGTCATCTTGAACGAACCCTCCGCGCAGCAGGATGGGCAGCCAGCAGAGAAAAAAAGCGATAACCAGCAGAATAATAAAGGATGAAGTTGAGCGTTCTTCGGAAGCAGGCGATTTCGAAACACGGAAAAATAAGTATCCTGCCAGTGCGGTAAACAAGGCGGTAAGAAAAAAGGCCTCGGGCAGACGTAGCACCCCGTATTGGATTCTCGGATTATGAAAATGCAGGTGCGTGCGGAGGAATAGCATCACTATCGACGCGGTCAGGGAAGCGATGGGGATACACCAAAATAGCTGTTTCTCCTGTCGAGCGCTCATTGACCGTTGCCAAACCATGCATTGCCCCCACTATCTGCCTGACTTTGATGCCCTTATCATAGCTGACCCCTTTGGACGCTCCTCGCGTAATCGACTAGGGCTTTTACATCAACATTCTTTTGAGGTGTTTCTGCCCACTGATATCATCAGCTTAGGTCCTCGGTCCATTACTTGCGGGACTTTCGAGACAGTTACACTCCAAAGATTTGCCTGTGGTTAGCCTGCCGTAGAAATTTGGCAATCGGACTGGTGACAGGTTCAGAAAGAGAAAAAGTGCGCCTCCCTTTTCCAGAACGTGTTCCGCTCGGGTATGCCGCCAGCTTCGCTGTGATACTGGGCGCCGTTCAATTGTTCCAGGGCACCGACCCAGCGTTCTCACTGTGCTCTTTTCTCTTTATTGTTATTGCAGCGGTTGCGTTTAACATGGCTGGAGGTTTGACCCGTCCTTCGGGCGGATATGTTTTCTTTTACTCCATCCTCGCCGTTATTCTCGGTCTCTCCTGGAAGGCCTTTATCGGTGAACCAGCTGATTCCAACCTCACCCAGCCGCTTCTGACCATAGAAGCAACGCTTGGCGGTATGGTGGGGATGTGCTTTGCCGTCTTTGTAAGCCGTAAATTAGCCAAAAAAACTCCGTTGCTGCCCAACCT
>NZ_DATKQC010000071.1:0-7946 GCF_035532915.1 Edaphobacter sp.
CGGTCATGGAGGCGGAGACCTTGGAGTGGAGCACGTGCTCGCTTCCATCTTCGAGCCAGATCTCGCCGTGCACCAGCGAGGTGTCCGCACCGGAGGTTGACTCGTGGAAGGGCCACGCGAACTTGCTGAAGCTCAACGGCAGACCGCCGAGAGTGAGATAGCAGTCCGGGCGCGTGCTCTTGAGACGCTTTGCCGCCTCGGCGAGATACTCTCTTACGACGCCAGCCAGCTCTGCCTTGCTGAAGTCGAAGGAGGAGCTCAACTCGAGGACCTGCGTCTTTGAGTTGTCGGACGCGAGGCCGAGGGTAAACCGCGTGGTGGATGCGCCGGTAAAGTCCTTGCCTTCGACGCTCGAAACCACTACCAGACCGGCTGCCTGTGCTGCCGCAACGATCTGTCCTGCCAAAACTGTCTGTGTTTCAATACTCATCTGCCCGTGTCATCCTTTATCTTTCGACGATCCTGACTATTTTACGACTCCGCGCCGCGGTGCTTTGAAGGGGGACCCCCAGGGGTACCTTTGCCGTAAGTCTAATGATTGCAGGGAGATGCGCTGTACTCTCGGCGCATAATATTGCATTCAAATGAGTTATAGTCAAAATATTGCATTGGAAGGAGTTAGTTCAGCATGGCCTGATCGTGGCCCTCCAACTCTTCCTTCTGCCGTCTTATGTCTTAATTGTAATGAATGGCGGGAAACTAATTTGCAGTTTTGCCGGATTTATTTTCTTCGGCAACTTCTTTGTATAGTTATATTTAGCGAACGTCTTCGATTCAAGGGTACTTGACAGGTATTTCAGGGAGCCGATAAAAGGCTCCATCGGCTATGGACGATCAACTCTCTTCCACATCCCGGCTCGAAGCCTTCTCCGACGGCGTCATCGCGGTGATCATCACCATCATGGTGCTGGAGCTGAAGGTTCCAGCGCAGCACGGCATTGCCGGGTTTCTCTCCATTCTGCCGACGCTGGCGGTCTACTTCATCTCGTTCAGCTTTACGGCGATCTACTGGGTGAATCATCACCACCTGGTGCATCGCATCAAGCAGGCAGACCAGCGCGTGCTCTATGCCAACCTCGGCTTCCTGTTCTGTTTGTCGCTGCTGCCGTTCTTTACCTCGTACGTGCTGGAGAAGGAGAGCGACTCGTTCTCGATCGCGCTGTATGCCGCCTCCATGGTGATCACGGGCTTCAGCTTTCTGCTGCTGCGACTGGCCATCGAGCGCAGAATGCGAGTGGCGGGGACCTTTCACCCGCTGGATGCCGCGATTCAGCGGAAACACCAGTTGAGCCTGGGACTTTATGGGCTGGCGATGCCGCTGGCCTACTACCATCCTTCGCTGGCGCTGGCCGATATCGCGCTGGTCACGCTGATCTGGATCATCCCGACCGCTGGAGCGAAGGCCCACGTAGACGACAACCGCTAGATTGCGGCTGAATTCAAAGAAAAGACCATTGGCTCGTTTTCGTTAATCCGGATTTGCTACATTGGCCGTAACAATTTTGAGGTGCCTCCCATGCCGCGCTTTCGTGCTGCTGTCATTCCCCTTCTCGTCGTGGCCCTGTTCGCGGTGCCGGTCGCGCACTCGCAGGACCTGCAGGCGCTCACCACTGCATCCCGGCAGCAGCTCGATGTGGTCAAAGTGCTGCTGACCCAGGAGGCGGCGTGGAACCGCGGCGACATCGACGCCTTTGTGCAGACCTATAAAGACGCGCCGGATACGTTGATGGTGACGCACCAGATCTCGCATGGCTTCGCCGGGTTGGTGGAGGAGTACAAGCACGACTACCCGACCAAGGCGGCCATGGGCACGCTCGCCTTCTCTGAACTAGAGGCGCGACCGCTCGATGCCAACTTTGCCATCGTGGTGGGCAAGTACCATCTGGAGCGCGCCAAGAAGGAGGGCGGCAACGCCGAAGGGGTCTTCAGCGTTGTGCTCGAAAAGACGGACAAGGGGTGGAAGATCGTGCTCGACCACACGACGTAAGAATATTTCGCCCAGAATTTATTTGGCCCAGGCCAGACCGTCCGCGCCCTTGCCGGTAGCGATGATGTTCTCGACCTTCCAGCCGACCAGATCGATGGCGGCGACGCGTCCGGTCGTATTGCAGGAGACGTAGGCTACTTTGCCGTCGGGACGCATCAGGACCTCCTGTGGCGCGCTGGGAACGTCGATGGTCTTGGCGACCTTCATGCTCTTGAGATCGACGACAGCTACCTTGCTCGCAGAAGGCATGGCCACCAGCAGCCAGCGGCCGTCCATCGTCGAGGCGGTTCCGTAGCCGACTGCGGGAAGTGCGATCCAGCTTCTAACCTTGTTCGACGCCGTGTCGATGACGGCCAGGCGGGGCTGCGTCTGATCGGCGGTGAACGCCATGGAGTCGTCACGCGAGACCGAGATGCGCTGCGTGTCTTTCGAGATGGGGATGACGGCCAGCGTCTTGCGCGCCTTCATGTCGAGCACGGAGACGGTTCCGGGGCCGACGTTGGCGGTGTAGCCGCGGGTGCCGTCGCTGGACAGAGCCAGCATGTGCGATTGCTCCTGCCCGGTGGGGATTTTGCCGACGATCTTGAGCGTGTTGGGATCGATGACGGTGACTGCGTTGTCGAGCTCCGTGGTGACGTAGAGCATGCCGCTGTTGGGGTCGTAGACGGCGCAGTGGGGCCGGACCTCGTGGCCGAAGTCGAGCTTGTTGACGATCTTGCGGCTGGCGATGTCGATGACCAGCATGGAGCGGCCGTTCAGCCCGGGCTTGCCGACGCCGGTGCTGCCGTAGATGGGCACATAGGCGAGCCGGCCATCGGGAGAGGTGGCTGCCTCGTGGCCGTGGATGCCGGGGGTGTTCTCGGCGACTGTGCCCAGTTGCGAGCCGGTAGCGGGGTTCACGATGCTGACGTTGGCTTCGCCCTGGTTCACTACGATCAACGCGGCGTGGCCGGGGGCTCCGGGACGGTTCTGGGCCAGGGCAGCGCCGGAAAACATGCTCAGGCAGACGCCGCCCGCTACAGTACAGGAAAATATGGTCTTCAGCATAGGC
This sequence comes from Edaphobacter sp., assembly GCF_035532915.1. Taxonomy (GTDB): domain Bacteria; phylum Acidobacteriota; class Terriglobia; order Terriglobales; family Acidobacteriaceae; genus Edaphobacter. The sequence goes on from NZ_DATKQC010000071.1 coordinate 3,039, forward strand.
TGACGAGTATACGCAAAAGCACCGCCGTTCCTCTACTGGCCCTGAGCATCCGGTGCAGCGGGCGGCGGGGTCTTTCCCTCTGCGAGCAGCGCGGTATCGATCATGTGGAAGATGAAGTCGATGGGAACCGCTCCCTCGATTCTTGCTCCGTTGATGAAGAACGTAGGCGTGACCTGAACCTGGAGCCCCAGCCCCTGTTCGCGGGAGTGTTCGACCGACGCCGTATCCTGCTTTTGGATACAGGCGTTGAGCACGGTGGCATCGACGTGCTGCTGCGCTCCCGACTGGCGAACAATCTCGTCGAGTGAGTCGTTGACCTTGGCGAGACTTCTCTCCGTTCCGCCCAACTCGGCTGCGCGAGCATGAATGGTGTCGACTGCGTTCCAGTATCCGTTGGTACTTTGCGTGGCGAGACAGGAGACGTCGACGGTCGCTCGCAAGGCCCACGGATGCCCGGGACTGGGGAAGTCCAGATAGACGATTCGAACCTGATTTTTGTACCGGTCGAGGACTGCGGGAAAGAGCGTCGCGTTCAGGCGCGCGCAGAATGGGCACTCCAGGTCGTCGAAGACGACGATCGAGACCGGTGCGGACTCGGGGCCGCCGCGAGCGGGCCGGTTGCTTTCAGAGACCATGGTTCGTGGGTCGGCGCTGATATCGAACTGGTTGAACTGGACGAGCGATTTACCGTCGCGCGAAAGCAGAAACGGGATCGGCGCAGAGGTCGTTCCCGAGGAGGTGTAGGTGATAGAGACCTGATCGTATCCGGAAATTTTGCTGGGCATGCGAGGGCCGACGTGCACCTCGGCCCCCGCCGGAAGAGTCGCTTTGGAGCGGAAGAGGACTTCGACTCTCCAGGCCAGGTCAGGCGGCAGGTTCTTCTGGTTGCCGGTTGCGGCCTTGGCGCGGCCTGGCATCGCGCATACAAGTAACAGGACGCAGGCGGCGATAAAAAATGATCGGCGTACGTGGGACATACTGCCATGATTTCACGTGATGCGAAAACTGTTGATTTTGCTGCGGGAATTTGCGTAAACCACGCCGACTTATCCTGCCCTCAGCGTGAATTTTTCCATTACCGTAACATAGAAGACGTAGACGCCTGACATCCGCCATGACCTTGATGAAAAAGATCGCCGTCATCGCTTTCCTTTGTGTGTTGACCCTGGGAGTAACTGCAATTCTGGGTTGGGAGGTTATCCAACACCGCATCGCCCTCAACGAGCAGGCTCCCGATTTGATTCGCATCCATCAATCGGCAGACGACTTCCCTTTCCGCACTTTGGACGGGAAAGTAGAGCGGCTCTCTGAGATGAGAGGGAAGGTAGTCTTTGTTGACCTATGGGGAACCTGGTGCATTCAGTGTGTCGCTGAAATGCCTGCGGTGCAAAAGCTCTACAACCACTATCGCAATGACCCGAATGTCGCATTCCTGATCATCTCTCGGTTGGATTCGCCTGCGACCGTTCGCGCTTTCGCCCAACGCCACGGTTACGATCTTCCTTTTTACACAATGGATGACGGGGACATTCCTGTATCGATGCAACTGCATCAATTTCCGGCGACGTTTTTATACGCACGTGACGGAAGTCTCGCGGCCAGGCACACGGCAGCTGCAAACTGGTCAGCTCCACGTGTTACAGCATTTATCGATGGGCTCATAAACGAGCCGGAACGTCGATAGGTTCCGAGAATCGCGCTTAGGATCGGAGATATTCTGTGGATTCAAACTGAACCACGACCCACTAACCACACGCAAAACGCAGATTCCCTTCGGGAATGACAAACAAAGGAAGTTAGCTGCTGATGACTGCGCTCAGACGGTCATGACTTCTTTTTCTTTGGCCTTGAACAGCTCCTCGATGCGCTTGATCTCGGCGTCGGTCAACTGCTGAACCTCTTCGCTGGCGCGCTTCTCGTCGTCGGCGGAGATGAGCTTGTCCTTGGCTGCCTTCTTGATCTGGTCGTTGCCGTCGCGGCGGATACTGCGGATGGCCGTCTTGTGGTCTTCGAGGGTCTTATTCAACTGCTTGACCACGTCTTTGCGCCGCTCCTCGGTCATGGGAGGCACAGGCACGCGGATGATCTTGCCGTCGGACATGGGGTTCAGCCCGGTGCCTGAGGTGCGGATGGCCTTCTCGATGGCCGACACCATGCCCAAGTCGTAGGGCGAGACGAGGATCAACGTCGGCTCGGGGGTGCTGACCTGGCCCATCTGGGCGATCGGGGTGTCGGTGCCGTAGTAGTCCACCCGGATCTGGTCGAGCATGTGCACGTTCGCCCGCCCGGTACGCGCCGAGAGCAGGTTTGCCCGGAAGTCTTCGACCGACTTCTCCATCCGCGTCTTCAACTCCTGGTGTGTCGCCTTCAATGCCTCGATATTCGCCATTGCCGATGCCATAAACCTTGTCCTCATGCGCGGATGCGCCAAAGCAAATTCTACTGGAAAGCGGCCGCCTCCCGGCGTGGCGAGGACTGCTTTTGCTGCAAAAGCGAGCGATTCGTGGTTTTTCCCTTACTTTTTAGCGGTTCGAAATCGCGCGGCGCAGCGGCAACCGGCTGCGCCCGTTCCCTTTTGACGCAGCGGAATATCGTCTGACACTATTACTCCCATGGAATCATCGTCTGCTTACCGGGGATAGGCTATGCTTTTGGGCAGAGACACTGTGTTGCTTTCTTCGATTCCATCGCATCTGCCGCTAGACCTCCGCTTCCCACGCAACGTTGCCGCCATTGCGATTGGCACCGCTGCCGTGGCTGGCATTGCCTGGTACGCGCTGCGGCGCCCGCGGCCAAGCGCGGAAGAGATTGAGCGGGAGCGCCGCGACTTGCTCGCCCGCATCGGCAGAATCACCGACGGCAGCATCACCGATGCGCCGCTGCAGCAGGATGGCTCGAGCGCGGAGCCGCTGGTCATCGTCTATAACTACCGCATCGCTGGCGTCTCCTACGAGTGCGCTCAGGACGTGACTTACCTCGCCGAGCACGTTCGCGACGTTCGCGCCGACCTGCCCATCCAGGTGCGCTACGACATGCACAACCCCGGCAACAGCATCGTCGTCTCGGAATCATGGAGCGGCCTGCGGCTCAGTCCGCATCCGCATGATTCTGAGATCGCCTGACCGGCAGGGCTGTGACAGACTAGTTGGGCGACGGCTGGCTGATCTGATCGATGGCCAGGGTCTCGACCGTGCCTTTGGCGGGCTGCAGTTTAAGGCCGAGTTGCTCTTTGAGAACAGTGAACAGCGAAGGGTTGGCGGAGTCTGGTGTCTCCTCGGGAGACCATGCGATCTGAAAGTCGAAGTCGCCTTTCAGGTCGGTGTGGTCCTCAACCGGACGGCAAGCCTGGCGGCGAAGCCCGGCGGCAATGTCAGGCATCGACATCTTCGACACCTTGATCTCACTCCTTAAGCCGTTGGAGTTGCTGCTCATGTTGGGCTCCGACCCCGGCCCGCTTGGCTTCAGGGCGGGCCCGAGTCTGCCCGGCTTATCGACCTCCAGCCAGTAGACGGGACCTTCCTTTTGCTCGCGATGAAATTTGAACTGGAAGCGGTCTTCGAGCAGGGAGAGGATCAGTTGCTGGAACTGCTGCGGGGTCTTGATCTCGGCGTGATCGACGGTGGTGCCGTTGATGTCGAAGATCTCGCTGTCGATCCAGCCCGGCGCGCCTGACATGCGGTTGCTGTCGATGCCGAAGGCGATGCGGATAAGGGTGCGGACGTTGGTGGCGGTGGCGACGAAGTGTCCGCCGGGAAGCACGCGGCGGTCAGAGGGTTCGTCACCGGCAAACTTGCGCGGGTGGATGGAGACGACCTCAAATCGTGGGGGCGGCTGGGTGACCGCGGTTGAAGATGGAGTCGCTGGTTGCGCCTGGGCAGAGAGGCCTAGCGGCGCCATGGCGAGCGGAAGCAGGAGGGTGATCGAACGACCGATGCGATATGCCTTTGCCGGCGACGTTGTCATCCTCTCTGCTACGGAGAGCCGCGGGCAAAAGTTCAGCAATCACCTGGGCAATCGTCCGCGGCTGATCGTTCTCGCGAAATTTCACGATTCTCTGTTCAATTCCGGACATGCTTTTGCGAACCCGGACACCTTGCCGGTCGAGCGAGATCGGGCCATGGAACTGACAGCGCATGTTTTGAATCACTTGGCTGGCTGACGCTTTGGCGCTTCACGTGCCAATAGCCTTACGGCACGATTAGATTTGGCGCCATGGCTCCTTCTGAGGTGAACGATGACATTCTCGCAGGATCTGCGTTACGCATTCCGTCAACTGCGCAAGGCGCCCGGCTTTACCTTGACCGCAGTATTGACGCTGGCGCTGGGCATTGGAGCCAACATTGCCATCTTCACCCTGGTTCATGCGGTGCTGCTGAAACCTCTGCCTATCCCAAATCCGCAGCAGCTTTATCGCATCGGCGACGGCAATCTCTGCTGCGAGTGGGGCGGCCTTCAGGACTCGTGGAGCATCTTCGACTACCCGTTCTATCGACACCTGACGGAAAACTCCCCCGCGTTTGAGCAGATCGCAGCCTTCTCCGGCAGTCGGTATGCCATGAGCCTCCGTCGCGCCGGCTCGAATGCAGCCGCTCAAAACACGAAGAGCGAGTTCGTCTCGGGCAACTACTTCTCTACCTTTGGGGTGCAGCCGAGCGCAGGCAGGTTGCTTAATTCCTCCGATGATCGACCGGAGGCACCTGCCGTCGCGGTGATGAGCTACCGCATGTGGCGACAGACCTATGCCTCCGACCCATCCGTCATTGGCTCGACTTTTACCTTCAATGGCTTGCCGGTCACCGTGGTGGGCATTGCCGCTCCGCAGTTCTTTGGCGACCGGCTGGAGAGCGATCCAGCCAACTTATGGATCCCGCTGCATCAGGAACCAGTCTTCGAGGAGCAGGGAGATAC
>NZ_DATKQC010000072.1:0-10432 GCF_035532915.1 Edaphobacter sp.
AGCCTCCCGCGATAAACAGCCATTGAGCCGAGGGGATGAGGGTCTCGTACTTCATGTGCTGAGGCGCGAGGATGAGGACGAAGACGAGGATGGCGCAGACGGCGGAGTGCGCCCAGAGAAGCCAGCGCGGGAGGCCGTCGCGGCGGTTGCGGTGGAGATAGTCCGCTGTAAGAATCGTGAGCGGCGGAATGGAGGGAAGGATGTAGCCGGGGAGCTTGGAGCCGGAGAAGGAGAAGAAGACGATGGGAAAGAGCGTCCAGAGGACGAGAAACTCGGGGAAGGCGTCACCGGCACGGGAGTGGCCGAGGTAACGCTGGGGATTGTGGCGGACCTTCCACTCGGCGATGGAGACGTCGATGGAGTCAACCAAAGCCCGAAGGGAGAGGATTGTCCAGGGCATGAGGCCGAGAATCAAAACAGCCAGATAGAACCAGAATGGCTGGTGGTGCTGGTAGCGGTTGGTGGCGAAGCGCTCGAGATTATGTTCGAGGAAGAAGAGACGATAGAAGGTCGGGTTCTTCCATTGCACGGCGATGTACCAGGGCAGCACCATCACCATATAAAGCAGGATGCCGGGCCACCAGATGGTGCGGCGCAGGAGCGACCACTCGCGGCGAAGGCCAGCGAAGAGAAGGATGATGACCAGCGCGAGGAAGGGCGCTACCGGGCCTTTGGCGAGCGTGGCCGCGGCTCCGAAGAAGTAGAGGTCGAAGAGCCAGAACTTCTTTCCGGTCTCATACCAGGCATACCAGCCGAGCATCCCGATACAGAAGGGCGCGGCTAACTGCATGTCGGTGGACGCGCCTCGGGCAAAAGCGAAGACGGCGAGGCTCGAGGCAGTAATGAGTGCGGCGTTGAGATGGCCCCCAGGGCGGAATCTCCTCATGTGGAGGAAGATGAGGAAGAAGAGCGCGAAGGCTCCGGAGGACGACGGCAGACGGGCGGACCAGTCGGAGACTCCGAACTCACGGAAGAAGCTCATGGCACGCCAGTAGTAGAGCGCGGGCTTTTCGAGCCAGGGCTTGCCGTAGAGGATGGGGGTGATGGTTCCGCCGATCAGGCAATGGAAGGAATCGTCGATCGCCTTGGGGCTGAGGCTATGGGGGACCATGCTTGCGTGAAGCTGGTTGCAGACATCATTATGCTGCGCGAGCATCTCGCGGGCGATCTGAGCGTAGCGCGGCTCGTCTGCGCCGACGAGGCCGAGTTGGTCGCCACCGATGAGGGGAACCAGACCATAGAGCAGAAGGAAGCCGGTCACGACGCAGAGAACGAGGAACTCCTGCGGCGATTCGGCGGCAAAGCCCTTCCAGATGCCATGCAGCCATGCGATGGGGGCGCGTTCTTTCCATGAGCCGGGCGCGGCAGTTTTTTGCAGATCACTCATTGGGTCAGGTAAACCAGACAAGGCTAACAGAGCCCTGTACGAAGTTGGGTAATAATGCGGTCGATGGCCATGTCGAGCGGGCCTTGAATCGTGCATCCGCTGGCGCTGCGATGGCCACCGCCGCCGAACGACTCGGCGATGCGGGCGACGTCGAGCTTGCCCTTGCTGCGAATGCTGAGGCGGAACTCGTTGATGTCGGGAAGTTCGCGAAGAAAGACAGCGGACTCGATGCCGGCGATGCTGATGAGGTAGTTAACGACACCTTCGCAGTCCTCAGCGTCGGAACCGGTGAGCGTCATGTCATTGCTGGTGACCCACGACCAGGCAATGTTGCCTTCGCACTGAAGGTTGGACAGTGCTGAGCCGAGGAGGCGGATTTTGCTGATGGAGTTCGAGAAGTAGACGTCTCGCGCGATCTTTGCGGGGTTTGCTCCGCGGACAGCGAGATCATGGACGACGGCGAAGGTATCCGCATTGGTGCTGGCGTAGGTGAAGCCGCCGGTGTCGGAGAGGATCGCCGTATAGAGACAGGTGGCCATGCTGGGCGTGATCTCGGCTCCGGCGGCAATGGCGATGCGGTAGACCATGGCCCCGACGGCGCAGGCGTGCTCGTCGATCCAATTGACGGAGGCGAAGTGGCGGCCGCTGGCGTGGTGGTCGATGTTGATGAGGGGGCGGTTTTCGTCGAGGCCGAGGAGCCCGGTGCGCGCGATGCCGTCGCACTCAAGCAGAATGGCCGGGATACTGTGGTCGGCAATGTCGGCAGCGGAGGGAGTGTGGTGGATGCGGCCCACATTGGGCAGAGTGCGATAGATGGCCGGAACCGGATCAGCGAAGACGACGTCGGTCTGGCGGCCCATCTGGTCGAGGATCTCTGCTAAAGCAAGAACGGAGCCGAGGGCATCGCCGTCGGGACGGGCGTGCGAGGTAAGGATAAAGCGGGGGCTGGCGCGGAAGGCCTCGAGGAGCATTTCAATCTGAGCTTCATGCGTCGATTCGTCGATCGGTTGCTGCGTCATATGCGTCATGATTGAGATGGGGTCGCCTTCTTTTCGCGTTTGCGCATACGAGTCAACAGCTCATCCATGCGGCCGGTCATCTTTTGGGAGCGGTCGATGGCGAAGCTGAGTTCGGGGACGTGACGGACACCCATGCGGTCGCGGATCTGGGAACGGATGTAGGCACGCGCGGTGGTAAGCGCTTCCAAAGTGGAGTCTTCTTCCTGCTCGGTACCGTGGACCGCGATGAAGACGCGTGCGGACTTGCCGCCGGGAGCGAGGACGACGTCGGTGACGTAGCTGGGTGCGATACGGGGGTCGGAGAGTTCGCCTTCCAACATCGCACCGATCTCGTCGGAGAAGGTGTTGGCGACTCGGTTCCGGTGGTACGTTCTGGCTCGTTGCTCGGGCATATATTTCTACAGGGTGAACGGTTGAGGATATCAAAATTCAAGCGTTTGACCTAACGCGTTGTCATTAAAGATGCCCGCAGGGTCATTCGGGAAGAATTTCGGCATAGGAATCTACGATTTGAGCGCCCAGACCCGCTGCGAGACGAAGGACAGCATCGTCGATGAGCTTGATCTGACCGGTGAGATAGCTGGTCGAGGACGAGATGGCCGCGACCCCGAGGGTGGCGCGGTTCCAGACGATTCCGTCGTCGAGCTCGGCGATGGAGAGATTGAAGCCGTGGCGGAGCTTGTCCTTGATGGAGCGGACAACCTGGCGGCGGTCCTTGAGAGATTGCGCGTGGGGAATCTCCAGTTCGATGGTCAGTCTCGCTATTGGCATGGTTTCGAATCACTGCTTCCATGAGCATTGGGAAGACGAGGACGAATCGCTGTTCTCATTGTAGTCAGTGCGAGTGAAGTCAATCTTTGCGCCTGCAAAGACCACAATAGTGACGCAATAAGAAACCTAAGTAACCAAAATAGAGATTGAGTATGGTTACTCTCGTAAGCTTACGAAAAAGCTTATAGCATCAGGGTTCTTGTGACAGCTATCCTTACTGTTGACCTTACGGTGACAAATGAGTACACGGCTAGCTGAGAACGAAAATGCCAGTCTCAAAGAGATTTGGTCGGAAGAGTTACTAGAGTCGCAACCCGAGCAGGAGTGCGACGAGTTGGTCAAACTGGCCGCTGCAATCTGCGGGACGCCGGTGGGCCTGGTGACCCTGCTGGATGAGCGGCACCAATGGTTTCGATCGACCGATTGGCTGAAGCGGCGGGAGACTCCGCGAGAGGCGGCGTTTTGCGCCCACGTGGTGCGGCAGCCTGGCCTGATGGTGGTCACGGACGCGTTCACAGATCCTCGCTTCGCCTCTAACCCCCTGGTAACGAACGAGCCCGGATTGAGGTTTTATGCCGGTGTCTCCCTGCGGACGGCAGACGGAGACCTGTTAGGGACGCTCTCGGTGATCGACATTGTGCCGCGGCTGCTGAACGAAGAACAGGGACACACGTTGGAAGTTCTGGGCAGGCAGGTGAGTGCGCGGCTGGAGTTGTTGGTGCAGCGCACTGCGCTCGAGCAGGCTTTGAAGGAGAAGGAAGAGGCCGCCGCGGGAATGAGGGCCAGCGAAGAGCTGTTTCGTGCGTTCATGAACGCCAGCCCTTTTATGAGCTACATCAAAGACTCGGCCGGACGGCTGCTCTTTTATAACCGTAGCTTCGCGCAACGGTTCGGCATAAGCGAGTATGCGTGGCTGGGACGGACCGACGAGCAGCTATGGCCGCGCAATCTAATCAAGTCGGACCGCATGCACGATCTTGAGGTGATGGTCGGCGACCGCATTATCGAGAATGAGGAGCAGGTTCGCGGCGCGGATGGGGTTATTCGATCGCTGCGTTCGTTCAAGTTTCCCTGTCACGATTCGGCGGGCAACATTCTGCTGGCCGGAGTGGCCGTGGATGTCTCCGAAGAGGCGGCGCACAAGGCTGAGCTGGAACGCTACCATCGCGAATTGGAAGAGGCTAATAGTCGTTTGCGCAAGCTGGCAGTGACCGATGAGCTGACGGGGCTGCGAAACCGCCGCGCGTTTGAGGAGCGGCTGGTAATGGAGTTCTCGATGGCACGGCGTCGGAACCGGGAGCTGTCTGTGCTGTTGCTCGATGTGGACGACTTCAAAATGGTGAATGACCGCTGGGGCCATGCTGCGGGTGACGAAGTATTGCGCCGTCTGGGAACGATTCTGCAGACGACGGTTCGACTGCCTGACCTGCCGGCGCGATATGGCGGTGAAGAGTTTGTGGTGCTGCTGCCCGAGAGCGGCCCAGAGAGCGCCCTCGGGCTGGCCAAGCGCGTGATGTCAAAGGTCGCGATCGAGGAGTGGGAGAATGCTCCACTGACGATCAGTATCGGGATGGCGGCACTGGACGATTCGATGGTAAATGGCTATCAGCTGGTAGAGAGGGCAGACGAAGCTCTTTACGCCGCCAAGCGCGGGGGAAAGAATCGCGTGGTGGTGCACAACGGCTGAGCGTAGTATGGTGGCGGGCCAGAGAAGGGCCAACGATGAGTGTTCCTCTCATTAGCGAGATTGCGGCAGGAATTGCTGTGATTGCTACTGTTGTGTATATCGTTCTCGGAATCTGGGGTATCTGAACGCTGAGCGATCTCAGAGATGGCATCCGGGCCAAACGTCAGTAGCAACCCGTCTTCGCGAGGATGATATCGATAGAGATCCGCAGAGACATCTGCGAGGGGTATTCGTTCGCTAAATTTCGGAGAGCCGGTCGAGGTAAGCCTGCAAAACGTCGCGGCGCAGGGTGTAGTTGACGAATTTTCCTTCGCGCTGTGCATCGATCAGACCGGCGTTTTCCAACTCTTTCATGTGGTGAGAGAGCGTCGCCGGGCTGATGGGAAGACAGCTTCGGATATCGCTGCAGGCACAGGAAGGATTACATCTTCCGATCTTCTGGAGGATCTCGTAGCGGCGTGGATCTGCTAACGCGCGAGCGATGAGAGTGAATTGGCGATCTGTGAGGGCGATACTCTCCGGTGCGGTCATTTGACACCTCTACTCTAATCGATGTGCTCTGCAGTAAGAGTCGTGCCTGATAGCAAAAGAAAAGGCGCACCCTTGTAGGTGCGCCTCTGAGTATATTAACACCAGTCTATGGCTCAGCGTTGGGGTCCGGCGCTTCGCCGGGATTACGCTCTTCCATCTGCTTGGCGAGCTCTTCACGACGCTTGGTGCGGGCTTCTGCGCGCTTCTGCGCCTTCTCATTCAGCTCGTGCTCGGCACCGAGGAGCTCGATGAACGCCATCTCGGCTGCATCGCCCTTACGGGGTCCGCTGCGCACGATGCGGAGATAGCCGCCGTTGCGGGCTCCATAACGCGGTGCCACCGTTGCGAAGAGGCGGTCGACAGCCTCGGGCGTCATAAGATAGGCAGCGGCCTGACGGCGGGCATGCACATCGCCGCGCTTGCCGAGGGTAATCATCTTCTCGACCAAAGGGCGGGTGGCCTTGCACTTGGTGATGGTGGTCTCGACCCGATCCATCAGGATGATGGAGGTGACGAGGTTGCGCAGCATGGCGCGTCGGTGGCTGGTGTTGCGGCCTAGTTTAAATCCTGCATTACGGTGGCGCATTTGATCTCCTTCGACTGGGCTTTAAGCCGTGAGTCGGATGTTGCTGTTTGAAATACGGAGGGATCGGATTGAGCGATCCCTCCGTTTTTAATCGTGTTGTTAGAAGTTTTCCGGCTCGGCGGGAAGCTCGAAGTCGTCCTCTTCATCTTCGTCTTCATCATCGTCGTCGAAGTTGCCGAAGCTGGCGGCGAGGGTGGCTGCGGGAAGCACGGAGGTTGGTCCGGGCTGCGGGTTGCCGTGCTCGTCGATCTTCATGCCCAGCGAGAGGCCCATCTGCGCGAGGATTTCCTTGATCTCGTTCAGGGACTTGCGACCAAAGTTCTTGGTCTTGAGCATCTCGGCTTCGGTCTTCTGGATGAGTTCACCGATGGTGATGATATTGGCGTTCTTGAGGCAGTTGTAGCTGCGCACGGAGAGTTCGAGCTCTTCGACAGAACGGTTGAGATTGTCGTTCTGCAGCGCAGGGCCATCGTGCAGGCCGTCATGACCGGCTTCGAGCTCTTCTTCGAAGTTGATGAAGATGGTCATGTGGTCTTTGAGCAGCTTGGCGGAGAGGCCGAGTGCGTCTGCGGGGAGGACGGTGCCGTTGGTCCATATCTCGACGGTGAGCTTGTCATAGTCGGTGATCTGGCCGAGACGGGCGGCCTCGACGAGGTAGTTGACCTTGCGGACAGGCGAGTGGACGGAGTCGACAGGAATAAAGCCGAGGCCGAGGTCGCTGTCGAAGTTCTTGTCGGCAGAGATGTAGCCACGGCCGCGCTTGAGGCGCATCTCCATGTCGATCTTGCCGCCTTCGGAGATGGTGCAAATGTAGACGTCCTTATCGAGGATCTCGACGTCGCCATCGGCCTCGATGGAGCCCGAGGTGACGACACCGGCCTGGTCGGCGCGGAGATAGAGAGCCTTGGGGCCTTCGCCGTTGAGCTTGAAGGGAATCTGCTTCAGGTTGAGGATGATGTCGGTCGCGTCCTCAACGATGCCGGTGATCGACTGGAACTCGTGCAGCACACCTTCGATTCGGACGGCGGTAACGGCAGCGCCTTCGATGGACGAAAGCAGGGTGCGGCGGAGCGCATTACCGATGGTGGTACCGAAGCCGCGCTCAAAGGGCTGCGCGGAAAACTTGCCGTACTTGTCGGTGAGTGTTTCGGTGTCGACTGCAAGACGCTTGGGCTTTTGAAAACCTCTCCAAAGCATGTGTTTCTCCTTTATCCGTCCTGGCCGCGATGCACTTTGCGGACCGGCGGGTGGTTCGGTTGCGGTTAAGTTGTGGTGTTGCTGGGAAGAACCCATGTCCCAGAAGCGGGACATGGGGCACCCAATCTTTTGTAACAGCTAAAGCTACTTGCTGTAGAGTTCGACGATCAGCTGCTCGTTGACGGGCAGGTTGATATCTTCGCGCTTCGGCAGAGCGAGCACCTTACCGGAGAGATTGTCGCGGTTGATGTCGAGCCACTGAACCGCATTTTGACCGCTGGCAAAGTTCTTCGACTCTTCGAGAACCACCAGAGACTTGGAACCTTCGCGGATCGCGATCTCGTCGCCGACCTTGCACTGGAAGGATGGGATATTGACCTTGCGGCCATTGACCTGAATGTGGCCGTGGCGGACGATCTGACGGGCCTGGCGGCGGCTCATTGCGAAGCCGAGGCGGTAGCACACGTTGTCGAGGCGGGTCTCAAGCTGCTGGAGCAGGAGTTCGCCGGTGACGCCGGTGCGGTTTGAAGCCTTCTGATAGTAGGCGCGGAACTGGGTCTCGAGCGTGAAGTAGATGCGCTTGGCCTTCTGCTTCTCGCGGAGCTGCAGACCGTAGCCGACGACCTTCTTCTGCTTCTTGGACTGGCCGTGCTGGCCGGGGGGGAAGTTGCGCTTCTCGACGGGGCATTTTTCTGAGAAGCACTTGGCTCCCTTGAGGAAGAGCTTGGTGCCGTCGCGGCGGCAGAGGCGGCAGACGGGTCCTGTATAACGTGCCATTTCTTTCTATCTCCTGAATTCGGTTGTCGATCGCTTTACACGCTGGCTGCGCTTCGGTCACGATCCGGTTATCTATCACTACATCTGGGTAAAGGAACTATCAAAAGCCTCCTTTAGAAGGAGGTGTAACGATGCTCAATTACATCCGGACGGTAGTACTGTTTGCGATCCTTGCGCTCTACGTTGCTCGCAACGCGGAGTAAATAATAACTTCATAGCTGGTCGCAAACGCGACCAGCCATGAAAATCAGACGCGGCGGCGCTTGGGCGGACGGCAGCCGTTGTGCGGCATCGGCGTAACGTCGCGGATGCTGCGGACCTCGATGCCGGTGGTGGCGAGGGCGCGAATCGCGGACTCACGGCCGGAGCCGGGGCCGGAGACGCGCACATCGACCGAGCGGAGACCGTGGTCGCGGGCTGCGGTGGCAGCGCCGACAGCCGCCTGTTGCGCGGCAAACGGGGTTCCCTTACGGGAGCCGCGGAAGCCGAGCGAACCGCTGCTCTTCCAGGAAAGCGTGTTGCCAGCCTGATCGGTGATGGTGACGATGGTGTTGTTGAATGTGGCCTGAATGAAGACGAGACCAAATGGAACGTTCTTGCGCTCGCGCTTCTTGAACTTCTTGTTCTTGCCAGTCTTAGCTGCGCCTTTGGTGTTCTGTGTCTTCGCCATTTATTTCGTCGCTTTCTTCTTACCGGCAACGGTTCCCTTGCGTGGGCCTTTGCGGGTGCGAGCGTTAGTGTGGGTGCGTTGGCCGCGAACCGGCAGGCTGCGGCGATGGCGGAGGCCACGGTAGGACTGAATTTCAATGAGGCGCTTGATGTTGAGCGAGATGTCCTTGCGGAGATCGCCTTCGATGTGGCCCTCTGCTTCGATGACCTGACGAATGCGGTTCAGCTGGTCCTCGTCGAGGGTCGCGATCTTTACGAGGGGATCGACGTCCGCCTTCGCGAGGATCTTCGCCGCGCGCGAGTCGCCGATGCCGAAAATGTAAGTGAGACCGATGCGCGCCTGTTTGTTATTAGGGACATCGACTCCAGCAATACGTGCCATGGGGTTCCTTTTCGGTTGGGCTCCTGGAACTGGTCGGGGAGCGGGTTGGTGGTCTTCGGTTTGTCCGGCGGGTTCAACGCAAGCCTTGACTTCGGCTAACTAGCCCGCAGAGGCCGATATAAAAACAGGGACAGAGCTTCTACTTCTTTATCCCTGGCGCTGCTTGTGCTTGGCATTCTCGCAGATGACGCGAACGACGCCGCGGCGGTGGATGACTTTGCACTTGTCGCAGATCTTCTTCACTGATGCTCGAACCTTCATTTGATTCCCTTCTAAGTGCGCCACTGAGAGTTAAGCCTCGTTGGCGTGGTGCATGTGCGACACGGCCTAAGCCATGCCCACAAAAGATGAATACGGCTGAATACCGCCGGGATTGTCTACTTGTAGCGGTAGACGATACGGCCACGGTTGAGGTCGTACGGACTGAGCTCAATCGCGACACGGTCGCCGGGGAGGATGCGGATGAAGTTTTTACGCATACGCCCGGAGACGTGCGCAAGAGCCTGATGCTTGTTTTCAAGCTCGACCTTGAACATCGCGTTCGGCAGCGTCTCGACGACGACAGCCATGACTTCAATTGCATCTTCCTTCGACAAACGATCTCCTCTGGAAAGTCCGGGGTTAAGCCCCGAATTTCCGCATTGCTTCAGCGTTTCATAAAACCGCTGCTTGAAACTCTTTTAGTGGATGGACAGCCACTGGTGCTTCAATACTCATTACACACGCAGCATTTCTTATCATACCCCTAAATGAGGGTATTTCCTAGCGGGTGAGCACCCGGGGGCCATCTTTTGTGATGGCTACGGTGTGCTCGAAGTGGGCACTATAGCTTCCATCGACGGTAACAGCCGTCCAGCCGTCCTTGAGGACACGGACTTCAGGGCCTCCCGCGTTAATCATCGGCTCGATGGCGAGGACCATGCCCGCCTTCAGCCGGGGGCCTTTCCCGGCAACACCAAAGTTGGGCACCTGGGGATCTTCGTGCATGGATTTGCCAATACCATGGCCGACGAAGTCCCTCACCACCCCAAAACCTTCAGCCTCACAGGTCTGCTGAACGGCGGCGGAGATGTCGAAGAGGCGGCCGCCTACCTGACACTGCTGGATGGCGGCTTCGAGCGAGGCGTTGGTCACATCAAGGAGCTTTTTGGTTTCGGGGCTGACCTTGCCCACCGGATAGGTCACAGCCGCATCCGAATAGAAACCGCCGATGATGACGCCGCAGTCGATAGAGATGATATCCCCTTCGTTAAGGACGCGCTTCTCGTTGGGCATCCCATGAACAACCTCGTTGTTGACCGAGGTACAGAGTGCCGCAGGATAGCCGTGATAGCCCTTGAAGGCAGCGATGCCGCGCAGCTTAGCGATCTTGCGAACGGCGACGTTTTCGAGGTCCATCGTAGTGGCGCCAGGCTTGACGAACGGC
>NZ_DATKQC010000073.1:0-4738 GCF_035532915.1 Edaphobacter sp.
CCGAGATGGGTACAGATCATCGAGAATGCGATAAATTGCCGGTCGCTTTCTCGGCGAAGCCAGGCTGCCGTCTGTGCAGTCACTCCGGCCCAGGGTAATGGCGTTGGATCCTGAAAAGACACATTCACGGTAGACCCGATCTGGAAATCATCAAGTTTTCCCACCGTTCGCCATATTTGGGGCGTCTTACGGAGGCCGAGCAGAAACGCGACACTCGGTATGGCCACGAGAGCGGCACCGATGGAACCTAAAGCGATACTGAGGCGAACCAGGAATCGTCGCCGGCCGATTTTTCTACACTCCGGTGTTACTGTTTCAGACGCGTTGTTCTCATTCATCGGATGATCTCCCTCGAGTACGCGCCTGCCTTTCCAGGGCGGCGATGCCAGATCACCACTTGGTGAGGGCGCCAGAGATATTGAATCGGAAACATGACCAAATGAACCAGGCGGCTGAATGGGAACAAGAGAATGACAACGAACCCGGTTACAAAATGCAGTTTTACGAAGGGGGAAAGCTGCGCCACCGTGCTTATATCCGGATGCAGGATCGCCAGCGACCAGAACCATGGAACCGCTGTGTGCAGATACCATAAACCGCCCCAACGATCAAAAATCGCAATACCGATGCCGCTTCCCACTTGAATCAGGAGCACGAAAAGGAGCACGCCATCCATGTAGGATGTCACCGCATGCGCCAGCGATCTGGGAACCAGACGGCGGGCGATCAACACAAGCAATCCAAACAGCGTGTACAGGCCCAAAGCCATCCCGGTTACTTCCAGAACAAGACGCCGGATCTGCCCTCCAAGGAGCCACCCGGCCACGCCCGGAAGCAGGGCCGCCAGCAGGTGCGCCAGGAGAATCAGCGTAAGTCCGAAATGAAAGGGTACCGAGCCCCAAAAGAGTTTTCGGTTTTCCAGAATCTCTGAGGAGAGGCTTGAGTAGGTATAGGGACGCCGGGCGTGGCGATAAATGCCGACCCCGATCGCCAGGATCACCGCTATGTATGGAAATGCGATAAAAAGGAAATTATCCATGCCAGCCTCTTCGAACGGAATGACTATGCCATCAGAGCTCCACCACCTCGGCGGCCGTCGCGAACGCGCCGTGTTGGTGATGAAGCAGACTCAAGAGCGCGCGCAACGCGTGCTCGTAAGGATTTCCGCTCGGATCGAGAACTTCGACCATCCGCGAGACCGCCGGGAGTAAACAATCCTCGATCACGGGGGGACGCTCTTCTTCCGCTAAATCCAGATATCGCAGGATGAGGACGATATGGTCTGGCAGTTCGATGCTGAGCGCGATGCCCCGGGCTTCCATTCGCCCCTTCAACTCCGCCAGAAAAACGCCGCGTCGGCCATCATCGCCGAACAAGTGATATCCGAGATTCGGCGTGCAATCGGGGCGCAGATCGAAGGCGTTCGTGTAACACTCCTGGAGTTCGCCCAGGCTCTTTTGAGCGACTGCAGTGCGAAAACTCATGAGCTGTGCGTACGCCTCTGGGACCGACCCGGCGAGTTCAACGCCACAATCGTCGATGGACTTCTCAATTGAGTGCTCTGGATAATCAAGCATGTTCGCGAACAACGAGTAGACTGACATCGCTCACAACCCCCGTGTCGGCCAGTACAGCGTGCCGACGCCGCGCTGTTCCTGAAAGTCCTGCGTGTCGACTCCGAGTTCGATGGCTTGCTCGCGCAGAAACGGGGGAACGACCATACGCTCATCGGCTCCCGCAAGCGCCGTCATGTAGTAAATCCCTTCGACTTCCTCGGGTGTCAACCGCGCCTCTTCAAGCGCATGTCGTGCTGTTTCCATGGAAATATCGCCCACCGTTTCAGCACGCTTGAAAATTCGGACAGCCAGCAGCTTGCGGTAGACCGCAATCACCTCCGCTTCGTCCCCAGCCGAAAAAAGACTTGCCATATAGCGGATGGGCAAGCGCGCGCTTTCAAGTGAGCTGAAGAAGTCCGCCTCCATTTCGTAGCAGCCCTCCTGGGTCAAAGTGGCGGTCACCGGCAACAGCGGCGGCACGTAGAACAGCATCGGCAGCGTTCGCCATTCAGGATGAAGAGGCAGCGCCATTCGCCACTGTTTTACATATTTATAAATTGGTGATTTTTGAGCAGATTCCACAATCTTCAAGTCGATGCCGCATTTGAGAGCCTCCCTGATCACTTCGGGATCGAACGGATTGAGAAGCATGTCCCTCTGCGCCTCGACCAGCTCGGAGTCCGGCTTCGAAGCGGTTTCCTCGATGCGGTCCGCGTCGTATAAAACAACCCCGAGATAGCGGATCTTTCCCACGCAGGAGTGCATGCACGCCGGTGCCTCGCCCATTTCCATGCGCGGATAGCAGAGGATGCATTTCTCCGCCTTGCCGCTGTTCCAGTTGAAATACACCTTCTTGTATGGACAGCCGGAAACACACATGCGCCAGCCCTGGCACTTGTCCTGGCTCACCAGCACGATGCCGTCTTCTCCGCGCTTGTAAATCGCTCCGGACGGACAGGCGGCGACGCAGCTCGGATTCAGACAGTGATTGCACATCCGTGGAAGATAAAAATAAACCAGTTGCTGGAGTTCAAAGAAGCGCCGCCGCTCTTCTTCGGTCAGGGTCTTCAGATTCGGGTCGTTGGCCGCATAAATACCGGAACCGCTCATGGAATCGTCCCAGTTAGGGCCAGCCTCGATTTCCATGTCGTCACCGGTGATCATTGAAATTGGCCGTGCGACAGGCTGATCGTCGCCCTGCGGCGCATCGACCAGGTCGCTATAGCGGTAGGTGAAGGGATGGTAGTAGTCGTCGAGCGTTGGCAGCCGTGGATTGTAGAAAATGTTGATCAACTCGCTCTTTTTGCTCCCCAGTTTCAGACGAAGCTTGCCGTCTTCGAGCACCCAACCGCCATCATATTGTTCCTGATCCTCATACAGCGTTGGATAGCCGGTGCCTGGCTTGGTCTCCACGTTGTTCCACCACATGTACTCCGTGCCGGGCCGATCAGTCCAGAGATTCTTGCAGGCGAGGCTGCACGTATGGCATCCGATGCATTTGTCGAGATGGAAAACCATGGAAACCTGCGATCGGATATTCATGCGCTATTCCTTCCTAACCCCACTTTGGTTTACCTTCCAGCTTGTGGACCATGACATAAGTATCGCGATCTGTTCCCGGCGGTCCGTAATCGTTGAAGCGATAACAGTTGTGTGCGTAACCTCCGGCCATCAACACCGGTTTCAGCCTCATGCGGGTCAGGCTGTTGGTCCCTCCGCCGCGGCGATTGTTACGGACTGGAGACTTGGGAAAAGAAATGGTCCGTTCCGGAGCATGGTAGAAGATGCAAATTCCTCGTGGGATTCGGGCGCTTACGACGGCGCGCGTCACGATCACCCCATTGTCGTTGTACGCTTCCACCCAGTCGTTATCGAGAACATCGATCTCGGCGCTGTCTTTGTCATTCAGCCAGAACGGTTCGACGCCGCGCGAGAGAGTCAGCATCCGCAAGTCGTCGTAGTAGGTGGAATGAATGTGCCATTTTCCGTGAGGCGTGATGCAGGCCAGCGTGATGGCTTTACCGACCGGCTTGCTCTTGACAATACTGAATGTGTTTTCGAGAGAGATCCGAGGTTTAAATGTAGGGCAGGACTCGCCAAAGGCACGGTAGGCTTCATGGTCTTGATATAGGTGCTGGCGTCCGGTGAGCGTGCGCCAGGGGACGAGGCGCTCCACATTGATAACGAAGCCGCTGTAGGCCCGGCCTTCATTCACGATGCCCGACCAGCATGGGCTGGTTAGAATCCGGCGAGGCTGTCTGGCAAGATCGGCAAAGTCGTAGCGGATACCGCGATAGTCCTCGGCCAGGTCCGCCAACGGCAGTCCGGTTTGATGCTCCCGGTCTTTGAACCCGCGATAGGCGATCTCTCCATTTGACTCGGGCGCAAAGAAAAGCACTGCGTCTGCTGCATACACGGGATCTACCAGAGACGGATACTTACGGCCATTCCACTCGTAGGAGGGAACAAGTTTCGCAAAGTCATCGTACAGATCGGCGACATCCATCTCGACACCGTGGTCCTCCACTCCATGTTCCTTGATCCCCGGACCAAGCGAATTGAAGCGATGTACCAGGTTGACGTAATCGCGCTCCACGATCGAAATGTGCGGCATGGTCTTGCCGGGGATGGGTTCGCATTCGCCCTTGGCCCAATCCCGCACTTCCGGTTGGGCAATCTCATCTGGAGTATCGTGCAGCAGCGGAGTCGTGACCAAATCTCGGAACGGCTCCGGAAAATGCGTGCGTGCCAGTTCACTGGTCTTTTCCGCAAGCGCACGGAAAATGTCCCAGTCACTCCGCGATTCCCAGCAGGGAGGTACCGCCGCACCCAGGGGATGAAAATAGGAATGCAGATCGGTCGTGTTGAGGTCGTTCTTCTCGTACCAGCTTGCCGACGGCAGAATGATATCGGAGTAGAGTGCGGATGTATCCATGCGGAAGTTCAAATCGACAACTAGGTCCATCTTGCCCTGTGTCGAGGCTTCACGCCATTGGACCTCTTGCACGGACTCTTGAGCGGTCTCGTCGGCAATCGCGTTAGAGTGCGTGCCCAGGTAGTGGCGAAGGAAATATTCATGGCCCTTGGCGCTGCTGTGGAGTGCATTTGCCCGCCAGATGAGCCATACGCGAGGCCAATTTTCCGGAAGATCGGGTTCTTCCACCGAGAAACGCGTTTTGCCC
>NZ_DATKQC010000074.1:0-5599 GCF_035532915.1 Edaphobacter sp.
ATCCTTCACTCCCTGTTGCGTCGCGACAGGATCACCTCCAGCCGCATACGCGCGCTTGCCCTGGGCGCTCGCCGGGGCCGGAGCCTGCAGGTCAATGCGCACCTCGCCCACCGCCCGTATCACCTGATTCTTCAAGTCATACTCGAACTCGCTGCCATAGATGCGGTCCGCCCGGTTCGAGTCCTTGCCGTACACCACAATCCCTACATCGTGCAGCGTGTACTTCCCATCCTTGTGCTGGATCGCCTTCGCCGCATGGATCGTATACAAGGTCTTTCCATGCGGCCCACCCGACTGCGAATAGGTGAACCCATTCGTCTCCCGCGTCACGTCGATTCCGAGTTTTGCCGGCAGCTCGGTTAGAAACCGGTGCGCACGGTAGTGCGCATACCCCAGAAACGCAGCGATCACCGCCACCAGCAGGACCGCGCCCACCAGCAACCAAACTCTCAGCCTCTCGACAGACATCGAAATACGCATCAAACCGCCCAACCTATCTTCTCATTCGGACGCAGTCCCCGCGGCTGTAAACTATCCCTATGGCCGATCAGCTCTACCTAAGCCTCTGGTTCCCCAACTTTCGCTTCGAGGCACTGCCCGCCGCGCTGGTATCGGTGCTGCGCCAGTTCGCGCTCATCAGCGGAAGCGGAAGCCCCGAAGGCAAGCGCGTCACCGCCGCCTCTGTGTACCCCATCAGCTTCACCGAGGCCCCCACCTACCAGCGCATCTACGTGAACGACGACCGTGCCCAGGACTCCGAGGCCTCCATCATCGAGAACGCCGTGGCCGAGGCCACCGAGCAGCTTCACGACGACATGGCTTACGAGTTCGAGATGAAGTGGAAGCTCTGGACCCCCGAGTCCGGAGCCCCCGGCGATCCCGCTGCCGAACTCGACACTCTCTGGAAGCTCCAGCCCTCCACCGTCCGCTTCCTCGGCTTGGGCCCTCGCTTCGACGACGCCGGTTACGAGCAGAACGGCCACATCCGCATCGACTTCGGCCTCGACACCCCCTGGGTCATGGACGACACCATCGAAGACAGCGAGCTGGACGACCTCGCCCAGAAGCGCATCCAGCAGAATGTCGAGATGCTGCTCGCCTTCACCTTATCTGTCGAAAAACATTGCGGCATCAGCAGTCGCCTGCTCTGGACAGAGTCCGGCGAACCTCTCGCCGAGAAGTTGATTGCCCGCCTGCAGCGCCTCAATTAGCCGAAATCGCTTCTGTTTCCTGCGTTGTCAACTACTGGAGGTCGACGTAGCACATCGCGGCGGCGGTGCATGACGGCGCGCCCGAGGCCGAACTTCAGAAAGTCCAGCCCACCAAAATGTCTGGCTCCCATTCTTTACGGTATGCCCGTAAGGAATGGGAGCCAGATCCATCTTTTCAAGATCATTTATCCACGAAATAGTTTAGTGCTCAACTATTTAGTAGTTCAACTAAAAGTGATACGCGATACCGATCGAAGGCGACGAGCTGACCTGATACCGGTTGGTCTTGAAGATATCTCCAGGAAGACCAAAGTCTGGCGTCTTGCCCACAAAACCACGATATTCGGCACGGATATCGAAGCTGGGGCTGATCTCGTAGGCCAACCCGGCTCCGAAGATGCCGCCGATTTCGGTGTTCGATTTTGCGTCAATCTGAAAAGTCCCATTGTCCAGCAGGGGGTGATAGACCATCACGCCCGGGCCGGCTTCGGCGAAGGGGTTGAATTTCCCGAAGTTCAGACTATAGACATAGGCTGCGCTGAACTCCGACTGCAGAGTATGGATGCCTCCGTTCTGCTTGCCCGAGACGATGTACTTGTTCGTGTTCTGCGCATACCCGTAGTTCACCTCGAGCGCGCTGCGCGGCGTCAGCATATAGCGGTAGCTGGCCAGCAGGCCCAGGGTCGTGGTCGTATTCTTCTGTATGGCATTTCCGTGCACTTCGGGGGCAAATATTCCTGAAGCGCTTATGCTCACGTCCTGCCGGCTCTCCTGCGCGTAACCGGCAACTGCTGTAAGCATCAGTGCGCCCAGCAACAATATCGTCTTCTTCATTCTTCGCTAGATCCCTTCGAATTCGTCCATGACCTTCTACGCTGTCCCACAGGCAACGCGTTTGGAGAAGCAGTCACGGAGCGCCGTAGTCATTGTCCTTCATTGTAACCGCACACGGGCCTGCACAACGACCACCCACAAAAGAAGACCGGAGGACAATGCCTCCCCCGGCCTGGTTGTTCCCATTTTCTCCGCTGTTATTGCGGTGGGGGAGGAGGAGGCGGTGCTCCTTCGTCGCCGCCATGACGGTTCTCGCGCCGCGACTTCATCTTCGCCAGCATCGCGTCGTATTTCGGCTTCTGTTCGTCGGTCAGCACATTGCGGATCTTGTCCTGCGAGGCCTGGTGAATCGCCATCATCTTGCTGCGCTTGTCTTCCTTCGATGTGCTCGTGTCGTCGCGCAGCGCCTTCATCTGACTCATCTGGTCGTCGTCGATGGCCTTCACCTGCGTCACCTGATCGGGAGTCAGGTTCAGCCGCTTGGTCAGCATCTCGATCTGCCGCCCGCCTCGCATACCCCGGCCATGGCCGCCCGGCGGTGGTCCCATGTTGTCCTGCTGCTGCGGCGGTGGTGGTGCGGTATTGTCCTGCGCCATCAACAGGGGAGCTGCGCTCAGGGTGGCGGCGCACAGCGCCAGCACAGCCGCTCGCATCATCGGTTTATGAAACGGGGATTTATGAAACAGATTCATCTTCATCGGATACCTCTCTCGTGTCCATCCACCGGAGAGGTCGTCTCCGGCGCGTAAGTCTACCGGGTACGAACGCGGTTTCCGGATAAAGGTTTCCCTGTACTCAAAATTTCACGACAAATCTACATTCTTGTTTCGGCCCTACATCCCCCGCTCAGGCAGAAAACAGTAAGGATCGCCATGTGCCGCCGCATAAGCCTCCACCACCTTCAAAAAGGCGAGCGCGACATGAGACAAGCTGGCCTGTTTGCGATAGACCAGCCGCAACTTGCGCTCTATCTGCAGCTCCGGAATCTGGACCCGCACCAAAGACCCGCTCTGCAGCTCGGACTGCACCGTCAACCCCGGCACCAGCGCCACGCCATTTCCCATCTCCACAAATCGCTTGATCGCCTCCAGCGAAGGCAGCTCGACCCCCATGTGCAGAACGGTCTTATGCCGCTTGAACGCCTGAATGACCTTCAGCCGCTGCGGCGAGGTGATATTGTGCGCGATGAAATTCTGCGCTCCGAGCTGACGGATCGAAACCGTGCTCGCCTGCGCCAGAGGATGCTTCGGATTCACCACAAACATCAGGTCGTCGCGATAGACCACGGTCGACTTCAGCTGCGCGTCGTCGGGACGGAAGGACAATACCCCGATCTCGACCGAATGCATCAACACCTCGTCCGAGATGCGGCTGGCCAGCGACCGCTGCACCGCCAGCTTGATCCTCGGATTCTGCCGCCGAAACTGGTCAAGCAGCGGCAAGAGATAAAGACAGGTGTACTCATTGGCGGCGAGATTCAGCCGCCCACGATGCAGCGACCGCAGTTCGGTCAAAGCTACAGCCGCTTCACTCCTTAGATTCAACAGCTTAGCAGCATACTCCCGCAACACCTCCCCGGCATCGGTCAACGTCCCATCCCGCGACGACCGCTCAAAAAGGATCTCTCCAAGCTCGCCTTCGAGCTTTGCAATCGCCTGGCTCACCGCCGGCTGCGTGCGATGAAGCCTTGCCGCGGCCCGCGAGAAGCTCCGCTCCTCCGCCACCGCCAGAAATGTCTCCATCTGCACCAGATCCATGCTCTTACCCCGCTATAAAGAGAGATGCTTGCTTTGAATACTTCAATTAGAATTGGTAATACACGTGGAAGTCATCATAAGCCTGCATTATGATGACGTCTAGATCGGGAGTGCCAACTTTATATGGTTGACCCAAACAAAATTGTCTTCTTCGACACCACCCTCCGCGACGGCGAACAGTCCCCCGGCTGCACCATGCACCACGAGGAAAAGCTTCGCATGGCGCACCAGCTCGTGACTCTTGGCGTCGATATCCTCGAAGCCGGATTCGCCATCGCCTCCGAGGGCGACTTCAACGCCGTTCAGGCCATTGCCCGCGAGGTCAAGGGAACGCGCATTGCATCGCTCGCCCGCTGTAAGCGCGAGGACATCGAAGCCGCGGGCCGCGCCATCGCCCCCGCGCCCAGTAACCGCATCCACCTCTTCCTCGCCTCGTCCGATCTGCACCTCGAATACAAGCTCCGCATCACCCGCGAGCAGGCGCTCGATCAGGCAGCCGAAGCCGTTCGGCTCGCCCTCACCTTCACCGATGACGTCGAGTTCTCGACCGAAGACGGCACCCGCACCGACCACGAGTTCCTGCTCAAGATGATTACCGTCGCCGTGCAGGCAGGTGCCACCACCATCAACATTCCCGACACCGTCGGCTACACCACGCCGGAGGAGTACGCCAACATCTTCCGCATGGTCAAGGCCCGTGTTCCCGGCATCGAGAAGGTTGTGCTCTCGACCCATTGCCACGACGACCTCGGCATGGCCGTGGCAAATACACTCGCCGGAGTCGAAGGCGGAGCGCGTCAAGTCGAATGCACGATCAACGGCATCGGCGAGCGTGCAGGCAACGCCGCACTCGAAGAGATCGCCGCCGCACTCATGGTGCGCCACGACCGCTTCCCCTACACCAACAACATCAAGATGGAGCAGCTCTACCCTACCAGCCAGATGCTGGCACAGTGCATTAGCTTCGGTGCGGCTCCCAATAAGGCCATCGTCGGAGCCAACGCCTTCGCGCACGAATCCGGCATTCACCAGCACGGCATGTTGGCCAATCCACTGACCTACGAGATCATGACGCCTGCCTCGGTCGGCGTAGCCAACACCAACCTCGTCCTCGGCAAACACAGCGGCCGCCGTGCGCTTGTAGAACGCTTTGAAAAGCTGGGCCACCCGCTCACCCGCGAACAGCTCGATGAGGTCTATCACCGCTTCACCGAACTCGCTGACCGTAAAAAATCCATCTACGATCAGGACCTCCTCGGCCTCCTGCAACCAGACAAAGCCGCGGTCGTCATCCACTAAGGTTCGTTAAGGGCACGGCTTTAGCCGTGCCAAAAGAATTCCAGATAACGTGGGGCTTTAGCCCCTGAGGTACAAAGTATGCGTCTCAAAATTGCAGTTCTGGCCGGCGACGGCATCGGCCCCGAAGTCACCCGTGAAGCTACCAACATCCTGCGCGCAGTAGCGGAGCTTGGCGGCCACGACTTCACCTTCGTCGAAGGCCTCATCGGCGGAATCGCCATCACCGAGACCGGCTCACCACTTCCCACCGCGACGCTCGATGCTGCTCTCGACTCTGACGCCGTTCTGCTCGGTGCTGTAGGCGACAACAAGTTCAATTCGCTGACTCCCGACAAGCGCCCCGAAGCTGGTCTGCTACAGATCCGCCAGGCCCTCGGCGGCTTCGCTAACCTGCGTCCTTCCATCGCCTATAAGGCGCTCAGCGCCAGTTCTCCGCTGCGTCCCGAGGTCACAGAGAACGTTGACATCCTCTTCGTCCGCGAGCTGCTGGGCGGCCTC
>NZ_DATKQC010000075.1:0-22258 GCF_035532915.1 Edaphobacter sp.
AGGTGCTGGCCAAGCAGTACAACGAAGCCGCCACGGACGACTCGGCTCGTCAGGTAGCCCACCGCTTCGCCGACGAGATCATCTTCCGGCTCGGCGGCGGAACTCCCGGCATTGCCGAAACCAAAATCTACTACGTCAAGATTGGCGGCGGCAGCAAAGAGATTTGGTCGATGGACTACGACGGAGCCAATCAGCATCCCGTCACCCATCTCGGCACCGTCTCCATCTCTCCGCGCATCTCGCCCGACAACTCCCGCCTCGCCTTCTCTTCGCTGGGCAAGCATGGTTTCCAGATTCGCATGTACTCGATGCTGCTCAACCGCATGGTCAGCTTTCCCGAGTCAGGCGGTACCAACATCTCGCCTGCGTGGTCTCCTGACGGAAAGAACGTCGCCTACTCTTCGTCCCGGACTGGCGACCCGGAGATATGGATCTCGGACCCCGATGGCAGGCTCGCGCGGCGCATCACCAGCTTCCGCGGCCCCGATGTCTCGCCTGTCTACAACCCCAAGACCGGAGCGCAGATCGCCTGGGTCAGCGGCCGCACCGGCCTGCCCCAGATCTACATCATGGACACCGACGGTTCCGCAATTCAACGCATGACCGACGGCGGCTACGCCTCTTCTCCCTCGTGGTCGCCCGACGGCCGCTTCATCGCCTTCGCCTGGAACCGCAAGTATGGCCCCGGCGCTCCCGGCGGACAGGACATCTACGTGATGGAGATCGCCACCAAGCGGTGGATTCAACTCACTCACGACCAGGGTCCGTGCGACTTCCCGTCATGGTCGCCTGACGGCAGGCACATCGTCTACGCTGCCAGCGCCACCGGTAGGACCGCTCAGAACAAAATCTGGACCATGCTCTCCGACGGAACCCAGAAACATGCCCTCACCGGCACCGGCGGAGACATGCCAAACTGGAGTTGGAAATAAATATTTTTGTCCACCTGCGAAAGTTGTTTCGCAGCCAACTTTGATTGTTTGAGATACTGCTGCTGAGCAAGGGAGATACGATGAACGTAACGCGAATTAAAATCAATAGGGCCATACTGCTGGCTGCAACCGTCATTGCATTGGGAGCCGTCACCGGCTGCCACAAGAAACATAGCGGCATCAACCCGAACAGCCTCGGGCCCGCGGAGACGAGCGGCGTAGCCCCCACTGCCACCATCACTGCCGACCCCACGGCCATCGACGTTGGCCAGTCCGTCGTCCTCAATTGGCGCACCGAGAACGCCAACAACGTCACCATCGACGGCATCGGCCCGGTAAACGCCAACGGCACCCAGACCGTGTCTCCTTCCACCTCGACCAACTTCCATCTCACCGCGAAGGGCGATGGCGGGACCGCCGAAGCCAATGTCCGCGTCACCGTACGCGTGCCCGAAGCTCCCACAGTTCCCGCCAACGAGAACGGCGACATGGGCAGCGACGAGGTCTTCCACCAGAACGTCAAGGACGTCTTCTTCGACTACGACAGCTACGACCTCCGTCCCGATGCCCAGGCCTCCGTCAGTCAGGCTGCCAGCTATCTGCAGGCGCACCCTGCCATCAAGGTCGTCATCGGCGGCTACTGCGATGATCGTGGATCGGCCGAGTACAACCTCGCGCTCGGCGAGAACCGCGCCAACTCTGCCCGCACCGCGCTGGTCAATGCCGGAGTCGCCGCAAGCCGCCTCCGCGTCATCAGCTACGGCAAGGAGAAGCAGTTCTGCACCGACGAGAATGAGAGCTGCTGGCAGCAGAACCGCCGTGCGCAGTTCTCCCTCGATCGCTAGTCCAGCGTAGTTTTCAATCACCCTCAGCCCTCGTGCATTTTGCCCATTTCACTGCACGGGGGCTGACAGCATCCCCTTGAAAGCCGAGCGTCGCCCATGGCCAACCAAAAGAACAAGCTTCCCTCCGCCCACAAATCGATCCGTCTCGCCTCGGTCGCCCTTCTCGGCACCGTGATGGTCTTTACCCCTCCCGCCTTCGCCGCCAACCGGGACATGATCCAGCTCCAGACCCAGGTGCAGCAATTGCAGGATGCCGTCGCTCGTCTCCAGCAGACCAACGACGAGCGCATGGGAGTCATGAAGGACCTCGTCCAGCAGAGCGCCGACGCCGTCAACAAGATGTCGTCCAATATGGACGATCTCAAGAAACAGATGCTCGATCAGCAGACCGCGCAAGGCAACAAGGTCGATCAGGTTTCAGGCCAGATCCAGTCCATGAATGACTCCATCGACGAGATGAAGGCACGCATCGGCAATCTCGAAAAGCTGCTTCAGAACATCCAGAACCAGCAGCAGTCGATCAACGCCAACATGCAGAACGCGCAGCCTGCCGCCGGCTCCGGCATCCCGGATAACTCCGCAGCCGCTCCTGCCAACGCACCCGCCGACTCCTCCGCGCAGCCCGCCCCCAACACCGGCGCTGACGGCAAGCCGCTCGCCGGAACACCACTGCCCGCCGACAACAGCGCTCCGGCAGCTCCTCCCGCCGACGAGCTCTACAAGACCGCCCTTGGCGACTATATGTCCGCCAAGTACTCGCTCGCCGCCTCAGAGTTCGGTGACGTCACCAAGAACTATCCTGACAATCCCCTTTCCGGAAACGCCTTTTACTATCGCGGAGAGATCGACTATCGTGCCGGACACTATGCCGATGCCATCAAGAACTACGACAAGGTAATTGACCAGTACCCCGCCAGCAACAAGGTCCCGGTGTCGCGCCTGCACAAGGGCAACGCGCTGATCGCCTCCAAGCAGACGGCAGACGGCGTCCGCGAGCTCCGCAACCTCATCCAGCGCTTCCCCAACTCTCCCGAGGCGATGCAGGCACGCAGCAAGCTCAGCGGCATGGGCGTCCCTGTAAAGCCACGCCGCTAATCCGACCCATCAGACAATTCAAAAGCAGGGCAACTCAGGCAATTCTTGCTGGGTTGCCCTGCTTTTGTCAGGGCGGTACATTGGCTTAACGATGTCAAATATTCCTAACGCACTCGACCTCTTCCGTCTCGACAACAAAGTAGCCCTCATCACTGGAGCCGCCAGCGGTCTCGGCGCAGCCATCGCCACCGCCCTCTCGCAGGCCGGAGCCGCTGTGGCCGTGCACGGCAACCGCCGCCCCGCCGACGACACCGCCGCCGCCATCAACGCCGCCGGCGGCCGCGCCGAGGCCTTCCAGGCCGACCTCTCCAGCACCACGGGAGCCGAGACACTCTTCCATCAGCTCAAGCAAAAACTGGGCCGCGTCGACATCCTTATCAACAACGCCGGAACCATCCACCGCAACGCCGCCGAAGACACCCTGCTCGAGGATTGGCAGCAGGTCGTGCAGGTCAACCTCACCAGTGTCTTCCAGCTCTCGCAGCTCGCTGCGCGCGACATGATCTCACGCAACGCGCCCGGCAAGATCGTCAACATCGCCTCTCTCCTCAGCTTCCAGGGCGGCATCCGCGTCCCGGCCTACGCGGCCAGCAAAGGTGGAGTGGCACAGCTCACCAAGGCTCTCGCCAACGAGTGGGCACCTAGGGGAATTCAGGTCAACGCCATCGCTCCCGGCTACTTCGCCACCACCAACACCGAAGCCCTGCAAGCCGACGAGACCCGCAACCGTCAGATCCTCGAGCGCATCCCCGCCGCCCGCTGGGGACAGCCGCAGGATCTCGCCGGAGCAGCCCTCTTCCTCAGCTCCAGCGCAAGCGACTACGTCACCGGAACCATCGTCACCGTAGATGGCGGATGGATGGGCCGCTAACACCGGAAAACTTTACCTCGCCCATGGCATCCAACCTCACAGGAGATTCCTGCCATGGGCGAGACGAATACATACCAGATGCATCAACGGGCCGCTGAGTTCCACCTTCAGGCGGCACACGCACACAACGCGGCAGCGGTGTCTCACAACAAAGAAGATCATCTCAGCGCCCACGAACTCTCGCGCCAGGCGCACGAGCACTCCGCAAAGGCCTTTGAGGCTTCGCAAAAACTCTTAGCTGAGTTCAATCCCGAAAAATAAAACTGTGAACTCCGACGCAGCTCATCGCGTCAGAGTTCACAGTTTCATTCCTACTCCAGCTCAAGCCCCGGCAACTCCACCCCGCCGCGTTCACTAGAAATATAAGCAGCCTCCACCGTCCGCATCGTGTCGATCGCATCCTCCACGCTCGTCGGCAGCGTCTCCGCTTCCCCCTGCGCATAAGCCTGCAGCGAACCCATCGACCCCATGAACGCATCGGGAAACCAGTTCCCGCTCACCGGCCCCTCGCTCCATCCAGCATCGCCGCGAACAATGTACTCCAGATTATCCGGCAGCCCCACCGGATAGTTCAGGTTCACGCCCATCCGCGCTCGCATCGCGCCCTCCATCCCCTCCCACTGCACAAAGCTGCGCTGCATCTTCGGGTCGAAGTCGTGGCTATGGTTCGCCGCGATAAACACGCGCTTGTCATCGCCGTAATCGAACGTAATCACGCTCTTGGTCGCCGCAAGCTCGGCCGTCCGCGGACTCCTCACCGTCTTCGCATACACGCCCAGTGGATTTCCAAACCAGCTCCGCACCAGATCGACATAGTGGATCGAGTGATAAAGAATCTCCAGCCGCGGCGCCGTCTTCAAAAAGCTCCAAAGCTCCCACGGCATGTGGCAGCTCACGGAAACTTCCATGTCGTGCACAGCACCCATCGCACCGGCATCGTAGAGCGCACGCGCCGCCAGCATATTCGGAGCCCACCGCAACTGAAAGTTCACCGCCGCCGTCAGCCCCTTGCTGCGACAGAGCCCCAAGATCTCCATAGCCTCGGCCAGCGTCTCTCCCATCGGCTTCTGCAGCAATACCACCGCTCCATCCGGCAACTGCGGCAGTACCACCCTCTGCGCCGGGGCCGGGACCGTACAGTCGAACACCGCATCCTTCGGCGCATAGGCCACCGCCTCGGCAATCGTCCCGGCCACAAACGGAATCGCAAATTTCTTCGCCAACGCCTCCGCCTTTTCGCGGTCCTTATCCACCACCGCGACCACAGGAAATCCCGCCTTCTTGTAGGCCGGAAGGTGAGCATCGTGCGCAATTCCACCCGCGCCCACCAGCACAATCGGCCGCGCCACCTTTGGCCTGGGAGCCACCGCCTCCCGCATCGCCTTCTCGAAATCCATCCGTCCTCCCAATCACTAATGCAACAGCCATTCTATTGTTAATATCTCCACACGCCCAACGCTTCTACGGCAGCCGCTTGCAACCCATCGCCGCGCACCGTACCTTGGAACCAGCATGTCGTCCACGCTCGAGCTCGCACTTTTCTCCTGCCTCCTCCTCGGCTTCCGCCACGGCTTCGACTACGATCACCTCGCCGCCATCTCCGACATCACCAGCGTCCAGCGCAACTGGCGCGAAGGCATGAAGCTCGGCCTGCTCTACGCTCTCGGCCACGCGCTTACTGTCGCGCTGCTCGGCTCCGCCGTCATCTTCCTTCATCTCTCGCTCCCCGCGCATCTCGACGCCCTCAGCGAACGCCTCGTCGGCGCTACGCTCATCCTCCTCGCCATCTATGTGCTGGTCACCTTCCTTCGCCGCAAACCCGGCAGCGAGCATCACCACCCCATCCCCCGCAGCCGCATCGCCCTGCTCATCTCCGGGGCCCGCTACACCAGCTGGCAAGTCCGTCGCCGCTTCAATCCCTCCACACCGCAGCCCGAACCCTTCGCCTTCCAGTACAACCGAAGCTCCGTCTTCGTCGTCGGCATCATCCACGGCCTCGGCGCCGAAACCCCATCACAGCTCCTTCTCTTTCTCCTCGCAGCCAACCTCGGAGGCACCAGCCGCGGCTTCATCGGCCTGCTCTCCTTCATCATAGGCCTGCTGATGATGAACACCCTGATGACCGCATCCGCCTCAGGCATCTTCGCCGGCGCGACCAACCGCCCGCGCATCCAAACCGTCGTCACCTCGCTCACCGCCGCCTACAGCTTCATCATCGGAGCCATCTTTCTCTTCGGCATCTCCGACAAGCTTCCCCCACTCCTGCACTAACGAGAACTTCTTATGAGCACAGCGCCGATCTACGCCACCTACCCCAGCCTTGTCGATCAGGTAGTCCTCATCACCGGCGGAGCCTCAGGCATCGGAGCCTCTACCGTCGAGCAGTTCGCCCTGCAAGGCGCTCGCGTAGCCTTTCTCGACGTAGCCGACACACCAGCCTCGGCATTAGTCGACGACCTGGCACAACGCTCGAAGCACGCGCCCCTCTATCACCACTGCGATCTCACCAGCATCGAAGACCTGCAATCCGCGATAGCCGCCATTACCGAGCAGCTAGGCACGCCACGCGTCCTCATCAACAACGCTGCCAATGACGAGCGTCACCGCTTCGAGGATGTCACTCCCGCCTCCTGGAACGCAGGCATGGCCGCCAACCTCCACCACCAGTTCTTCGCCGCACAAGCCGTAGCTCCCGGCATGAAGGCCGCTGGCGGAGGCTCCATCATCAACATGAGCTCCATCTCGTGGATGATCCCCACAGCGCACCTCTCCGTCTACGTCACCGCCAAGGCAGCCATCACCGGCATGAGCCGCTCCATGGCCAAAGACCTCGGCCCCGCCAACATTCGCGTCAACGCCGTCCTTCCCGGAGCCGTCCTCACCGAGAAACAGCAGCGTCTCTACATGTCCTCTGACTACGAACAGGAGCTCTTCAAGGTGCAATTCCTGAAGCGTCACGTCCTGCCCGACGAGGTCTCCCGCCTCCTGCTCTTCCTCGCCGCCGACGACAGCTCCGCCATCACCGGCCAGGACTACATCATCGACGCCGGCTGGATCTAACCGCCGCACTCGATAAACTATCTCCATGCTCCGAGTTCCCTACGCCGACCTCTACGCTATCCTCCTCAAAGCCATGCAGCAGCTAGGCCTCCAGGGCGAACGCGCATCCCTCTGCGCACGCCTCTTCGCCGAGACCACACGCGACGGCGTCTACACCCACGGCCTCAACCGCTTCCCCCGCTTCTCCGCCATGGTCCGCAACGGCAGCATCGACGTCGCCGCCGAACCCGAGCGCACCGCCGCCTTCGGCAGCATCGAGCGCTGGGACGGCCATCGCGGTCCCGGCAATCTCAACGCCTACGCTGCGATGCAGCGCACCATCGCCCTCGCCAAACAAAACGGAATCGGGGCGGTAGCCCTCGCCAACACCAACCACTGGATGCGTGGCGGAAGCTACGGCTGGCTCGCCGCCGAGCACGGCCTCTTCGCCCTCTGCTGGAGCAACACCCTCGCCAACCTCCCCGCCTGGGGCACCGCCATTCCCACCGTCGGCAACAATCCTCTCGTCATCGCCGTACCACGCCCACAGGGACACGTTGTGCTCGATATGGCCATGTCGCAGTTCTCCTACGGAACTCTCGATGCCTATAGCAAGCGCCATGCTCCCCTCCCCGTCCCCGGCGGCTACGACAACGCCAGCAACCTCACCACCGACGCCGCAGCCATCGAGGCCTCGCAGCGCGCCCTCCCCATCGGCTACTGGAAGGGCTCCAGCCTCTCGCTCGTCCTCGACATGATGGCGGCCATGCTCTCGGGCGGCCTCGCTACCCATCAGCTCCCTCTCGACCCCATGCGCGAAGCCGGTCAGTCCCAACTCTTTCTCGCCGTCGATCCCTCTCACCTCGGCGCGGCCGAAGAGCTCAACCAGATCGCCGAAGGCGTCATCGCCAATCTCCACGGCATCACCCCGCTCGACCCCGCTCGACCCTTGCGCTATCCCGGCGAACAAACTCTGCAACTCCGCGAAGAGAATCTTCGTCTCGGCATTCCTGTTGACCCCGAACTCTGGCACCAGGTCCGTACCGCTTCATAGGCCCGCGCCGTGCCATAAGACCATCGAATCGGTTAACCTGTCAGTAGACAACGAGTCCGTTCTTTTTCGTGTCATAACTCAAGATGGCGAGAGCAATTAAATTCGCGATAGTGACAGTCTGCCTGCTCTGCATCCTCGCCGTGTGCATTGCGCCGCTGGTCGATCTCCCCGCGACGAATCTCCGCGCCTATCAGGTGGCAGCAATCCTGCTCTGGGGATTGATCGCCACCGCCTTCGCGCTCGCCGCCTTTTCTTCGAAGTCTCTCGTCAGTACATCGATTACGTCGCTTCTACTCCTCCGTCGAAAGATAGAGTGGTGGATCGACTCTCCCATCGAGCTCTCTTCCATCCTGCGATGCTAGAAAAGTTCTGCCCTCTTTCCAATCACTCCATAACCACGCAGGCGGATCTCTCAATTCAGTCCGCACTGACCGCAGGGAGAAAAGGTGAAGACTTCAGAAGTACTACACGCGTGGGCCGGAATCCTCGAAGGCCGAAGGCCGTCTCTCTCCATTGAAATCACGAAGGAGTGCCCGCTTCGCTGTCCCGGTTGCTATGCCTTCGACGACGCTCACCTTGGCGACAGCGAAACCACCCTCCGCCAGCTATCCGATTTCAAGGGAGACGCTCTGGTCCAGGGCATCCTCGACGTCGTCGACCGCTACCGTCCTCTCCATCTTTCGCTCGTAGGCGGAGACCCGCTGGTTCGCTACCGCGAGCTGGAGCTTCTCCTGCCCGAACTCGACCAGCGCGGCATCCACGTCCAGATCGTCACCAGCGCCTTCCGCGCCATCCCCAGGCACTGGGCCGACCTTCCCCGGCTCAATCTCGTCGTCTCCATCGACGGCCTCCAGCCCGAGCACGACGCCCGCCGCAAGCCCGCCACCTACGAACGCATCCTCAAAAATCTCGAGGGCGCACGCGCCACCATTCACTGCACCATCACCGGCCAGATCGCCGACAAGCCACACTACCTCGAAGATTTTCTGCGCTTCTGGACCGCACGCCCCGAGGCCAAAAAGGTCTGGATGAGCCTCTTCACGCCGCAGATCGGCGCGGAAGGCCCCGAGATCCTCACCCCCGAAGTCCGCGCCGCCGTCATCGCTGAACTTTTACGCCTGCGTCCTCTCTATCCCATCCTCGACATGCACCAATCCTGCATCGAGGAGTTCCGCAACCCGCCAAAATCGCCCGAAGAGTGCATCTTTGCCCTCACCACCCACACCGTCTCCGCCGACCTTAAGACCGCGATTACACCATGCCAGTTCGGCGGCAATCCCGATTGCTCGCAGTGCGGCTGCATCGCCTCCATGGGTCTTGCGGCAGTCGGCCATCATAAAGTTGCCGGAAACCTTACCGCAGGTCGTATATTTATGGTCTCCGACCGTATTGGCACGGGCGTGAGGAAACTTTTAGCACAGCCAAGGAGAGCCTCATAGCGCGATGACCCAATACCTTGCCGAAGAGCCTATCCAAGTACACGTCACCAGCACGGGCCATGCAGCGGTAGCGAGCTCTGTGGTGAGCCCGCTCGAAGCCGATCTCCGTAAGCAGCTCGCCCGCATCGGCAAAGCCATGCATCGCGTCGGCTATACCCCCGCGACCGCTGGCAATCTCTCCGTGCGTCTCGATAGCCAGCGTATCCTGGCCACACCAACCGGCTGCAGTAAATCTCTTCTGCAACCCTCCGACATGGTCATCGTCGACCTCGACGGCCACAAGCTCTCCGGCCACCGCAAGGTCACGAGCGAGATCGGCATGCATCTCGCCGTCTACCGCGCGCGTCCCGACGTGCAGGCCATCGTCCACGCGCATCCGCCCGTCGCCACTGCGTTCGCAGCCTGTCGCAAGCCGCTCGACCAGCCCATCTGCTCCGAGATCATGATGACCACCGGCCTCGTCCCACTGGCGGAGTACGCCACCACCGGCACCGAAGAGGTCAGCGAAAGCCTTCAGCCCTTCGTCCTCACCCACGACGCCATCCTGCTCGCCAACCACGGCCTGTTGACCTACGGCGATACCCTGATGGACGCCTTCATGAAGACCGAGACCGTCGAGCACTTCGCCCAGGTCTGCCTCGCCGCGCATCAGCTCGGCGGTGCGGTTCCGCTCGAAGACGCCGACCTCGAAAAGCTGCGCCGCGCCAAGTCGCGCTACAAGCGAAACGCCTCCGACGATCCCTGCAGTGCCTGAGTTTTCTTAAACACCACAAGGGGCCGCCCTCAAAACTCGCGGCCTCCCGTTAGTCCCATATGCATTGCAATTTGACGAGCTGAACGGTAGTTTGCTGCATCGGTTCAGAGGAAACTCTGATGCTTGAGTCGCGGATACAGCCTCACCATCGTCGCCACCTCGTTCAACGTCCTTAACATCACCCACAAACGCACCCGCATCTACACCCCGCGCACCAACGGCAAGGCAGAACGCTTCATCCAGACAGCGATCCGAGAATGGGCCTACGCACGTCGTTACGAGAACTCTGCCGAGCGCTCTTCTTCCCTCAAACCATGGACCCACCAATACAACTGGCACAGACCTCACGCCAGTCTCAACCAACTTCCACCCATCTCCAGAGCAGGCCTCGATGACAACAACCTCTTGACGCATCAGACCTAGCCCCCGAGGGTATGCCTCACTCGCTTATCGCCGCTGAAAATCCGGCGACCCAAGCAACAACCCCGCCATCCCCTCAGCCTCCCTGTCATCCTGCGTCACCGAAGCCTTCACAACTCTCCCCGCCGGAAAACTCTGCGCCGCGAACTGTCCCAAAACCGTAGCCCGCGTATGCTCGCTCGCGGGCTGCTCCAGCAAAATCGACTCCAGCCTCTGCTCCTTCGCCGCCGCACTCTCCTCCGGCATCTGAGCCTCTCCAAGCAACGCTCGCCAATCGGTCTGCACACCGCGCATCTGCCCACCACTCAAAGCCAGCGCAAAGTTCATCCGGTCCACCAGATCGCCCGTATTCACCCACCCATCGGCCTTCCAGCTATACCCATTCGGAGTCTGCATCCCATACAGCGGCATCCCCAGCCGATTCAGTGCGGCCACAAGAGGCTGAGCATCCGTCACCTCCGCTCCGCTCGCCCGCACCGCCGACACCACAAACTCCACCGGAGTCTTCACCTTCGCCCGATACACCTCCGGCGACCAGAACTCCGGCGAATCGAACATCGTCCGCAGCACCACCTTGATATCGCCATGGCTCTTCACAAATGCCTTCGCCATCCTGTCCACCAGCGCCGGAGGCGGCGTATCGCTCACAAACCGCACCGCCAGTTGCGTCGAGATCAACCGCGCCGTCGCCGGACTCGTCGCCAGCATGTGCAGAACTTGGAGCCCCTCGTCCTCGCCGCCGTCTTTAATCTTCTTCCCCAACACCATCTTCGTGCCCGGCTCGTGCCGCCGCTCGTCGAACTTGTACACCGAGCCTTCATCCGGCCGATCAACCGTCCATCCCGTCAGCGCCTTCGCCACCTCAATCACATCCTGCTGCGTATACCCCTTGCCGCACGCCTTATCCAGCCTCTTCGCCGAACGGTCCGCGCTCACCTCGCACTGCACGCCGATCGTGTGCAGCTCCATCAGCTCGCGCCCATAGTTCTCGTTCAGCCCACGGTCCTTCAGCGCCTGCTTCCCCTGCGGATTCTTTGCTCGCTGCGCCGCACGTGCCGCATTCTGAGCCACCAGCGAATCCGGCCCGATGCTCTGCCAGTTATCCAGATACACCAGCATCGCCGGATTCTTCGCCGTCGCCACCAGCAAATCTTCAAACTTTCCCAGAGCATTCGGTCGAATCACGTCCCGCTCA
Organism: Edaphobacter sp.; assembly: GCF_035532915.1. Classification (GTDB taxonomy): domain Bacteria; phylum Acidobacteriota; class Terriglobia; order Terriglobales; family Acidobacteriaceae; genus Edaphobacter. The sequence goes on from NZ_DATKQC010000075.1 coordinate 11,645, forward strand.
AACGCGGGGAGCAGGTACGGCTCATTCTGGTTCTTCCGCAGATACACGTTGAAGTGGTTCAGCCAGAAATCCGTCATCACCGCCTGCAACTGCCGCTCGCTATAGATGTCGCGAATCATCCGCGACTGCAACACCTCCGCGTCCACCATCTGCGGACCACCCTGCAAAGCCGCGAAGGTCTCCCTCTGCTCCGGGCTCAATCCCTGCCGCAGCAACGCCAGGTCTCGCGGCTTCAGGTTCCTGCGAAACGCAAGAAACTCCTCCGGCGACATTCCCACAATCCGCTGCATCCGCGCATCCGGCGGCAGGTTGATCACCTTCACCGCATCGAGGTCCGCATACAGCTTCTCCTCCCGCGCAGCCGCATCCATGCCATTGCCGGACGCCGCTGCGCTGCCCTGCATCCCACCCGCATCGGCCATCCCATCTCCCTTGTTCAACGGAGACCCCGGCTGCATCGCGGCTTGAGTGTTTGCACCTTGCGCATTTGCCCCCTGCACATTCGACCCCGCAGCCTCCCGCTTCGCCTTTTGCGCCTCCATCCGCGCAATCTCATCCCCATAGATCGCATGTTCCACCCGATCACCCGGCAGCGCCGCCCCGGTTCGCATCATCTGCCGCAGCCGCTGCGGCGTCGGATACCGCTCCATCAACTCCGTCTGCGAGATCCGCATCGCCGGAAACATCGCCAGCCGCGCATCCAGTGCCGAGTCGTCGATGCTCGCAGGATTCAACTGCCGCTCAAACCACCTTCGCAACCCCATCGCCTCGACCGCCGCCACCTCCCCCGGCCTCGGCCCAAACGTAAACCGGTTCAAGGCATGGACCACCCTCTCCCGCCCATCAGCCCGCTCACCCTTCTCCGCCCGCACCCCCGCCGCCATCGGCTGGCACGCCATCAAACCCACCAGCGCAAAGCCCGCAACACGGGACACCCTGCCCACAACCTCCTCGGCAAAAAAACGGACACTCCTCATCCCATCCCTCTCCTCGCGACGCGTCTCCGTCATCCGCGTCGATGCCATCATCTCAAGCCTTCTGCAAGCTCAAACCCCCACGCCTTCGCGCAGTTGCGCCCTATCCCGACTTAATCCCTTTATCCTGTCAAGCGGAAATACCTCATCCAAGACATGGAATAAAACATGTAAACGACACATATGACAAGCGTTGAAACATCAAAAATAGATATCTCGAAACTGCAAAACAGTTCCTCTCCGTTCGCTACAATAAGAGCAGCCAATAGAAAGCACTTAGACCCAGCGATCTACGCTGGGCCTAAGTGCTTTATAAACAAGACTTTACAAATTAAGTCTTTTGAATGCAAGACTTTACCGGAAAAGTATCCCCCCGGGGGTACTTCGGAAGCAAGCTCAAGTACCTAGAAGATCTGGAAATTCACCTCGATGTTCAGCTCCACCAGCACAGGCTTTCCGTTCTCCATCGCGGGTTTGAACCGCCACTGCTTCACTGCCTCGATCGCCTTCTCATCCAGCCCCATGCCAATTCCGCGAACGACATGCACATGGCTGGGCATGCCCTTCTCGTCGATCCACAGGCCGACCAGAACGTTGCCGGCGACCTTGGCCTTGCGCGCCTCCTCGGAAAATTCCGGCTCAACCGAATAAATCACCGACGGAGGCGAGACGCCGCCGCCGATCCGTCGCGGACCGCCGCCGGTATTTCCGCCCGAGCCCGGCCCAAGTCCGGAGCCATTGCCCGAGCCCAGTCCGGTGCCGTGCCCATTGCCCATCGACATGCCCACCAGTGGCGAGTTGGCAACGCCGATCTGCGGAATGCTGCTTGCCATGTGCACGTCCTTCTGCACCTCGATGGTCGGCGGAATATTGATCTTCGGCTGCTCCAGCGGAGGAGCCTTTGGCGGAACAATCTGCTGGTCGGCGAACTTCGGCGGCGTCCCCTTCGTCACCGGAGTCGTGTCATGCTGACCGCCGCCGCCGCCCATGGACTTCGCCTTGATCGGGGCCATCGGTGGAACATCGACCTCGGTCAACTGTTGCGTCTTGACTGGAGCCGCAAATTTGATCTTCTTCGCCAGCAGAAAGACGATCAGCAGGATCACCAGGCCATGAAGAACCACCGCAATCGCCGTCGAGGTCGGATCGCGCTTCACCTTCATCCGGTCGACCACGGCAATCGGCTGCGACTCAAGCTGCAGCGGCGGCAGCTTCACCGGGAAGAACACATCGCGCACGCTGCTCCACAACGAGGCGAGAGTGCCCTCTTCCGTAATAATCAGGTCGGTCTCTACCGGCTTCGACTCAAGATCGAGCGGTGCTTCCTTCTTCGTGCTGAAGGCGTCGCGAAGATTGCCGAACAGCGAAGCCCACATCGACCCTTCTGTCTCCTCGTTCAAATGAGGAGCATCTGCCGGGCGTAGCTCCGGGGCCTCGTGCTCTGGTTCGTTTTCATGCGGAATCATAGGTATGTCAGCCAAATTCTCTCGCCTCAGCCTGCAGGATCGGATGAGAACCGTTCCACCGGCGTTTTTCGAAGTTCGCGCGCATCGTTCCCTCTGTCTACGTTCCCGGTCTTCCGCCGGTTTTTGTCCGCTTCAACAGCAAGGCACTTGGCTCCACAAGCATTCTACAAACAATAACCCGACTTCGCTCGTTCCATTGGACGCACTTCCTGTCCCGAATGTCTCTTCCGCACCTCATCCGTCACCCCGGACGCCGGATACAATAAGAGTTTGGCGCAAACCGTACATCTGTCTAACCGCAATCAAGAGGAACGAATGCCGGAAGTATCTGATTCAAAGCCCAAACTCGACCAGTCCGTGAAGCCGCTGAAGTCTACCCTGAACCTCCCTCAGACCAGCTTCGCCATGAAGGCCAATCTGCCCGTCAACGAGCCGCTGCGCCTCGCGGCCTGGCAGCAGCCCAACGCCGAGGGCAAAGATCTCTACGCCCAGATTCGCGCCGCCCGCGCCGGTTCGCCCAAATACATCCTCCACGATGGACCTCCCTACGCCAACGGAGCCATCCATCTCGGTCACGCCCTCAACAAGTGCATCAAGGACTTCGTCGTCAAGACCAAGACCATGGCGGGCTTCGACTCCCCCTACGTTCCCGGCTGGGACTGCCACGGCCTGCCCATCGAAATCAAGGTAGACGAGCAGTTAGGCCGTAAAAAGCTCGAGATGGACCCCCTCGCCGTCCGCAAGGCCTGCCGCGACTACGCGCAGAAATACGTCGACCTCCAGCGCAGCCAGTTCGAGCGCATCGGCGTCTTCGGCCGCTGGAACGATCCCTATCTCACGATGTCCTTCCCTTACGAGGCCAGCATCGCCGAGACCTTCTACGACTTCTTCGAGAAGGGCTTCGTCTACAAAGGCCTCAAGCCCGTTTACTGGTGCATCCACGACCGCACCGCGCTCGCCGAGGCCGAGGTCGAGTACGAGCAGCACACCTCGCCCAGCGTCTATGTCCGCTACGCCCTCACCAGCGATCCCGCGACGATCGATGCCAACCTGGCAGGCAAAAAAGTCTATACCATCATCTGGACTACAACTCCCTGGACGCTCCCAGCCTCGCTCGCTGTAGCCTTCAACCCCGAGCTGGACTATGTTGCCCTCAAAAACACCGACGGCAATATCTATATAGTTCTCGAAGTCCTAGCCGCTGCGGTCAAAGCAGCCTGCAACCTCTCCGAAGCCATCGAGATCGCCCGCTTCAAAGGAGCGAAGTTGGATCGCGTCACCTTCCAGCATCCCTTCCTCGACCGCGAGGTCCTCGGCGTCACCGCCGACTACGTTACCGCCGAGCAAGGCACCGGAGCCGTCCACACCGCGCCTGCTCACGGCGTCGACGACTTCTACACCGGCAAGCGTTACGACCTGCCCGAAGTGCAATATGTAGATAACGCGGGTAAGCAGCGCAACACCGAACTCCACGGCGGCCATCCCGGCGAGCCTTACGACGGCCTCACCGTCTTCAAGTCCAACCCGGTCATCATCGAACTGCTCAAAGAAAAGGGCGCGCTCCTCAGCGCCACCAGCTTCGAGCACTCTTACCCGCACTGCTGGCGCTGCCACAACCCCGTCATCGTGCGCGCCACCGAGCAGTGGTTCATCGGCATGGAGACCCCGATGCCCAGATCTGCCACAGAACTGGGTGCCCCAGGTCTCGATTCTGAGACCTGGGTTTCCACTAGTGCTGGAGCTACCACCTTCCGCCAGCGCGCACTCGACGAGATCAAGAAAGTCGTCTGGGACCCGGCATGGGGAGAAGACCGTATCTCGAACATGATCGCCACCCGGCCCGACTGGTGCATCTCCCGCCAGCGCATCTGGGGCGTGCCCATCGCCGTCTTCCTCTGCGAAAAGTGCCACACGCCACTGAACGACAAAGCCATCAACAAAAGCATCGTCCAGCTCTTCCACAAAGAAGGCGCCGACGCCTGGTACACCCACGACGTAGCCACGCTGCTTCCCAGTGGAACGAAGTGCACCTGCGGCAACGAAGAGTTCCGCAAGGAGATGGACATCCTCGACGTCTGGTTCGAGTCCGGCGCAAGCTGGCACGCCGTCCTCGAGCACGAACCCGAACTCAACTACCCAGCCGACCTCTATACCGAGGGCGGAGACCAGCATCGCGGCTGGTTCCACTCATCGTTACTCACGTCGGTAGCCGTTAACGGAATCGCCCCCTACAAAATGGTCGCCACCTCCGGCTGGACGCTCGACGAACAAGGCCGCGCCTTCTCGAAGAGCCTTGGCAACGGAGTCGATCCTGTCGACATCGCCAAGCGTCTCGGCGGCGAGATCATCCGCCTCTGGGTCGCCTCCGTCGACTTCCGCGAAGACGTCGCCGCCAGCGAAAACCTGATGCAGCGCGTCAGCGACAACTACCGCAAGCTGCGCAACACGCTGCGCTTCCTGCTCGGCAACCTGCACGACTTCGACCCTGCCACCAACAAGGTCGAGTTCGCGCAGATGGAGCCGTTAGACCAGTACATCCTGGCCCGCACCGCCGAGCTCGACACCAAGATCCGCGCCGCCTACGACGACTTCGAGTTCCACCGCGCCTACCACGCACTCAACGAGTACGTGAACACCGACCTCAGCGCGCTCTACCTCGACGTTCTCAAAGACCGCCTCTACACCTTCGCCCCCAATCATCCTGCACGCCGCAGCGCGCAGACCGCTTTGTGGCGCATCGCCGAAGCGCTCACCCGCCTCATCGCTCCCATCCTCAGCTTCACCGCCGACGAGGTCTGGCAACTTCTACCTAAAGTTGAAGGCCGTGAAACCAGCGTCCACATCGCGCTGTTCCCCAATATCGCCGAAATCGTTCCCGGTAACGTCAAGCACATCGAAGAAGACTGGGAACATTTGCTCGCAGCGCGAGATACCGTCCTCGTCTCACTCGAAGCTGCACGACAAGACAAGCTTGTCGGCAAAGCTCTCGATGCCAAGGTGCAGATCGAAGCCAGCGAAGCTCTGCTCTCCCTCCTAAAGAAGTACCAGACAAGCCTCAAAGAGCTCTTCAACGTATCGCAGGTTGAGCTTGCCCACGTCGAGCGTGACGACTCACAACCGCACGTCACCACGGTCGCAGCCGATGGCATCAAGTGCGAGCGCTGCTGGAACTACACCACCGACGTAGCCAACGACGCTCGTTATCCCACCGTCTGCCTGCGTTGCGCCGAGGCCCTTGAAGCTATCGGTTTCGCACCCTACACCGTCCAACAAACAACGGAGTCGCAAGCCTAAATGTCCCTCACCACACACAGCAAACGGGACAGCCGCATCCCTCTTCTTCTACTCGCCGCGCTGGTCGTCGTCGCAGACCGCTGCAGCAAGCTCTGGATCGTCCATCACATCAATCCCGGCTACGCTATCACGGTCATCCCCGGAGTCTTCCGCCTCACTCACGTGCTCAACACCGGCGCGGCGTTTTCGCTCTTCGACTCGGCCTCGCCCATCGTCGTCCGCGACAGCCTGATCGCCTTCTCCGTCATCGCCGTCATCATCGTTCTGGGAATGCTCTGGCGCGTTGGCCGCGATCTTTCGCTCACGGGGATCGCCCTTGCACTCATCCTCGGCGGAGCGGTCGGCAACCTCTACGACCGCGTTCGTTTCTCCCACGTCGTCGACTTCCTCGAGGTACACATCGTCCACTACCACTGGCCCGACTTCAACGTAGCTGACAGCTGCATCGTCATCGGCGCGTGCCTTCTGCTCATCGAAATCTTTCGACCGCAACAGAACTAAAGCCCTTGAACTTGCGTACTTTGTAATAATGCGCAACCGAGAAGAAAATACTCCCTCTACGTCGCTCGAAGAAGTACGAAGTTCAGCGCCACTCAATGCCCTTGGGCTACTGATCTCGCTGCTGGCCGTGATCGTCGTGTTCCTCCCCTTCGCGGTCAACACGTCGCCACTCGATGCCGTAACGCTGAGAGTTCCCGGCCATCAGGGAAACTGGTGGCATGCCCTTGTGGGCGCGCCGTTCTTTCTGGCATTCCCTCTTCTCTGGCTTCGTCTGCGCGCGTTGTTTACAAACCGGCTCTCCACGCCTGGCGGACGACGCATTCTCTGGATCGTGATTGGTCTTTCGATCTTCGGAACGATTCTGGTCGAGCTTCCGTTTCTGCTGCATCTCGCCGGAACGAGCGCATGGCAGCGCCTCGCGGTGCTGAGCCTGGGTCTTGGCATCGTCATCGCCAGCGCGGCCATTCTCTATCTGCGCAGACGGCATATCTTTCGGACTCCAACTCGCGCCTGTCTAATTGGATTGGATACCGCTTATCTGGCCAACGCGGTGCTTTGCCTCATCGTCTACAGCGATGCCAAAGGCCCGATCGGTTCAAGAGCCGGCTGGCTGGTAACGATGGTGATTGTGTGGCCCATGCTGCTGGAGACGATCTGGGCCTTCGTTCAGACTTCAACGGCGTAAGCGCTGCAATCCTATGTTGCGTGATGCCGCGTATCCCGGTTAATTAGCATTTCCACACCTCATGCCTGAAAATAGAAGTTTGGCCATGAGTGAGCAAAAAAACGATCAGATCACAATCCGCGGCGCACGGACCCACAACCTCAAGGGCATCGACGTCGACATCCCCCACAACGCCCTCACCGTCGTCAGCGGCGTCAGCGGTTCGGGCAAGTCTTCGCTCGCCTTCGATACCGTCTATGCCGAGGGCCAGCGCCGCTACGTCGAATCGCTCTCTGCCTACGCTCGCCAGTTTTTAGAGCGCATCGAAAAGCCCGACGTAGATTTTATGGATGGCCTCGCTCCGGCCATTGCCATCAAGCAGAAGAACCAGACCCGCAATCCCCGCTCCACGGTTGCGACCGCGACCGAGATCTACGACTATCTGCGCCTGCTCTACGCCCGCTGCGGCACGGTGACCTGCCTGCACTGCGGCGGCATCGTCAAACACGACACGGTAGACGAGATCGTCTCCTCGCTCCTTGCCCTGCCTGAAGGCACGCGAACCTATGCGCTCTTCCCAATCGAGCGCGCCGAGATCAAACTCGAGCCGATGCAGCAGGCCGCGACCGAAACAATCGCAGAAGACGCTCCCAAGCCGAAGAAGACCGCCGCAAAGAAATCCGCCAAAACTGTAGCCACTCCCAAGGTCGTCGACATCACTGATGCTCTCAAGGAGCGCCTTACCGAGCTGCGCCGTCGCGGCTACAACCGGCTCTTTCAAGCGGGCAAGGTCGTCGAGTTCTCCACGCCGGAATCGCTGCTCGAACTCGACTTCGCGAAGCCCATCTTCGTCCTCGCAGATCGACTCGCCATCAGCCCCGATGCCCGCGCACGTATCGTCGATGCCATCGAGACCGGCTACCGCGAGTCCGGTGAGATCCAGTTCCATACCGTCGCGCGTGAAGACGAAGAAGAGTCGCAGCACCTCCGCTTCTCGGCGGCCTTTGAATGCACCACCTGTCATCGCGCCTACCGCGAGCCCGAGCCGCGCCTGTTCTCCTTCAACAATCCCTATGGCGCCTGCCCGCGCTGCCAGGGCTTCGGCAACACCATCGACTTCGATCCCAACCTCATCATCCCCGACAAGTCGAAGACATTAAACCAGGGCGCCATCGCTCCATGGACCACCACGAAGTACCGCCCGCATCACGGCGAGATGATCCGCGCCGCGAAGGCCGCGAAGATCCCCACCGATACTCCCTGGTACGATCTGACGCCTGACCAGCAGCGCTTCATCGAAGACGGCAGCGGCAGCTTTCCCAGCATCCGCGGTTTCTTTGCCGCGCTCGAACGCAAAAAATACAAGCTGCACGTTCGCGTCTTTCTCTCGAAGTATCGCGGCTATGCGCTCTGCCCCGACTGCCGCGGCCAGCGTCTCCGCGCCGAAGCTCGCGCCGTCCTCATCAACGATCGCAATATCTGCGAGACCTCTGCGCTCACCATCACAGGCGCACAGGAGTTCTTCGATAATCTGCAGCTATCACCGGCACAGACCGAGATCGCCGGAAAGATCCTTGAAGAGGTCCGTCAGCGCATTCGCTTCCTGCATCAGGTCGGCCTCGACTACCTTACGCTTGACCGCCTCAGCTCCACGCTCTCGGGCGGCGAATCGCAGCGCATCCAACTGGCGACTTCATTGGGATCGCGCCTCGTTGGCGCACTGTATGTACTGGATGAGCCCAGTATCGGCCTGCACACCCGCGATACCGCTAAGCTGATTCGCATCATGAAGGACCTGCGCGATCTCGGCAACACCATTCTTGTCGTCGAGCACGATCCCGACGTCATCCGCGCTGCCGATCATCTTCTCGACCTCGGTCCCGGCGCGGGCGAACTCGGCGGCCACCTGCTCGCCTCCGGAACCGTCGCCGAAGTTACCGCCAATCCCAACTCCATCACCGGCAAATATCTCTCCGGCCGCGCCACCATTCCCATTCCCCGCGCTCGTCGCGAGCCGGGCCGCGAGCACCTCAAATTGACCGGTGCGCGCATTCACAACCTGCGCGGCGTCGATCTCGATGTGCCGCTCAACCTGCTCTGTGTCGTCACGGGAGTCAGCGGCAGCGGCAAATCCACCATCGTCCACCAAGTGCTCTATCGTGCGCTGATGCAGGCGCTTGGCCAGACAGAGGGCGGCGATCCGGCACACCTCTACCGCGAACTCTCGGGTACGCAACATCTCAACGACGTCATCCTCGTCGATCAGTCGCCCATCGGCCGCACTCCGCGCTCCAATCCCGTCACCTACATCAAGGCCTTCGACGATATCCGCGCCCTCTTCGCTTCGCAGCCTGATGCCAAGCGCCGCGGCCTCACCGCTGGCCACTTCTCTTTCAACGTTCCCGGCGGACGATGCGACGTCTGCGAGGGGGATGGCACCGTCACGGTCGAGATGCAGTTCCTCGCCGACATTGAGCTACCCTGCGAAGAGTGCAACGGTACCCGTTACAAATCCGCCACCCTCGACATCAAGTACAAAAATAAAAACATCTACGACGTGCTCAACATGACCGTCAAGGAGGCGCTGGTCTACTTCGCGGGCCATCCCAGGATCGTCGACAAGCTCTACGTCCTCGATGAGGTTGGCCTCGGCTACGTCAGGCTTGGCCAATCCGCCACCACGCTCTCAGGCGGCGAAGCGCAGCGCGTCAAGCTGGCCTCGCACCTCGCCACCGCCCGCAGCATCAGTTCACGCTCAGCCACGAACGAGGCGGCAGCCAAGGCCCGCAGCCGAACCCTCTACATCCTCGATGAGCCGACGACCGGTCTCCACTTCGACGATGTCGCCAAGCTGCTTGCAGCCTTCCACAAACTCATCGAAGGCGGCGGCTCGCTGCTGGTGATCGAGCACAATCTCGACGTCATCAAGTCCGCCGACTGGGTCATCGATATGGGCCCCGAAGGCGGCAGCGGCGGCGGCCAGATCGTCGCCACCGGCACGCCGGAAGAGATCGCGGCCAACCCCGCCAGTCACACCGGCCACTGGCTTGCTCCTGTTCTCCATCTCACTCCGCCACTCGCCGAATCAGAGCTGCTGACGACGTCGTAGCGGATCCTCAATCGGAGGCAACGGTAAGGTCATCGTCTTTCGTCTCGCGAATCATGAGCAGCCCCACAAAGGTGAGCACCGCCGAGGCCGTGAGATAGTAGCCGACGTATGGCAGCCCATAGGTCTTTGCCAGCCACGTCGCGGCATAAGGAGCGAGCGAGGCTCCCAGAATTCCAGCCATGCTGAACGCAAGAGAGCTGCCGGTATAGCGAACCGGAGTGGGAAACAGCTCGGACACCACCGTACCGAGCGGGCCGTAGGTCATGCCCATCAGTGCAAGTCCCAGCGCCATCATCACCGTCGCTCCCACCGTGCCCGCAGTGAAGAGCGGCGCAAGCACAAAGCCAAAGAGGCCGATGAGCACTGTCGTCCCCATCATCACCGGCTTCCGTCCCCGCTCAGCAATTAGCGCCGAGACAGGAATCAGAATCGCAAAGAAAAGAATGCCAAAGAGCTGAATGAGCAGAAAGCTGCCGCGACTGTAATGCAGTGCGGTTGTTCCCCACGACAGCGCAAACACCGTCATCAGATAAAACAGAACGAAGGTCGCGAGGCAAACCAGAATCCCCGCCACAAGCGCACGCGTATGTCGCCGCAGAACGGTAA